>JBDTWH010000158.1:0-2946 GCA_040006795.1 Actinomycetota bacterium | reverse complement strand
TTCGCGGAGGGGTTGAGTCGTCGGCCTTTTGCCGCTTGAGGGCTCCGGTGGTCTCGGCATAGTTGCGCGTTGAGTGCAGCCTCGAATCGTGGGGGCACCGTGCTCCCTTTGAGGGAGGCGAGTGTGATGGGAAGTCCGCGGAGGAAGGCCGGTTTGCTGGCGCCGCATGTCGAGGGCTACCGGGCGTGGTTGACGCAGCGGGGCTACAGGCCCACGACGATTACGAACATGTTGAAGGACTTGGGCCAGGTCGGTGTGTGGCTCTCGTCGGAGGGTCTGGATGCGTCGCAGTTCAACGAGGAGTGGGCGTCGGCGTTTCTGACCGCCCGGCGCTCGGCTGGTTGCCGGCACGTCCTGGGCACTCGTGCGATGGTGCCGCTGTTGACCTTTCTGCGTGGGGCCGACGTCGTCGCGCCCCACGAGCCGGCAGTCACGCCGTTGGGTCAGCTGCTCGTGCAGTACCGGTCGTGGATGGTCCAGGAACGGGGCCTGGCGGCCATGACGGTGCTGCGGTATGAGAACACCGCACGTCGTCTCCTGCAGGAACAAGCAATGAAGGGTGATGTCTTCGAGCCCTCTGCCTTGACCGGGGTGGACGTCAACGCGTTCCTGCTCCGGGAGTGCGGCCGGGTGTCGAGTGGGTCGGCCAAGGGACGAGTCGGTGAGCTCCGCTCGATCCTGCGGTTCCTGTATTTGCAGGGCATCACACCGTTACGGCTTGGGACGGCGGTGCCTCCGGTGGGTGGCTGGCGGTTGGCCACCCTGCCTCCATCGGCGATGTCTGCCACGGATATCCAGCGGCTGCTGGACAGCTGCGACCGCAGCAGCGATGTCGGGATCCGGGACTTCGCGATCATGATGCTGGTCGCACGTCTGGGCTTGCGGTCGATCGAGGTGGCGCGCCTGGAGTTGGGCGATGTGAACTGGCGGGCCGGGGAACTCATGATCCGCGGCAAGGACCGCCGCCAAGACCGACTCCCGCTGCCCGTGGAGGTCGGTGAAGCCTTGGTCGGCTACGTGTCCGCAGGCCGCAACCCGCAGGGTGCCAGGCTGCTGTTCCTGACTTGTCGAGCTCCCCGCGGACCCATCCGCCCGGATCTGGTCGGTGACGTCGTGGAACGAGCTTGTCTTCGAGCCGGCCTGCCACACGTCGGACCGCACCGCCTACGGCATGCGCTTGCCGGTGAGTTGCTGCGCCAAGGTGCTGGCCTGGTCGCGATCAGCCAAGTCCTTCGTCATCAGGATCTGGCGACCACCGCCCTCTACGCCAAGGTCGACTTGAGCACGCTGCGGCAGGTCGCGCAGCCCTGGCCAGGAGCAGCCCGATGAGCCCGTTGGAGCAGGCCCTCGCGGACTACCTGCTACTGCGTCATTCGCTTGGTCACGAACTGGCCGAGGCTGGGTGGCTGCTGCCGAAGTTCGTGGCCTACCTCGACGCCCACGACCTGCGAACCGTGACGATCGAGGCTGCGCTGGAATGGTCCCAACAATCAGCGGCCGGAACGGTGACGACCGTCGGGCCAAGGCGGATGACCGCGGCTCGTGGCTTCGCCCGCTACCTCTCGGGCATCGACTCGGGCACTGAAGTGCCGCCGCTGGGGTTGATGCCAAACCGGCAGCGATGGCGTCGGCCGTTCATCTACACCCCAGCCGACATCGACGCGATCATGAGCCAGGCCCAAGCCTCGATCGTGTCGCCGCTTCGCGCGGCGACCTACCAGACCCTGATCGGACTCCTGGCAGCGAGCGGGCTCCGGATCGGTGAGGCCATCAAGCTCGACCGCAGCGACATCGACTGGGACCAGTGCGTATTGCTGATCCGCGAGTCGAAGTTCGGCAAGTCCCGCCTGGTTCCCCTGCACCCCACCACCATGGCGGCCCTCGAAGAAAACGCGCGGCTGCGTGATGAACTCCAGCGACGACCGAAGGACGCAAGTTTCTTCGTGTCTTTGACCCGCAAGCGACTGAGCTACGCAGTCGTCAGCCAGACGTTCAGGCAACTCGTCGAAAACGCTGGCGTCGGAGCTGACGCCCCGTCACCTCCCAGGCTCCACGATCTCAGACACACTTTTGCGATTTGCACCCTGCTCAGCTGGTATCGCAGCGACGAGGACGTGCAGGCCAAGATCCCGTCGCTGTCGACCTACCTCGGGCACCGCGAGCCCGCGTCCACCTACTGGTACCTGTCGGCCGCCCCGGAACTGCTCGCCCTGGCCGCGGCTCGTCAGGACACCGCATGGTCAATGGCCCGACCCGGGACTCGCTCATGACCCTGATCGCGCCGACGCTGCAGGCATTCTTCACCGATCGGCTCGGCAAGCAGCGCCAGGTGAGCCCCCAGACCATCGCGGCCTACCGCGACACGCTCAAGCTGCTGCTCGGGTTCGTGCACCAAAAGAGCGGCAAGCTTCCCTCACAGCTGGACTGGGACGATCTGGACGCCACCATGATCTCTGCGTTCCTCAACCACTTGGAAAGCGAGCGTCACAACAGCACCCGGACCCGGAACGTTCGACTGACCGCGATCCGCTCGCTGTTCTCCTACGCCGCGCTGTGTCACCCCGAGCACGCGCTGCTGATCCAGCGCGTTCTGGCGATCCCACCCAAGCGGTTCGACAAACGGATCGTCACCTTCCTAAGCCCCGTCGAAGTCGACGCTCTCGTCGACGCCCCTGACCAGTCCCGTTGGGAAGGACGACGAGATCGGGTCCTCATGCTGCTCGCCATTCAGACCGGCCTGCGAGTCTCCGAACTCACCGGACTGAACTGCAACGACATCACCCTCGGCACCGGCGCCAGCGTCCGCTGCGAAGGCAAAGGACGCAAGCAACGCGCGGTCCCCCTCACCGCCCAGGTCACCGCGCTTCTTCAGCTCTGGCTCCGCGAACGCGCCGGGCGACCCAGCGATCCGCTATTCCCCACCCGCACCGGCCGGCGACTCAGTCG
>JBDTWH010000157.1:0-19702 GCA_040006795.1 Actinomycetota bacterium | reverse complement strand
CCCGGGTTCCCCCGGTGACCAGGGCGACTCGTCCGGCGAGCTTCTCGCCGATCACACCTGTGGCTGGTTCGTCAACTGTCGAGCTGGTGTTCATGAGGTGCCTCCCAGGCAGTCCTGCCGTCTAACGCTGGCAAATCGTCGAGGCGCAGCGCGCGACCAGGGAATCAACATCGGCACGGTCACCCGGTTTGTGCTGTGACGTACTTCGTCGACATCGAATCATGGCTGATGGGTGCAGTATGTCCTGATTCCTGCCCCGTTGGCTAGGGCAGTTTCCACCGTGCGGAGCCGGCTTGGGGCGGCTAGTGTTGATTTGCGCCCTCGCCTCAGCGCGGTCACGTGCCCCGCGCCAACCCTGGGAGACAACTGATCCCGGGCAACGGCACCGTCAAGGACTGAAGACCCCTCAAAGGATGTGGCCATGCAGCCATTCGTCGTGAACCGCCATGACCGGATCGTGTTCCCCTCCAACTTTGTCCCCGAGCTCGACCTGTCGGTGATGGACAGTATCGCGCAGCTCGACGGCGTGATCAGGCGCGACTTCGAGGTGAAGGCGCCGTCGGGCACCGACATCCTTCGCAAGGTGGAGGAGGGCGAGTACTCCAGCCGTTATGGCCTGATGCGTGACCTTGCCCTGAACCTCTTCTGGACAAACCGCTTTTCGATGACTCTGTATGAGAAGAGGGCAACTCGCTGGGCTGATGTTCCGCGCACGCGCCGTGACGTCTTCATGCCGATCGTGACGCCCTGGAAAGATGGTGACCGCAAAGTTGCCGCTGTGCTGGGTGCTTACGAGGCGCTGCCGCCATCCTGGGACGGCGATGTTGAGGACCGCATCTTCGCGACTCTCTTCGATGTCTTCGGGCACCGCAAGCACGACGCCACCGATCTGCAGCCGATCAAGCCCACCGTGTCCGAGATCCTCTCCGATCCAAAGAACCTGACCTTCCGGCTGCCCAGCTATGACCCCGACTTCCCGATGTATGACCTGGCCGACATCGTCGACTGCTCCGAAGAGGTCCCCGAGCTCGAGGCACTGAGCCGATGGGCCATGGTGCTGCACAACCAGTACCCCTGGGAGCGCTCACAGGCAGAGCTTGTCGAGGTCGGCCAGCTGCGCGACGACGATTATGTGGTCGTGATGCACCCGCGTGACCGGCAGGTGCGGGGTTTCCTGCGACGCGTAGAGTCCGGGGTGGTTCCCGCCCCGGGGTCAACGGCCCCTGAGGCCGTTCAGCCGGTGCGGCCCTACCCGCCGGTGAATGTGCGGGACCAGTTCTCGGTGATGCCCCGGATCGAGGCGCTGGCCGTGGTTCATGGTGAGGTGGTCTGCCGCAACGAAGACCTGATCCGCAACTCCGCCTACAACTGGTCACCGATGACGGCTGACGAGATCCTTCAGAAGACTGGCATCGAGTCGAGGCGCTACACCGCCCAGAGCATGGAGGAGATCGCGCTCCAGGCGGCAAAGGCGGCACTGGCCCAATCTGGTCGTGGCCCCGAGGAGATCGGGGCGGTGCTGGTCTGCACCTGCACCAGCACCCGGATCATCCCCTCTGTGGCGACCTGGATCTCCGGCCAGCTCGGCATCTACCAGACTCATGCGTCCTGCGACATCATCGCCGCATGTGCAGGGATGGCCTACGGACTGTCCGATGCGACGCGCCTCCTCCAGGAGGTACAGCGCCCTGTGCTCGTGGTGTGCGTGGAGAAGTTCTCGGACAAGATCGGCAACATCCGGCCTTCACGGATGATCTTCGGTGACGGCGCGGCCGCCTTCGTGGTCGGGGTCGCCCCGGACGGAGCGACACCGGACATCGAGTTCATGCAGACGTATGCCAGCGGTCCCGCGAGCCAGGTCAACTCGATCATCTGGCCCAACCCGGCGTTCGACAACAACATCACCGTGTACGGCCCAGAGGTCAAGAAGCTGGCCGGCCGTTATCTCGAACAGATGATTGGGGAGCTCTCCGTGCTCCCAGACCCCGACGGGGTGAAGGCTTCGCTGCTGGAGAGCATCGACCTGATCGTTCCCCACCAGGCCAACAAGACCATGGTGATCGATCTTGCGTTGAAGGCGGGTCTCACGTCCGACAGCCTCTACTTCAACGTCGAGACGGTCGGCAACGCCTCGTCGGCGAGCATCCCGCTGGCGATCCACGACGCGGTTCGCGACGGCGTCATCAAGGAGCCCACCCGGATCTTCGCGCCGGGCTTCGGGGCAGGTGCGGTGGCCGGGTACTGCGTGATGCGCATCGACCCGGCTGTTGTGGCAATCTCGCCTGACCTTCCGGACGGCAGCCCGGCGATATCTTCGGCGAGCGCACGAGCGCTTCCGGAGCCGTCCCCCGACGACACCCAGCTGGCGTTCGGGTAGGTCCTGCCGCGGGTAGACCCACGTGGGGTGGGTCTACCCGTCGTAGGACGTGTAGGGGACTGGCGCGACAACGGCCATCCCCGGCTGGTCTGTCCTGGCTCGTTCCGCGACCTCAGAGCGTGTCGTCTCACGATCTCGACCAACATGCCGGGTCAGTGCACCTAGATGGCGGCCACCCGTTGGAGGTAGTTCAGCGACGCCCAGCCAAACGGGATGGGCAGCCAGTAGGTGCACAGCCGGAAGAGCAGGACGGCCGAGACCGCGATGCCCGGGTTCAGCCCCGCCAGCGTGATCAGCCCGGCCGAGAGCGCAGCCTCAACACCGCCTAGCCCTCCCGGCGTCGGCACAGCGGAGCCTATGATGGCGCCCGCGAAGTAGACGACCGCGACGATGGGCACCGATGGCGTCGCCCCGAAGGCTCGCGTTGCGCAGGTCAGAGCTGCCACGAACGACATGTCCAGCAGGAGCGCCCCCGCGAACAACGTCATCACCTTGCGAGGATCCTGGAATACGGCGACGACCCTGGGGACGACGCGGCGCACTATCGGCAGGAACCGTCCGAGCAGGAGTCTGCGCCCTGCAGGTATGGCTAGCGCCAGAAGCAGCAGGGCTACGAGCACGATCAGGCCCATGATGGCCGGCAGCGGTGGGGTGAACGAAGCCTGGGGCCCGGTGCCGGCCAGGACGCTGGAGAACAGGAGCAGGACGAAGTAGCTGGAGAACTGAGCGAGCTGGGCCAGCCCGATGCTGCCGCCGGCGACCGCAGGGTCCACGCCCGCCCTTTGCAGATAACGCAGGTTGAGCGCGATGTTGCCGATTGCCGACGGCGCGACCAGTCCGGTGAATGCCACGGCGAGCTGGGTCAGATAGGTCCGGACGAAGTTGAGCCTGGCCGTGACCGCTCCGGTGATCACCAGCGAGGCGCCCGTGATGCTCAGGGCTGTGAAGCCCACGACCGCCGTCGCCCAGCCCCACTGCGCGGTGTTCAGGATCTGCCCGATGTTCACCTGGGCCAGCTGGGTCAGAAGAAGGTAGGCCGCGATGCCGCCTCCCAGCACGGTCACCAGAGTGCGTGGAGTCAGTCGCCGCAGCTCGATCGGCTCGGGCGGCTCTCCTTCTGGGGCAAGCTCGAGCACCAGCCTGCGGATCCGTCGTAGCAAGCCCTTGTGGGTGCGCAGGGCCGTCCGGGTCGAGGTCCCAAGGGCGACGCTCTGGACCAGCGGCAGGGCTCTGACCATGGCCTGGCTCCCCAGGGATGAGACCCCGCTGGCGACAGCCCTCTGGGGCCCGACGATCAGTGCCAGGGTGGTCAGAAGCTGGGCCACGTCGATGCGCAGTGAAAGATCTGCCGCCGCGATGTCGCCGGTTCCCGTCGCGGCCAGGGCTGCACCCGCAAGATCGTCCAGCAAGAGGTTGTCCATGCTCAGTCCACGATGGGCGATCTGGGCTCGTTGCAGGAGCATGAGCAGCTGCCAGAAGGCGGCAAGGTCCGAGTCGCTGAGGTCTTCGGACCCTATCTCGTCAAGGGCCCTGCCTTCGGCCGGCCGGAAGGCAAGGACCGCCGCGAACGGGCCCACCTCGGCGGCTGCCAGGAGCTCGGGTGCCCGCACGCCGGCCCTGGCCACGGCCATCGCCATCAGGGCATGGTGCTCGACTGCGCCTCTGACGGTCAGGGATGGACCCCGGGCCGATGGTCCGCGCAACCGCACCCGTCGGAGCACGCGTCGGCTCGCGGCCGCGCCGAAGGTCTCCCGGTCCAGGACCCGGACGTCCAGGCGTCCCCCGGCGCCCGTCCCGACGTACCGCCTTCCCGGGCTGGGGGTGGAACCCTTGAGCTCGAGGCGGGTGACGGACAGTCCGCAACGGATCAGGGCGGCGGCGACGTCCGTGCCAGGGGGCCGGTTTGAGACGACGCCCCAGACAACATTTGCCGTCAGGCCGACAACCCATCCCAGGAGACCGCTCGCGAACAGTGCCAACGCCGTGATCCCCCCTGAGAGGAACCCAGACAGGATTGCCGATCCGACGACGACAACCGCGGCCCTGCGCAGGATGGACCGTCCGCCGACCCCTGAGACGGTGAAGAAGGCGACGCTGGCCACGATCAGCGTGTCGAAGGGCTCGGTGCGGCCCTCTTGAGGGATCGCCTTGGTCAACGCGGCAAGGACGACGCCGAGGTGGCCATCAAGAATCACCCGTTGCAGCATCAACGCCAGCAAAGCGCCGACGCCGGCCGCGGCGACAGCCTCAAAGAGCTGCCAGCTCCGCGAGCGCACCACCAGGTCGACGCCTTTGACCACCAGGAGCACCAGCAGGCCGATCCCCCCGGCCCAGCTGATGAGCTTCAGCAGGACTCTGGGCAGGAGGCCGCTGACGCCGACCAGATCCTGTTCGAGTCCACTGGAGGTTCCGACAGCGAGGGCGCCTAGGCCCACAGCGGTGAACAACAAGACGAGGCCAACCAGGAGGGCGAACACGTCTATCGGACGCCGGATGCGCCCGGTGGGCGGCTCGATCACTTCGACCCTGTTCTCGTCCACATGAGCGAGCGGGCTCCGGTTCACTCCCTCATACTGCCGTGACGAGACGCTTTTGTGGAACTTCAGGGCCTTGGACCGATCGGCGCGCCCTCTTCGCGCCCAGAGGTGTGACCGTGCTCCACGGCCTCAACGAGTCTCGGACGCAGCTCGCGCGCACTGATCACCGCATCCACCGAGCCCACCTTCACAGCCCTTTCGATGCTGTGGACGCTGTCGAACTCAGCGGCGACCTCGCCGAGCTTCTGGGAGCGAACGCTGGATCTCAGCTGCGACAGCTCGGTGACGAGCGCCGCGCGATCCGCACCCTCCACACCCGAGATCGCAGCCTGGAGATCGAGGATCCGCGGGTCGGCGGCTGTGCGAGAGTCCACCTCTCCGGCGAAGACGACAGCCGCTGCCGGTGCACCGCCGATCACCGACGCGAACGATCCCTCGACGGCCAGGACCGTCAGCGAGGGGTTGAGCGCCCTGGAGAACACGACGAACGCGCCACCGTGATACCTCGATATCACACAGAACACGATCGGCCCCCTGAAGTTCACGATCGCCCGGCCGATCTCGGCGCCGTACTCGAGCTGCAGGTGCCGCATCGAGTCCGGCGACCCGTCGAAACCCGACAGGTTGGCCAGGACGACAACCGGCCGGTTGCCGCTCGCGGCGTTGATCGCCCGTGCCGTCTTCTTCGACGAGCGAGGGAAGAGCGTTCCTGCAGTCCAGGTGTCGGGCCCGTCGCTCGGCGGGAACCCCGGCCTGCGCTGAGGCCGGGACTCGATACCTATCAACGACACGGGCCACCCGCCCAGATGAGCGTCGAAGACCACCGACGTCTCGCCGCCCGCCATACCAGCCCACCGCTCGAGGACCTTGTGGTCCTGGTCGGCGACCGCCCTCATAAGGGTTCGGATGTCGAAGGGCTTCTTGCGGTCGGGGTTGGTCTTCGACGAGAAGATGTCTCCGACGGTGCGGAACTCGTTGTCAGGCATCTCGTGCGGGTAGGCGCACACGTCGCGATCCAACGGGTCGCTGGTGGCGGCTCGCCTCGGCGCGTCCTCGCCCGGCGCAATGTAGGTGTGGTCATAGTGGGAGAGCAGCACGTCGCAGGCACCGGCCAGGTCGGGCGCCCAGTACTGCGCCTGGCCGTTCGGGCCCATCACGCGGTCATAGCCGCCGATGCCGAAGTTGTCCTCGGCCGAGACCCCACCCGAGAAGTCGAGCGAGTGCTTTCCGGTCAGCACCATTGCGCTGTCCGGCGTCATTACCAGGACTCCCTTGGTATGCATCAGCATCGTCGCCTCAGCGTTCCAGTACGGCTGAGCTCCCACGTTGATACCGGCCACGACGATGTTGATCTCGCCACCGTCCTGGGTGAAGGTCACGATGCGGCGCAGGGCCAGTGCCACCCAGTCCATGTTCTCGGTGCCCGAGTCCATCGAGATCCGCGCGCCTGCCGAAAGCGCGAACCACTCGACGGGCACGCCAAGCTGCTCTGCAAGATCGAGCGCGGCGATGACCCTTGCGCACTCGGCCTCGGCCACGGCACCCAGCGCGCGAGTGGGGTCACCCAGCAGCACCACCCGGGTGATGCCTTCGGGGTGGCGCACCGTCAGGGTACGAGCCAGCCCGACCACCAGTCCGGCGCGGTTGCCACCCGGCTCGCGCTGTACCGGCACCAGTGCCCCATCGTCATCCAGGTCGTGCTCGACGAAGCTGCCATAGTCTCCGGCGATCAGGCTCACCAGCTCATACGGGTACACCGTGCCGCGACGGCGGGAGCGCAGCACCTTCTGCGCGTAGTCGTCAAGCGGGTGCAGCCGCTCTGTCGGCGGGCCGGTCACCGCTGTGACCACGCCGGCGCCTGGCTGGTAGGAGAACCGAACGGCAGCCGAGTGCACCCGTCCGTCGCGGGACGCGATCCGGCCCTGGACGAGAACCTCCTCGACCCCAGCACCCCGGGTCAGCGGCGCCATCGTGCCCTGCAGCGCGGTGAGCTCGTCCAGCGGGGCGTCGATAGCCGGCCAGATGTGCAGGAACACATGGTTCATGTCCAGGCGCAGGCCGGCCGCACCCCGTGCCGCGCGTTCGCGTCTGATCGCCTCGAGACAGCCGGCGACCGCCCGCTCGGCGTGGGGCAGCGAAGTCACATGCCCGTCAGCATCCCGGACGACGGCCATCTGGCGGATCTGGGCCAGGGCGACGAGCCGCTGGTCCGCGGGGTTGTCGGGTGCGATGCAGTGATACAGCAGGACGTCTTGCGGCGCATCCAGCCGGGTGACCTCGAACTCACGAAGGCGCCACAGGTTGAGGCGGCGGCCGACCATCGGGTGGACTCCCCGGACCAGGTCGTCCTCAACAACCCCGTCGGGTCCAGGGCGGAACGTGAAGTACGACACCTCGCGCCCGCCTCCGGGACAGACCGCGACCACCGTTCGTCGAACTTTCTGGGCGAAGGGCAGCGCCCTCAGCACCTGTTGCAGCGCGGCCGACATCTCGGTATCGGCGTGAGGGGCATCGGGCCAGGACAGATAGAGGTCGACGACCACCGCGTGGCCGGCCGGTGCGCCCCCGAGCTGGGTGTCGAGCTCGGCGACGAAGCTGGAGGAGGCAACCAGCTCGGACGCCTGCGCGATGGACGTGACCAGTCGGGTCGGACGTCCGTCCACGACATAGTCCGCTGCGACCAGTGGCCTGCCGGCAGCGGTGCGCTCGCGCATGTCGTGTAGCTCGAACTCGCGGTAGTGCCGACGGATCAGCACCTCGAGCATCGGCTCTCGCGCGGGCAGCGCGTGCTCGATCCGCAGGGCGAGGAACCCCACGATCTGCTCCGGGATCGCGGCCAGATCGTCCAGGCGGGGCCCATAGTCGGGAGCGTGCGGGTTGTCGGACAGATAGATGAGCTCGTCGACCACGCCTGCGAGCACAGCCTGGCGCTCGGCGTCGACCACTGGCTGGTCGAACCAGCGGAACCGGGCGCTACGGGCCAGGTCGCCCACCATGGGGAAGCGCAGCTGGGTGGCCAGCACCAGCCGGTCCAGCACCTCATGCGCCATGTCTGCGACCTGGCCCTCAGGTGGAGGCTCGGCCATCCAGTGCTGCAACAGGGGGATGACGACACGGTCCGAGGCGGTCCGCTGGGCAAGGAAGATCCGGAACACCGCCTCCTCGAGCGCGGGGCCGCGATCCGGATCGGTGACGCCGTAGTGGACCAGAGCGCGGGCCAGGCGCCGGCGGAACCCGTCGGGCAGGTGCTCGCGGTCGGCGTCCAGGCTGCGCAGGTAGGCATGGAAGTGTTCGCGGGGGCTGTGAACCAGCTCGTCTGCCTCCTCTTCGGCGGCAGGCCTGTTACGGGCAAGCTCGGTCAGGTCGGCGAAGGCGCTGAAGACCTCGATCTCGCGCAGCAGCGGGGGCTGGCCGGTCTCGGTCAGCTCGGCACGTGCCCGCTGGTAGCCGGCAAGGGTGCGCGTGGTGTCCTTGGGGGCGAGGTCGAAACCGAGCACCAGGCTGAAAAGGTCGTCAAGACTGCGAGCGGCTCGGGTGGTCGCGGTGGCCTCGGGCAGGGTCGGGAGATCGAGGAGCTGGAGCGGGGCCGGAGTGGTGTTGGCCCCGTTTGTGCCCGCCTCGTCCGGTGCGACCGGCTCCAGCCGGACAACGGGTGTGCCTGTCTCGACCTGACCACCGGTGATCACCATCAGCTCGCGCACCCGTGCGGCATAAGGGGCGCGCAGTACCGTCTCCATCTTCATCGACTCCAGCACCAGCACCGGGGCACCTGCGTCGACGTGGTCACCGACGCCAACCGGCACCGCGATGACCAGTGCGGGCGCGGGTGAGCGAATGACGCCGCCCTCATCGCGGGTGACCCGGTGGGTGGTTGAGTTGACCTCTATCAGGTGGACAGGCCCATGTGTTGCGCTGACCAGCCGGAACCTGTGGTCCCCGATGACCAGGCGGCCGAGGAACTCGTCAAACAGCTCCAGGTCAGCCTCGACCTGGCGGTCCTTCTGCTTCGCGCCGAATCCGACCCGGAACCGGGTGGGGCCTACCTGTGCGACGGTGACCCGATGGGAGGTGCCGCGCAGCTTCAGGTCGATGGCTCGCCCGATCTCGTGCTGGGCCTGGGGGCGGCCTCCGTGCGAGGTGGCAAGGAAGTGCAGGCACTCGGCTTGTTCCTGCTCCTTGTACGCCTCGATTGCGGCGGCCACCAGCGCTACTCCGGCATATCGTTCCGGCTGCAGCCGGCCCTCGCCACGGACCCTGTCGATCCATCCCGTGTCGGCGCTGCCGTCGATGATCTCGGGCTGGTCCAGCAGGTCGAGCAGGAAGCTCTTGTTCGTCGTGCCGCCCTCGATGAGGACTGTGGTGTCGGCGAGGGCCCGACGCAGCCGGGAGAGAGCCTCGTCACGCGTGCCCCCATAGGCGATGACCTTGGCGATCATCGAGTCGAAGTCGGCCGGGATGAGGTCGCTCGGGCCCACCCCGGTGTCAACCCGGATGCCCGGGCCTGACGGCAGGTTGAGAAGCACGATCCGCCCGGGGGAGGGGGCGAAGTCACGGTCGGGGTCCTCGGCATTGAGCCGGGCCTCGACGGCGTGCCCCAGCTCAGCCGGGCGGCTGCCCTTGAGTCGGCCGCCGGAGGCAACGTGCAGCTGCGCCTTGACCAGGTCGAACCCGGTTGTCAGCTCGGTGATCGAGTGCTCGACCTGTAGCCGGGTGTTCACCTCGAGGAAGGCAAAGGTCCGCTCGAGCGGGCTGTAGAGGAACTCGACGGTCGCCGCGCCACAGTAGTCAACTGCCAGGGCCAGGCGCTCGGCCGACGTCTTGAGGTTGTCGACCTGCTCTTCGTCCAGCAGGGGTGAGGATGACTCCTCGATGACCTTCTGGTTGCGTCGCTGCACCGAACAGTCGCGTACGCCGAGAGCCCAGGCCGTTCCCTGTCCATCAGCGATGATCTGCACCTCAACATGTCGGGCGCCGGTAACAAGACGCTCGAGGAACACCGTGCCGTTGCCGAACGCGCGGGCCGCTTCGTCGCGAGTGCGCTCGAACGCGTCAGTGAGCTCGTCGTGGGAGGTGACCAACCGGATGCCGCGGCCGCCGCCCCCTGCCGTCGCCTTGAGCATCAGCGGATAGCCGATCTCGGTTGCCGCGGCATGCGCGGCATCGAGGTCGTCCAGGGCGCCCCTGCTCCATGGGGCGACCGGCACACCCACCTGCTCGGCCAGCAGCTTCGAGCCGATCTTGTCGCCCAGCCGTCGCATGGCGGCCGGGCTCGGTCCGATGAAGGTCACGCCGATCCGGTCGCACATCTCGGCGAAGGACGGGTCTTCGGCCACGAAACCCCAGCCAACCCAAGCAGCGTCCGAACCCGTCTGGGTGAGTGCCCGTTCCAGGACGGCGAGGTCGAGGTAGGGGCGGTCCGCGGCAGGGCCGAGGGCGTATGAAGAGTCCGCCTCTCGTACGAACATGGCCGAGCGCTCGCCGTCGGTGTACAACGCGACAGTCTCGATCTGCTCAGCGCCCTGTGCATTCAGCTCGCGTACGGCGTGGATCAGCCGGATAGCGGCTTCTCCGCGGTTGACGATGGCGATGCGCCTGATCATGTTTGTTGACTCCCAAGCATGTGGTGGGTCCCTGGCGACAGGGCGACGGTCCGGGCCCGAGACCACCAAGTAGATCAGCCCGCGACAAGGCTGTCATTCCGGCGGCACCCGTCCCCACTCAGGGGCCGATCAATCTCTGGCCGTTGACCCAGCAGACAGCGCGCAGCCAGTCGTCGTCGAGGCGGGGCTCACGCTCGCGAAGCCGTTCGAGCCCCTCGAGCTGACGGATGTAGGGGTAGGGGATGTTGGGGAAGTCGCTCCCCAGAACCACCCTGTCCGCGATCGCAGACAACCGCGGTAAGAGGTCCGCGGGGAAGGGCGCGGCCTTCTCGAAGAAGTCCGTGAAGGCCATCGTCGTGTCCAGGTGCACCCGCGGGTACCGCTCGCCCAGCGTCAGGAACTCGGCATACTCCGGCGCGCCGAGATGAGCGACAACGGCAGTTAGCAGTGGATGTCGGCGAAGGACTCCCTCGAGCTTGTCAGGCCCGGTGAAGCCGGCCCTGGGCACCGGGCCACTGCCCACGTGGACCACCACCGGAACCGCAGCCTCAGCCAGGAGCCCCCACACGTCATCCAGAACGGGCTCCCGAAGGTCGAAACCCCCCACCTGTGCATGGATCTTGAACACCCGTGCGCCTCGCTCGAGCGCCGAGACCACCTGGGCAAGGACGCCGTCCTCGGGAAAGAACGTTGCGCTGGGCACACAGTCGGGCTGGGTCGCCGACAGGTCCAGGGCGAAGTCCGTGAGGTCTCCGGCCATGCCGGGGCGGTGTGCGTAGGTCAGGGCCGTGAAGCGCCGTACCCCCAGCTGCCGCAGATGGGCCAGCCGCCGGTCTTGGTCCCACCGGTACTCGATCGGCCAGGGGCGTCCGATCAACGGCCCTGCTTCGTCGAAGTGCGCCCACACCCGCCGCATCATCCGGTCGGGCAGGAAGTGGGTGTGGATGTCGACGACCCCCGGCAGGCCGAGTCGCTGCCACCAGGCCGGAACGTCCGAATCGGTGAGGGGATCCATCCGATCTCCAATCTCGCAGAGGGCCTGGTGGGTGATCCGGAGTCTCGCGGTCCTCGGTCTGAGATGTCATCATCTGGCGGTCTTAGGGACTTTAGACTCTGGCGCGATCAGTCAGGGCTTTCTTTGCTATGAAGATGCTTGTCTACGATTTCATCCGCATCCCGCTGCCGGTCGCACAGGTCCGGAATCGGTTGCTCGGCGCTGTAGGCGGGTTGTTGCAGCACGTGGCCGAAGCCGCCTATGACGAAGGTGAGCAGCTGCTCGGCAGGGTGGGCCCCTTCGGCCCTGTTCCGGGACTGTCGAAGGCGGTCAAGGTCTACGGAGGCAAGGTCAGAGATCGTGGCGAGGGATTCGTCATGCCGCTCCGTTGGTCGGCCACCGGCCCCAGCGAGCTCTTCCCGATCATGGAGGCCGATCTGGAGATCGCGCCGCTGGGTGCTGTTGAGTCGCAGCTGAGGCTGTCAGGCAGCTATGAACCGCCGCTTGGATCCATCGGCAGGCAGCTGGACAGGCTGCTTCTGCATCAGCTGGCCGAGGCCACCGTTCGCGCATTCCTGAGCGAGCTGGTCGCTGCACTCCTGGCCGAGCCAGTAGCCACTGAGATGGAGTCTGCACCCGCGATGTCGGACTATGAGCCCGAGGCCCAAGGGTCGGCATCCGAGGTCAATGGGTCATCACATGAGATCCAGGAGTGTGCACGTCAGGGAAACCGGCCCTCAGCCTTCAGCTGACGACAGAGGTGCCCGTTGAGGTTCGAGGTGCGTCTGGATGTTGGTGTAGGGCAGATTCGCCGCGATCGCGACCTCGACGTCATCGGCCAGGGCGTGGCCTCGTTCGACCGTCCACTCGGCGGGAACCAGAACGGTGAGCGAGACGAAGCGGTGCCGGCCTGACTCGCGGGTGCGGAGGTCGGTGAAGTCGAGGTCGGCCGTCCGCATGCTGTCGAGCACGGCTGTGACCTGGGCCAGATCTTCAGCAGGCATCGCGGCATCGAGCAGTGACGTAATTGACTGGGATACAAGCCGGAAGCCGGTCACCAGGATGTTCACGCCCACGAGGGCGGCGACGATCGGGTCCAGTCGCTCCCACCCGGTGAGCGCCACCAGGAGCACCCCGACGATGACGCTGACCGAGGTCCAGACATCGGTGAGCAGATGTTTGCCGTCAGCGGTCAGGGTGACCGAACGGTGGGAAGCGCCAGCCCGAAGCAGGGCAAGGCCGACCGCCCCGTTCACGCCAGTGGCCGCAGTCGAGATCGCCAGTCCCAGCCCGACGCTCTCAATGGCGGCCGGGTGCAGGAAGCGCTGCACGGAGGTGAACAGGATGAACCCCGCCGCGACGAAGATCATCAGCCCTTCGATGCCTGCGGAGAAGTACTCGGCCTTGCCGTGGCCGAAGTTGTGGTTCTCGTCAGCGGGTCGTGCGGCAATGTGCAGCGCGACCAGGGCGACGATGGCCGCAATGAGGTTCACCCCCGACTCGGCGGCGTCCGACAGGAGGCCGACGGATCCGGTCAGCAGGTAGGCGCCGGACTTCAGCCCGATCGTCATCACAGCCGCCGCGATCGACAGCCAGGCGAACTTCGTCAGGGACGGCGGCGTCCCCTCGGGTTCGGCCCCCACCTGCGGAAAAGCGAGCTTCTTCATACGCCCAGACTCTCAGGGTTCTCAGAAGGCATCATGTCCGGGTATCCAGCGGATCTGCTGTGCCCGGGGCTCACTTCCAGCGGAAGTGGACGAAGACGCGGCCGAAGTTGTTCGAGTCTTTCTCCACCCGGTGATAGAGCGCCTTGATCTCCTTCTGATCCAGAAACCGCAACACGTGTTTCTTCAGGGCACCCGAGCCCTTCCCCGGGATGATCTCGACGAGCGGTGCCTTCTTGAGGACAGCCTCGTCGATGACTGCTCGCAGCGCCCGGTCGATATCGCCGCCGTGGTTGTAGATGTCATGGAGGTCGAGCTTCAGCTTCATTCCGTGGCTGCCTTTCGGCCCCACGCGGAGACCATCGGGGAGGTGGCGAGGTCGAGGTGGCCAGTACCGACATTGACCAGGTGTTGCCGGAGCTCGGTCTCGGTGGCGGTCCCCGAAGCGATCAGAGCGTCGTGAACCTGCTCGACGGTAGCGCGCTCCAGCTCGCTGCACACAGACCCGCCCATGGGGAAGTATGCATCGGACTGCACCTGGCGAAGGCCTGCCTGCCGGAGAAGCCGGGGGAGCGTCCTGCCATACGCCAGGTCTACGCCGCGCCCTGCGAGCAGCTTGCGGAAGCCGTGCCTGACCTTGTTGGCGAGTTCTTGCTCCTGCCCGAACTCGTCCGGGCAGGCCAGCGGCTGCAGCGCAGGGTCCGCGTCCTCCAGCAGCAGCCAGCCGCCTGGTCTCAATGCCCGCACCATCGAGGCAAGTGCCTGCTCCCGCCGTGCCACGTGGACCAGCACCAGCCGGGCGTGCACCAGGTCAAACAAGCCGGACGGGGCCGGTTCTGAGCCCACATCGTGACGACGAAGCTCGTAGGCCGCGTCCCCGCTCTCAAGCCACGACGTGTCGATGTCAGTGGCCAGAACGTGCCCGTCGCGGCCAACCTGAGCGGACAGCCAGGACGGCACGCTCGGGCTTCCCGCACCGACCTCCCACACCCGCCATCCCGGGGCGAGCCCGATCGCCTGTACGTGCCGGAATGTCGTGGGGTTGAACAGCTGGGACAGCGCGTCGAACCGCTGGCCTGCCTCCGACTGCTGGTTGTCGAGCAGATATTCCTTGTCGTGGGTCACGTCCTCATCCTGCGCCCCTGACATATGGCGGCCCAAGATGTGCTCGCGTAGACTCACCTGCATATGTTACTGGTCGGTAGATTGGAGTGGCCGTGGCGGGGAAGCATGTTCACACGGCGATGCTGAACGGACACGAGCTGTGGTACCGGGACAGCGGTGACGGCCCGGCGGTGCTGTTCATCCACGGACTGACGAGCTCGCATCGTAACTGGACGCATCTGGTCGAGAAGGTCGAAGCCGACCACCGGGTCCTGGCGCCTGACCTGTTCGGCCACGGCGCTTCAGAGAAGGTGATGGGGGACTACTCGCTGGGGGCGCACGCGGCCACCTTGCGGGATCTGCTCGATCGGCTCGATATCGATCGGGTGACCCTGGTGGGGCATTCGTTCGGTGGCGGCATCGCGATGCAGTTCTGCTACCTGTTTCCCGAGCGGGTCGAGCGCCTCGTCCTGGTGTCCAGCGGTGGCCTGGGCCGGTCAGTGAGTCCACTGCTCCGGGCGGCTACGGTGCCGGGGGCTGGATGGGTGCTGCCGGTGATCGCATCCGGCTGGGTGCGTGGTCGAGTCGAGGCGGTGGGGCGGGTCCTGACCAGCAGGGGCTGGAGGGCGAGCTCGGACACGACCGAGATCTGGCGCGGGTTCACCTCCCTGGCCGACGCGGACAGCCGGCGAGCCTTCCTCGCCACGACCCGCTCGGTCATCGACCCGGGTGGACAGACGGTGAGCGCCCATGATCACCTGCCCCTGGCAGCGGAGATCCCCACCCTGGTTGTCTGGGGCACCCGGGACCGGATGATTCCCGCCTGGCACGCCACCACCGCACAGCAGATCATCGCCGACAGCAGAGTGGTGTTGTTCGAGGGCGCCGGACACTTCCCACACCTGGACCAGCCTGAGCGGTTCGCTCAGCTCCTGAGCGATTTCATCAAGAGGTGAGTCCCGGGTGGTGACCTGCGCTGGGAGCCCCGGGCGGTGAGCCCGAGTGGAGAACCACGGTGTCAGGTCAGGTCAGGGACTGGACACGCCACAGGTCGATACCACCCTCCACGGCATGGCTGTCGATCTCGGCCAGCTCCTCGGCGCTGAACTCGAGGTTGTCCAGAGCGGCGATGTTCTGTTCCAGCTGCTTGACCGACGAAGCGCCGATGAGGACCGAGGTGACCCGCTCGTCGCGGGCGAGCCAGGCCAGGGCCAGCTGGGCCAGCGACTGGCCACGGCGGCCGGCTATCTCGTTCAGGGCGCGGATGTGTGTGAGGTTCTGGTCGGTCAGCAGATCCGGGGACAGTGAGGAGTTCTGGGCCATCCGGGAGCCGGACGGAATACCGTCCAGGTACTTGTCGGTCAGCATCCCCTGAGCCAGGGGCGAGAAGGCGATACACCCGGCGCCGACCTGCTCCAGGGTGTCGAGCAGGCCTCCCTCAACCCAGCGGTTGAGCATCGAGTAGGACGGCTGGTGGATGAACAGCGGGGTACCGAGCTCGGTCAGGATCCGGGCGGCTTCGGCGGTCCGCTCCGCAGAGTACGACGAGATGCCTGCGTACAGGGCCTTGCCCGAACGCACCGCAGTGTCCAGCGCACCCATCGTCTCTTCGAGCGGGGTCTGCGGGTCAGGTCGGTGGGAGTAGAAGACGTCGACGTAGTCGACACCCATCCGCTTCAGGGACTGGTCAAGGCTCGCCAGCAGGTACTTGCGGGACCCGAACTCGCCGTAGGGGCCGGGCCACATGTCGTAGCCGGCCTTGGTGGACAGAAAGAGCTCATCGCGGTAGGGCAGGAGGTCCTGGCGCAGGATCTCGCCGAAGTTGGCCTCCGCCGAGCCGTAAGGCGGCCCGTAGTTGTTGGCAAGGTCGATGTGACAGACGCCGAGGTCGAAAGCACGGCGCAGGATCGTCCGCTGCGTCTCTCGCGAGCTCTCGTCTCCGAAGTTGTGCCAGAGCCCAAGAGACACCAGTGGAAGCTTGACCCCGCTTCGTCCGACCCTCCGGTAGACCATCGAGTCATAACGGTCCTGCGCTGCGAGGTATGTCATGCAGCGCATTCTTGCAGGGTCAGGCGCTGGAGGTGCCCCGGTCAGCTGACCGGACCACGGCGACTGGGCAGCTGGCCCGCTTCAGAACGCGACGGCTCACTGACCCGAGCAGGAGTCCGATGAACCCGCCACGTCCGCGGGACCCGACGACGAGCAGGCTGGCGTCCCGGGACTGATCGAGGAGCTCGACGACCGGGTCACCTCGGACGATGTGGCGGCGGACCGTGACGTCGGGGTACTTTTCCGTCCAGCCTGCCAGTGACTCTGAGACCACGGTCGACTCCTGGGTCGCGATCTCGGTCCAGTCGCCCATCCAGGGCTCGCCCATGCTCGTTCCGTCCAACGGCTCCCACCACCAGGTGTGGACCGCGACGATGCTGCTTCCGGTCGAGCCTGCGTACGCGAACGCATAGCCGATAGCGGGCTGGGAGGCTTCTGAGCCGTCCACGCCCACCACAACGTGTCCCGAGACCGCGGTGTCCGGGTTGCTGTTCTCCCGGACGATCACGACCGGGCAGCTCGAGTGAATGGCAACCTGCTGTGAGACAGAACCGACTAGAGCGCTGGGCAGTGCGCTTCGTCCATGGGACCCCATCACCACCATGCCAGCCACCCTGGATGCAGCGATCAGTGTGGTTGGGGCGAAACCGGTGACGCTGTGCGGAACTGTCTGTAGCTCCGGCGCCAGCCTCCGGACGTCCTCGACCGCCGCCATGACGACCGGATCCTCGCGTGCGGGCTCCTCCTGGGTGCCGAGCGGCTGCCTGTGGCTGAGAACGACCTCGGTCTCCTTGGCGTGCACCACGTGCAGCTGTTGGTGGGTTCGCCGCGCTTCTTTCACGGCCCAGCGCAGGGCAAGCTCGCTGGAGGGCGAACCGTCCACGCCGACGACGACACTGCCCTCGGTGATCTGATGGATGCTCATGCCTGGCTCCTCGGGTCGGGCGTCCTGCGGGTGGACAACTCCAGCATGGCCGCCCGGCAGCCCTCGCGCATTGTCGTCGGGCGCTCGGCAACCCTCGGGGCGGTCCCTGCGGGATCTGCTGTCATTTCTCGATGTTCAGGAGCGCCTTCCGGAGGAGGTTGAGATGCGCCGGGTCCGCGACATCGACACCGAAGACCCTCAGCAGGCCCTGGGCAGCCTCTGGCTGGACATCGCAGCACTGTCAGCATCGCAGGGAGCGCCATATGGTGGAGGGTATGCCCGCGTTGCCTGGTCACCGACCGCCTCTGCTGCTCGAGCTGGACCTTTCCGACCTCCCTGCGTCGCCGGATGCGGACGACCCGCTCGCCCGGTTGCGCACCCGTGGCAGACCACAGCTCCGCCCCATCCTGCGCTCGTTGCACGAGGCAGCAGCCGATCAGCGCGTCGTGGGTCTGATCGCCAGAGTGGGCGGACCCCTGCCGTGGGTAGCGATGCAGGAGCTGCGTATCGGCGTGCGCGCCTTCGCTGCGAGCGGCAAGCCGACACTCGCCTGGGCGGAAAGCTTCGGCGAGAGCTCCGGCGGGATGGCTGCGTACGTGCTGGCCTCTGGGTTTGATGAGATCTGGCTCCAGCCGGGCGGGGGAGTCGGTTTGCTCGGGGTCGGGGTGGAGACGACCTTCGTTCGCGGCGCGCTCGACAAGGTGGGCATCGAGCCGCAGTTCGAGCAGCGTCACGAGTTCAAGAACGCAGCGGACCAGTTCATGCGGACCGGGTTCACCCAGGCTCATCGCGTTGCGCTCGATCGCCTCGCCGAGTCGGTTTTCACCGAAGCGATCGACATGATCTCCAAGGGGCGAGGTATCGAGGCGGTAGCCGTGCGTCAGCTCGCCGATACCGGGCCCCGTACCGCGCCCGAGGCGCTGGGGGTGGGGCTCGTCGACTCTCTCGGCTACCGGGATGAGGTGTATGCCTCGCTGCGTTCCCGGGTCGGCAGCGACGCAGAGCTGCTCTTCGCCGATCGGTGGCGGCCACCCCGTCGCCTGCACATTCCTGCGCGTCGCAGGGGCCACGTTGCCCTCGTCGAGGTGCGCGGCTCGATCGTGTCCGGGCGCACGCGCCGTACGCCGATGGGACGCCAGGTCGGAAGCGACTCGGTCGGGGCGGCGTTGCGCGCCGCGACCAGGGATGAGAGTGTCCGCGCGGTCGTCATGCATGTCGACTCACCAGGGGGGTCGGCTGTTGCGTCGGACACGATCTGGCGTGAGGTCTGCCGTGTGCGCGATGCAGGCAAGCCGGTGGTCGTGTCCATGGGTGAAGCGGCGGCCTCCGGCGGTTACTACATCTCGTGTCCGGCTGACGTCATCGTCGCGCTGCCTTCGACTCTCACCGGATCTATTGGCGTCTTCGGCGGCAAGATGGTCGTCCGCGAGCTCTTCGAACGCCTTGGCCTGAGCACGGGGACCGTGTCACACGGTGACCGGTCGCTGATGTTCTCGCCCCGACGCGGCTTCAGCGAAGACGAGCGCGAGCGACTCGCCGCCACCATGGATGCGATCTACGACGACTTCGTGGCCAAGGTGGCCAGGGGCCGCGGGCGCCGTGTCGCCGAGATCGAGAGCATCGCGCGCGGTCGGGTGTGGACCGGCAGTGACGCGCTCGACAACGGACTTGTCGACGCTCTCGGCGGGCTTCGTGAGGCAGTGCGTATCGCGCGCTCGCGCGCCGGCCTGGCAGCTGACGCCCCGGTGCGCCAGGCCCTGCACGTCGCACCGCTTTCCAGGCTCGGACGCGCGAAGAACACCGAGGACCCCCGTGCTGTCCTCGGCACCAGGCTTCCCGGGTTCTCCGACCTCTCTGCCGCTCTCGGGCTGCCCGCCGCGGCCACCCTGCGCATGCCGTCGATCACGCTGCGTTGAGTAGCTCTGACCCGGCGACCAGCAGGCGCGGTCAGGTCGTTAGCGGTAGAAGCCGGTCAGGTCGGCGATGACGTTGACGGTGCCGGCGGAGTTGTAGAAGGTGACGGTGTTGCCCGGGCCGACGGGGACCAGGACGAGGTTGGGGATGGTCTGCTTCGCGACGAAGTTCAGGTTGGAGGCGCCGGGCCGGGTCCCGCCGCCGGGGTAGACGGTCAGGTAACCGGCCGCGGTGGGATCGGTGGCGGTGACGTTAAGAGCGACGGCGGTCACCCCGGCGGGCAGGTTGGGGACGGTCAGGGTGAGCTCGGCCCCGGGGCCGAGCTTCGCCTTGTGGTTGCCGATGTCATTCCGGGTGTCCAGCACCCGGGTCGGTGTCCTGCCGGTGAACAGGGAGCCGGTGCCGGGGGCATAGGCCCCGACGAGGTCGGCGACCACGTTGACGGTTCCGGCGGAGTTGTAGAAGGTGACGGTGTTGCCCGGCCCGACGGGGACCAGGACGAGGTTGGGGATGGTCTGCTTCGCGACGAAGTTCAGGT
>JBDTWH010000156.1:0-14779 GCA_040006795.1 Actinomycetota bacterium | reverse complement strand
ATGACGATCTCCGGTGGCTCCGCGCTGCCGAAGGACGAGATCGAGCGCATGGTCCGCGAGGCCGAGGAGCACGCCGAGGAGGACAAGACCCGCCGCGAGGAGACCGAGGCGCGCAACACCGCCGAGCAGCTCGTCTACTCCACCGAGAAGTTCCTCGCCGACAGCGCCGACAAGATCCCGGCCGATGGCCGCGGTGAGGTCGACGAGGCCCTCAAGGACCTCAAAGAGGCACTCAAGGAGGGCTCTGAGGTTTCGCCGGCGGACATCACCGCCAAGGCCACCAGGCTCTCGGAGGAGTCCCAGAAGCTGGGCACCGCGATGTATGCCGCAGCCTCAGCAGCGGAGAGTGCGCCGGGGGCCGAGTCCGACGAGTCCAACCCGGGTTCCTCATCGGCCGGCCCGGACAAGGCCGCGGAAGACGACGATGTCGTTGACGCGGAGGTCGTCGACGAGACCGAGGGCGACTCCCCGGCAAGTGGTGACAAGAAGTGACGGACGCCAACCCTGCCGACCAACCAGTCGACCCGGAGTCCGTGGACCCGGAGGAATCCGAGCCCACGGGCCCCAGGGTTACTGACAATCGGCGCCTGGATCCGGAGACCGGCAAGGTTCGGGACGCCAGTTTCTGGTCCGGTGCCGCGCCGGCTGACGCGGTTGCCGGCGACGCGGCGGACGAGTCTCTCGAGGTTCTGGAGCCTGAAGTAGTAGCAGACGGCGAAGACGTCGATCAGGTCGTCGAGGGCGATGACGTCCACCCGGACACGACCCTGGCGGCTGATCTGACCCGTGACCTGCAGAGGCTGCAGGCCGAGTACGTCAACTACAAGAAGCGTGTCGACCGTGACAGGGAGATGCATCGCGACTTGGCGGTGGCCAATGTCGTCGAGTCGTTGCTGCCCGTGCTGGATGACATCCACCTGGCTCGTCAGCACGGTGACCTCGAGGGCGGGCCGTTCTCGGCCATCGCCGACAAGCTCGACGCCATTGTGAGCAAGATCGGCGTGGAGCGATACGGTCAGCCGGGCGATGCGTTCGACCCGAATGTCCACGAGGCGCTCATGCATGTTGAGGCCGAGCTGGCTGAGGGCACCGAGGGCACGACGGTGGTCCAGGTGCTGCAGCCCGGCTACCGGATGGGCCAGCGCATCATTCGGGCGGCCCGGGTCGCAGTGGCCGACCCGCAGACCTAGGCACCATGACAGCCGATCCGCGACAAACCTGGGGATTATGCAGCTAACCCGGTTCAGACCTAGGGACCATGCAAGGGCACGGTCCCCAGGTCTGACGGGTGAGAGGCCGCTCGGTCCCCAGGTCTGGCGGGTGGCAGGCCACACTGTCCCTAGGTTTGAGTGAACAAGACGAAAGGAGACGTCGATGGCGAGCCAGGACTGGTTCGAGAAGGACTTCTACGCGATCCTCGGCGTTCCTGCCGATGCGGACGCGACCGCGATAAAGAAGGCCTACCGAAAGCTTGCCCGGACGCTGCACCCCGACCAGAACCCGGGAGACAAGGCGTCCGAGAAGCGTTTCAAGGAGATCGGCGAGGCGTATGCCGTCCTGTCAGCTCCGGAGGAGCGTAAGCAGTACGACGCCATCCGCTCGATGAGCCGCGGCGGGGCCCGGTTCACCTCCGGTGGTCCCGCGGGTGCGGGTGGTGCAGGTTTCGAGGACGTCTTCAGCAACCTGTTCGGTGGTGGCGGGGGCGGCGGTGGCCGCGGCGGGAACGTTCGCTTCAGCACGGGACGCGGCGGCGGACAGCCCAACTTGGAGGACCTGCTCGGAGGCATGTTCGGCCCCGAGGGCCAGCAGGGCTACGGGGGTTATGGCTCCACGGCCGGCCCCAGGCGGGGCCAGGACATCGCGGCTCGCACGACGCTGTCGTTCCGCAGCGCGGTCGAGGGGTCGACCGTGACCCTGAGCACCGCCGAGGGATCCAAGGTCACCGCACGTATCCCCGTCGGCGTCAGGGATGGACAGAAGATCCGGCTGCGAGGCAAGGGGCAGCCCGGCGACCAGGGGGCTGCGGCGGGCGACCTTCTGATCACCGTTCAGGTGGAGAAGCATCCGGTGTTCGGCCGGGACGGCGACAACCTGACCCTCGACCTGCCTGTTACTTTCGCTGAAGCTGCTTTGGGGGCAACGGTTTCGGTGCCGACTCTGTCCGGAGACCCGGTCAAGGTCCGGATCGCCGCCGGAACCCCGAACGGACGGGTGCTTCGGGTCAAGGGCCGGGGCATCGCCTCCAAGAGTCGCACCGGTGACCTGCTGGCGAAGGTGACCGTCGCGATACCGCAGAGGTTGTCCGACAAGGCGCGGGAGGCCGTGGAGGTTCTGCAGGCCGAAGAGGCGGACGTGGATCCGCGCGCGGACGTGTTCGCCAGGGCCCGGCAGGACTGAGCCGTGGACCCGGTGCAAGGCTCCGGCGGGTTCTCCCCCGAGGACGAGACCCCGGTCTTCGTCATCTCGGTCGCGGCGCAGCTGGCCGGTATGCACGCCCAGACCCTGCGGCAGTACGACCGGCTGGGTCTGGTCTCACCATCGCGCACCCGAGGCGGCGGGCGCCGTTACTCGGCGCGCGACGTCACGCTGCTGCGAGAGGTGCAGCGCCTGTCACAGGACGAGGGCGTCAGCCTGGCCGGCATCCAGCGCATCCTGGATCTCGAGAATCAGGTGAAGGCGCTTCGGGATCGGGTCGCCGAGCTGCGCGGTCAGGTTGACGCGCTGAAATCCGTGCTGGGCTCAGGTTCGAGGGTGTTCGCGGCCGGCCGGGCTGGTGAGGTCGTGGCTGTCAGGGCCGGCCAGCGGCCCGCCCCCAGCGTCATACCGTCCTCGGCCGTGGTGATCTGGCGGGGGCGTCGCTGACACTGAGCAGGGTTGCGAGTCCGGGCAGCTCATTCCTCAGCAAGGGCGGTGAGGAACGCCGCATGAGTGGCCTGGCTGAACAGGACGAAGCGCACCAGGTCAAGCTCGCTGCGGTGCGGTGACTCCCGGACTGCGGCGACCGCGATACCAGCGACCTCGTCGGGATCCCAGCCATAGATCCCCGAGCTGATCGCAGGGAAGGCCACCGACCTGGCCCCGACCTTTGCTGCCTCCCGTAGCGAAGCCTCGAAGCATGACGCGAGCAAGGCCGGATCGCTCTGCCCCGCATGACGATTCGGCCCGACAGTGTGGATCACCCAGCTGGCCGGCAGGTCGCCTGCCCCGGTCGCCACGGCTTCGCCGACGGGCAGGCCGTCGGGGTATGTCGTGCGGCGAAGCTCGCGACACTCCTCCAGCAGGCGCGGCCCGGCTGCCTCGTGGATGGCGCCATCAACCCCGCCGCCGCCGAGCAGGGAGCTGTTGGCAGCATTGACGATCGCGTCGACCTGCTCGGTGGTGATGTCTCCCTGGACGGCTTCAACTGAAGCCACATGTCTGACCATGCCCCAGACGCTAGACCCTGGCCGTCCGTCAGGCTCGGGCAGCGACCGAACCTCAGCGGCGAGCCGAGTCGGCGGGCTGGCTGCTCAGTGCTCGAAGACCACCCGCCCCGACGCGATTCGTCGGCCTAGACGCCGAGCTTGTCCTTCAGCCGGGCGGCATACGTGCTTGCGGCCGAGATGGGCACGAACGCTCTTGCCGCCTCCGTGAGGGCTGCCCGCGAGGGGGCGTCGAGCTCGAGGTCGGCGGCGGCGACGTTCAGCTCGAGCTGCTCGACGCTCGACGCGCCGGGGATCACGACGACCCGGGGCAGGCTGATCAACCAGGCCAGCGCCACCTGCGAGGGGCTGACGTTGTGGCTGTCGGCCACCTGACGCAGCGTGTCCAGCAGTGGCGCCACCCGGCGCAGGTTCTCGGTGCCGAACAGCGGGTTGGCTGCCCTGACCCCACCGGGCCGGTGGTCAAGGCCGTACCTCCCGCCGAGCAGACCCTGTGCCAGCGGACTGTAGGCGATCACCATGCGGTTCTCTCGCTGGGCGAACGGCACGAGGTCTTCGAGGGGGCCGGCGTGTGCCAGGGAGAACTGGACCTGGTTGCTCACCACAGGCTGCCCCAGCGCCTCATCGGCCTGGCGCCATCGGCGCAAAGAGTAGTTCGACACCCCCGCAGCACCGATCAGCCCCTCCTGTAAAAGGGCGCGCATTCCCGGCATGATCACCGAGTCGGGCACGAGCGGGTTGGGCTGGTGAACCTGGTAGAGCGGGATGCGGCGAATCTTCAGCCGCCGGGCACTGGCGCGCTCGCGGTTCCTGACAACCGCGGGAAAGGGGGCAACCGGAAAGACCTTGCTGGCCAGCACGACGCGATCGCGTTCGGCACCCAGTGCCCCGGACAGGATCCGCTCGCTCTTGCCGAAGCCGTAGATCTCGGCGGTGTCGAACAGCGTTACCCCCAGCTCGAGGGCCCGGTGGACGATCGCGACGGCGGAACCCGAGGCGTAGTCCTCGCCGTACCCCCATTCCCTTGACCCGAACTGCCACGTACCCAGCCCGACGCGGCTGACCTGACCCAGACCCGGTACTTCCAGAAACTTCATCCTCGCAGTCTGCCCTGAGCCGGCTGTCCGGGCATGGCGGCCCTAGACGTTGAGGGCAGGAGAAGTGAGCGCAATACTTTGGCCCATGGACCTGAAACTGACGACAAAGGCTCAAGAAGCCCTTGAGGCAGCCGTACGTGACGCGGCGGCCGCGGGCAACCCTCAAGCCGAGCCGGCACACATCCTGCTCGCACTCACCCGTCAGACCGAGACCACCACCGGCCCGTTGCTCGAGGCGACAGGCTCCTCGGCAGCCGCAGCGGCCCAGGCGGCGTCCGGCATCCTCGCCCGCATTCCCAAGGTCAGCGGATCAACGGTCCCGGCTCCGGGCCTGGCCCGCGCCAGCCTTGCCCTGCTCGATCAGGCGCACAAGATCATGGAGTCGATGGGCGACGGTTTCGTCTCGACAGATCACCTGCTGCTGGCCCTCGCCCGCACCGGCGAGTTCGGGATCGACGCGGAGGCCATCGCCGGCGAGATCCCCAGGCTGCGCGGGGGCGCCAAGGTCACCACCGCCGACCCCGAGGCCACCTATGACGCGCTGGCCAAGTACAGCACCGACCTGACCGCGGCAGCCCGTGAGGGCAAGCTGGACCCCGTCATCGGCCGCGATGCCGAGATCCGCCGAGTCGTGCAGGTGCTGTCGCGACGCACCAAGAACAACCCGGTCCTGATCGGCGACCCCGGCGTCGGCAAGACCGCCGTGGTCGAGGGTCTCGCCCAGCGGATCGTCAACGACGACGTCCCCGAGTCCCTGAAGGGCAAGCGCCTCGTCAGCCTCGACCTGGCCTCGATGGTGGCCGGGGCGAAATACCGTGGCGAGTTCGAGGAGCGGCTCAAGGCGGTGCTGGAGGAGATCCGCTCGGCGGGCGGCCAGGTCATCACCTTCATCGACGAGCTGCACACGGTCGTCGGCGCCGGTGCGGCAGAGGGCTCGATGGATGCCGCCAACATGCTCAAGCCGCTGCTGGCCCGCGGCGAGCTGCGGATGGTCGGGGCAACGACGCTGGAGGAGTACCGCAAGCACATCGAGAAGGATGCCGCGCTCGAGCGCCGCTTCCAGCAGGTGTTCGTCGGCGAGCCCAGTGTCGAGGACACCATCGGCATCCTGCGCGGGCTCAAGGAACGCTACGAGGCCCACCACAAGGTGACGATCGCCGACAGCGCGCTGGTGGCTGCCGCGTCGCTGTCCGACCGGTTCATCAGCGGACGTCAGCTGCCCGACAAGGCGATCGACCTGATCGACGAGGCCGCCTCACGCCTGCGGATGGAGATCGACTCCTCACCGGTGGAGATCGACGAGCTCCAGCGCGCCGTCGACCGGCTGAAGATGGAGGAGCTCGCGCTGGGTCACGAGTCGGACGATGCGTCGAAAGAACGGCTCGAGCGACTACGCCGCGACCTCGCCGACCGCTCCGAGCAGCTGGCCGCGCTGACCGCACGCTGGGATCAGGAGAAGGCCGGGCTCAACAGGGTCGGAGATCTCAAGGCCCAGATCGACGAGCTGCGCGGGCAGGCCGAGCGACTCCAGCGAGACGGCGACCTCGCGGGGGCGTCAAAGCTGCTGTACGGCCAGATCCCCTCTCTCGAGAAGGATCTGACGCAGGCACAGGCTGTCGAGGCGACGTCGTCAACCGCCGGGGGAGAGGGGCCGATGGTCAAGGAGGAGGTCGGTCCCGACGACATCGCCGACGTCATCAGCGCCTGGACCGGCATTCCGGCCGGCCGGCTGCTGGAGGGCGAGACCGACAAGCTGCTGCGGATGGAGGAGTTCCTGGGCCGGCGCCTGATCGGTCAGGCCGACGCCGTGCGGGCGGTCTCGGATGCCGTCCGCCGAAGCCGTGCCGGGATCGCCGACCCCGACCGGCCCACCGGCTCGTTCCTGTTCCTGGGCCCCACCGGTGTCGGCAAGACCGAGCTGGCCAAGTCGCTGGCCGACTTCCTGTTCGACGACGAGAGGGCGATCGTCCGCATCGACATGTCCGAGTACTCCGAGCGGCACTCGGTCGCCCGCCTGATCGGTGCGCCCCCGGGGTATGTCGGGTACGAGGAGGGCGGCCAGCTCACCGAGGCGGTACGACGGCGCCCCTACTCCGTGGTGCTGCTCGACGAGGTGGAGAAGGCCCATGAGCAGACCTTTGACGTGCTGCTCCAGCTCCTGGACGACGGGCGCCTCACCGACGGCCAGGGTCGCACGGTCGACTTCCGCAACGTCATCCTGGTGATGACCTCGAACCTCGGCTCGGGCTTCCTGATCGACCCGACGATGAGCGAGGACGCCAAGCACGACGCCGTCATGGCCGAGGTGCATCTGACGTTCAAGCCAGAGTTCCTGAACCGCCTGGATGAGGTCGTCATCTTCGACCCGCTGTCCACCGAGGACCTGGCCCGGATCGTCGAGCTCCAGGTCAGCATGCTGACCCGGCGCCTGCAGGACCGCCGGATCACCCTCGAGGTGACGCCGGAGGCGCGCGAGTGGCTGGCGATGACCGGCTACGACCCGGCATACGGCGCGCGGCCCCTCCGACGTCTGGTGCAGCGAGAGATCGGCGACCGTCTGGCGCGTTCGCTGCTGGAGGGAGTGGTTCGCGACGGCGGAACGATGGTCGTCGACCGGGACCCGGACGCCGACGCCCTGGTCTTGCGGTGATCCGGCGGCCTCACCCGGTAGCGTGAAACCCATGAGAGCGCTGCGAGGTCGAAAGACAACCGCTGCCAGGCAGACTCCCCGCCTGGCAGGGCTTGCGCCTGCCTCGCTGATTCTTGCCATGCTGATCGCGACCGCCGTCGCGGGGTGCAGCGGCTCGGGCAAGGCACAGGGATCCACACCGACCGAACAGCTTTCGGCGGCCAAGGTCAAGCTCGACGCCGCGACGTCCCTGCACCTGACCCTGACCTCCAGCGGTATCCCGGACTCGGTCAACGGCGCATTGGGAGCCGAGGGCTCAGGGACCCACGCCCCGGCATTCAAGGGAACCCTGAATGCGCGGATCAGCGGGTTCGAGGCCAAGGTCGACGTGGTCGCGATCGACAGACTGCTCTTTGTGAAGCTGCCTTTCACCACCGGGTTCACCCAGGTCGACCCGAAGACCTACAACGCGCCTGACCCGGCCCAGCTGTTCGCGACGCAGGGAGGGATCAGCTCGTTGCTGACGGCCACCCAGAACCCGGTCGCGGGCCCCAAGGTCCGGGCGGGCTCAGACGTCCTTCAGACCATCACCGGGACGTTGCCGGGGGCAGTCGTCGCCAAGCTGCTCAACGTCGGCGACGCCAGCAAGCCCTTCAACGTCACCTACGGCATCACCGACCCCGGCAACGAGCTGCGCACCGTGAAGATGACCGGGCCGTTCTACAAGGGTGCAACCTCCACCTACACCCTCACGCTGGACAAGTACGGCGCACCGGTTGAGATCAGCAAGCCCTAGGGCACAGCTGGCGACCGCGTCGGTCGCGGTGGCGCTTGCCTCGGCGGACACCTATGTCGTCGTGGTGGCGCTGCCCAACATGATGTCCGGGGTCGGGCTCGGGATCGACGAGCTGCACCGGGCGGCCCCGATCATCTCGGGCTTCCTGCTCGGCTACATCGCGGTGCTACCCCTGATCGGCCGGCTCTCGGACCTCGTGTCGCGCCAAAAGGTGCTGCTGGCCTGCCTGGGCGTCTTCGTCGTCGGTTCGGCGATCACGGCGGTCTCGGTCGAGCTGCCGGTGCTCGTGTTCGGCAGGGTCCTGCAGGGTATCGGCGGGGGCGGCCTGGTGCCGGCGACCCTGGCCCTGGTGGCCGACCTGTGGCCGCCCGGTCGCCTGGGAATGCCGCTCGGGGTCGTTGGCGCCGTCCAGGAGCTAGGCAGTGTTCTGGGCCCTCTGCTGGGCGCGGCCGTGCTCGCGGTGGCCGACTGGCGTGCGATCTTCTGGCTCAACGTGGTGCTCGGCATCGTGATTGCGGCCGCCCTGGCGATGACGGCCGGGCGGGAGGCGCGCCCTCACCTGCGACCGGTGCCGACGGTTCTCGCCCTGGTGACCCTCTGTGCGGGACTGCTCACCCTGACCGCCCCGACCGCGCTCGCCGGCTCCGTCACCCTCGGTATTCCGTTCGTCCCCTTCGCAGCCAACAGTCGGCTTGCGACGCCGATGGGAGTGATCACCTTGGTCCTGTTACTGGTGACCCTCGGGGCTCTGGTGGCGGCGCCTGACATCTCGCGTTCCCTGTCCGTCCTGATCCGCCGGGTCGACGTGTTCGGGGCACTCTGTATCGCCGTCGCGCTGGGTTCGCTGGTCCTGACCTTCGCCTCGGCCAACCCTGAGCGCGAGGTGGTGGGGCGTTGGGGCTGGGCGCTGGCACCGCTGGGACTGGTGGCCGTTGCGGCATACCTCTGGCGGCACCACACCGCGCGAGACCCGCTCGTGGCCCGGGGGTTGATGGTCGGCTCGGGTCGTTCCGGCCTCATCCCTGCCCTCCTCGTGAGCGTCCTGGTCGGGGTTGCCCTCGTGGCCATCGTGGTCGACGTCCCCTTTCTGGCGCGCCTGACGGTGACCGGGTCGCAGACCACGGCCGCGTTGCTGCTCGTCCGGTTCCTGGTCGCGGTCCCGGTCGGCGCCCTTGCCGGTGGCTGGCTTCTGAACCGGCACGGTCCGGCGGTCGTGGCCGCCCCCGGCCTCGCCCTGGCCGGAGTGGGGCTGGCCCTCATGTCGGGGTGGGGGCACGACTCGCTCCAGTCCTGGTCGGTCACACCGGTCCTGGCGCTTGCCGGACTGGGCCTGGGCCTTGCCGTCGCGCCGGTCAACGCGGCGGCGCTCGCGGACGCGCCGGGCGATGCCCATGGTGTGGTCAGCTCGCTGGTGGTTCTCGCCCGGATGGTCGGGATGGTCGCCGGCCTCGCCCTGCTGACCGCGGTCGGGCTGCACCGGTACTACGCCGCTGTCGCCGCCCTGCCGGACCAGGGCAGCTCGGGGGCGCTGGCCGCGGTGGGTGTGGTGCAGGTGCAGACGGTATTCCTGGGGGGCGCCATCGCCGCCTTCTGTGCCGCCGCCATCTCCCTGGCCCTCAGCGGTCCCAGATCGCGTGGAAGTGGTGGACGGGTCCGTGGCTCCTGACGGGGTTCTGGGCCGGACCCCGGCCTGGCTCAGGTTCTGGGTCATGGCCGATCTCCAGGCTGTCAGCCGCCTCCAGCGCAGCGGTGAGCCAGCTCTTGGCGTCGAGAGCTGCCTGCAGCCACGAGTCACGTTGCGGGCGCAGGGCCGCAAGGGCTGACGACAGGGTGCAGCCGGTGCCATGGGTGTTCACCGTACTGACCCGTGGCGCCCGCAGCACCTGCTCGCCGTCGAGGTGGAGCAACAGATCCACGGCGTCGGCGCGCTCGTCCAGGTGGCCGCCCTTGATCAGGACCCGTTGAGCGCCCATCTCCCGCAGGGCCACCGCCTGCACACGCATGTCGGCCACGGTGGCGGCCAGGCCGGTGTCGAGCAGGGCCGCGGCCTCGGCGAGGTTGGGCGTGATGAGTGATACCAGCGGCATCAGGTTCCGGATGGCCCGGACCGCGTCGTCGTCGAGCAGCCGGTCGCCGCTCGTGGCGACCATCACGGGGTCGAGAACAACATGGTCGTGGGGGTGTCGGCCCAGGAAATCGTGCACGGCACCGACGATCCCGGCGTTGGCCAGCATGCCGATCTTGATCGCGTCGAGGCGCACATCGGCCACCAGTGTCTCGAGCTGCTGGGTGACGAAGTCAGCTGGTATGACGTGTACTCCGGACACTCCCCGGGTGTTCTGAGCGGTCAGAGCGGTTATCACGCATGTGCCGTAGACGCCCAGCGCCGAAAAGGTCTTGAGGTCTGCCTGGATACCGGCGCCGCCGGACGGATCGCTTCCGGCAATGGTGAGGGCGACGGGTGGCCGGCTCATCCGGGGGCCCCGTCCCAGCCGGCACGCAGCCCGCGGGTTGCCGCCGCGACATCCGGCTGGCCGCAGATGGCACTGACCACTGCGGCGCCGGCGGCTCCGGCCCCGCGGACCAGGGCCAGGCGCTCGAGGTTGATGCCACCTATGGCCACACACGGCCACGGGCTCGCCGACGCGATCTGGCGAAGCCGCTCCACGCCTCCCGGCGCGGCAGCGTCGGGCTTGGTCGCCGTTCCCCACACGGGTCCTACGCCGAGGTAGTCCACCGCCCCGTCTGCGTGCTCCCGGGCAGCCCCGACGTGTTCCATCGTCTGCACCGACAAGCCCAGGTATGCAGCAGGGCCCAGTAGTGCCCGGGCCTGCCCGACTGGCAGATCGGACTGTCCCACGTGCGCACCCTGGGCACCGATGGCGTCAACGAGGTGGACCCGGTCGTCGATGATCAGCGGCACTCCGGTGCCGTGCAGCGCGGCCAGGACCTCACGGCCGAGACGCACCAGCTCCTCGTCACTGGCATCCGCGTCGCGCAGCTGCACGACGCTCACCCCGGCTCCGATGGCCGCCGAAACCGTTGCGGCGAGCCCGAGCTGGTGACACATGGCGGTGTCGGTCACCAGGTAGAGCGACAGGTCAAGAGGGGGTCGGCGATTCATCTCAGCTGAGCCTCGCCTGCTCGGCGAGGCCGGCCGGCTCGAGCAGTGACAGCTCGTCAAGGAGGGTGACCGCAAAGCTGCCCGGCCCGCGGGCCTGCTTCGCCGCGGCGTCAGCGGCCACCGTCAACGTGGCGGTCGCCGCCGCGGCCGCGACCAGTGCGTCCGGCACCACCGCGGCGAACGCGGCCATCAGGGCTCCGAGAGCGCAGCCGACACCGGTCACCTGGGTCAGCCACGGATGACCGTTGGAGAGGCGGACGACCTGGTCACCGTTGGTGATGTGGTCGGTCGGACCGCTCACCGCGACCACCGTCTGCTGCTGGTGGGCCAGGTCTCTGGCGATGGCGATGGCGGCCTCGGGCGAGTCGACAGAGTCGACGCCGCGCCCGCCCTGGCCCCCTGCCATGGCCAGGATCTCCGAGGCGTTTCCGCGAATGATGGCCGGCCGAGTCTCGCGCAGGAGCTGATGTGCCTCGCGAGTCCGCCAGGCCAGCGCTCCGGCACCGACAGGGTCAAGCACCCACGGTGTTCCCGACCGGCCGGCACCGGAGACGGCCAGGTGCATGGCGCGGGCGGTGTCGTCATACGGAGTGCCCAGGTTGATGAGCACACCCCCGGCGATGCCGGCGAACTCTCGCGACTCGCGGGGGTTGTCGACCATAGCGGGTGCCGCTCCCACGGCCAGCAGGACATTTGCGGTCCACCCTGCCGCGACCGTGTTGGTCAGGCACTGGACCAGCGGGGGCTTGTCGCGCAGCGCACTGAGGGCATCCGCGAGGTCCTGCCGGGTCACGCTAGAAGTCGTGCTCACTGCGTCGAGGCCTTTCGTCGGGAACAGGTTCCGGACGCTGAGGGAGCTGGTGCCCGGTCGGTGTGGAGCAGATGTCTGCGCGGAAGCTCGCCAGACAGTCTCACGCATCCCGCAGGTCGACGATGACAGGCACGTGGTCACTCGCGCCCTTCCCCTTGCGTTCCTCGCGGTCGATCGACGCGCCCTGCACCCGTGAGCTCAGAGCGGGGGAGCCCAGCACGAAGTCGATCCTCATACCCCGTCGTTTGGGGAAGCTCAGCTGCTTGTAGTCCCAGTACGTGTAGACGCCCGGGCCCGGTGTGTGGGGCCGGACGACATCGGTGAGACCCGTGTCCAGCATCGCCTGGAACGCCGCGCGCTCGGGGGGTGATACATGGGTGCTCTCGGCGAAATCGGCCATGTCCCAGACGTCCTCGTCCTGCGGGGCGATGTTCCAGTCGCCCATCAAGGCTATCTGGGAGCCGGGATCCTTTGCCAGCCAGCCTCCGGCCGCGATGCGCAGGCGCTCGAGCCAGTCCAGCTTGTAGGCGAGGTGCGGGTCCCCCAGTGCGCGACCGTTGGGCACGTACAACGACCAGATCCGGACGCCGCCGCAGGTGGCCCCGATCGCCCGCGCCTCGGTGACCATCGGGTCGCCGAACGAGGGCACGTCGGGGAAGCCGACCTCGACACCCTCCAGGCCGACCCGCGAGAGGATCGCCACCCCGTTCCACTGGTTCAGCCCGATCTGGGCCACCTCGTAGCCGAGGGCGTTGAGCCCCAGCATCGGGAACTGAGTCTCGGTGGCCTTCGTCTCCTGGATCGCGAGCACGTCGCAGTCACTGCGGGCGAGCCACGCCTCGACTCGGTCGATCCTCGAGCGGATGGAGTTGACGTTCCAGGTAGCTATGCGCACTCCCCGATCTTAGGAGAGTCGGCGACCTTCCAGAGCCGCGCCCGGTGACTGGCCGGGCGCGGCCCCGGTCTTCCCACTACGGCCAGGTGCCATCACCGGGAGTCTGATCCAGCGTCCCGCCGGAAACGCACTGGTCGCTGCGGTAGGCGTCGGGCAGGCGCGGGTATACCAGTGCCAGGTACTCCCCGACCTGTTTGACCGCTTCGGCCCGGGTGGCCCCAAGCCTGGTCATCGTGGTCGTGTCCCGCTGGACAGCCGAACACTCGGCTGCGGCCTCATCACGAATCCCGGCCAGATGAGCCGATTCATGGGTGACCGTATGGACCGCAACGATCTGTTCCACCGACGCCCCCGCCGGGTCCGAACGCCATGCCTTGATCCTCGAGCAGGTGTCCATGGAAAGGAATGCGTCACCGGCCGGGCGTCCATCCGGGCCGAACCAGACATGACCGACCCGGCCCTGACTGGCCCACGCCCCGCGCAGAACCCGTTCGCACGCGAACGACGCTCGCGCCCCGCCCATTCCCGGCTGGGCCGCGCCGGCAAGCTGTCCCTCAAAGGCTGCCCACCGCACCTCGTTGCCGGTGAAGAGCACGGCCACGATCCCGATGACCATGGGCAGGATCTTCCAGCCGCCGCGCATCCGGAACCGTTTGGCCAGCAACCACACCACGCAGTACCCGACCACGCAGGCGCCGGCGACGATCCTCATGGCAGATTTATCGGCACTTTGTGGGTTGGCTCCGGCTGCAGCCAGCGCGTCCCTGGGGGGTCGCGGCCCGCTAGCTGTCTTGGGAACCGTTCTCATCGCGTCGCGCCGGAAGCGCCTGTGCTCAGATCCGCAACTTGTCCTGCCAATTCAAATCGGACCACGCAGCGGCATAGAGTTCCGGTCATGAGAACCGCACTGGTCACGGGGGCGACCTCTGGAATCGGACATGCCTTTTGTCATGAGCTGGCCGAGCGGGGCAGCGACCTGGTTCTTGTGGCGCGGCACCGGGCGAGGCTGGAGAACGTCTCCGACGAGCTGCGTGCCCGGCACTCGATCAATGTTGAAATCCTGGCGGCAGACCTGTCCAAACGGGCTCAGCTCCGGCGGGTGGCCCAGCGCCTCGCGGACCGTGAGCGCCCCATTGACCTGCTTGTCAACAACGCCGGCTTCGCCACCGGCCGGAGCCTCCTGAAAGGCGACCTTGCCGAAGAGGAGGCCATGCTGGATGTCCTCTGCCGCGCGGTTCTCGTGCTGTCGCATGCGGGTGCCCTGTCGATGAGGGAACGGGGGCGCGGTCACATCATCAACGTGTCATCGGTGGTCGGATTCGTGCCGACGAGCACGTACGGAGCGGCCAAAGCCTGGGTCACGGCCTTCACGCAGACTCTGGCGCACGAGCTCGAAGGGTCCGGGGTAACCGCGACCGCGCTGTGTCCCGGATTCACCCGCACAGAGCTGCATCAGCGTGCCAGCATCGACAGCTCGGGGCTGCCCAAGGGGCTGTGGCTCGAAGCCGACTGGCTGGTTCGTGACTGCCTTGACGACGTGCGGGCAGGCAAGGTCATCTCCGTCCCGGGGCTGCAGTACAAGGTCATCGCCGGCCTCGCCCAGGTCGTGCCGAACAGTGTCGCGCGCGCTCTCTCCAGCCGCGTCATCTCCCTACGCCGACCAAAGAGGTAGGACCTATGTCGTCACGCGACCGCTTGCTCGAGCTGATCAAGGCCAAGGCCATCGTGCATGGACGAGTCACCCTGTCCTCTGGTCGGGAGGCGGACTACTACGTCGACCTGCGACGGATCACCCTCGACGGTGAGGCAGCGCCGCTGGTGGGCCTGGTCATGAACGAGCTGACCAGGGACCTCGAGTTCGACGCCGTGGGCGGGCTCACCCTCGGAGCGGACCCGGTGGCGACTGCGATGCTGCATGCTTCGGCCGCGGCCGGCCGGCGGCTGGATGCTTTCGTCGTGCGCAAGTCAGGCAAGGCTCACGGCCTCCAGCAGCGCATCGAGGGGC
>JBDTWH010000155.1:0-9533 GCA_040006795.1 Actinomycetota bacterium | reverse complement strand
GCTTGGCGAACGGGTTGTCCAACGCGCTCGCCGGCATGTTCTTCATCATCAGCTGGCGCATACTGGTGAACTGCGAGCCCGACATGAGCACGATCATCACCACGCAGACGATCTTCACGTTGATGGCGGATGGTGCCGAGACCGCGATCCCCTGCACGATGGTGACCGTGTGCTGGAAGGTGGCAGACAGGGGGGAGCCGAAGATCGTGGACGCGTTCGCCTGAGCGGCGGCGCTCTTGGTCAAAGGCCCGATCGCCGGCTTCGTTCCGGCAGCTATGGCAGGCATGTTGGCGAGCACCCGGAAGAGCGCAAAGAAGATCGGGGACTGCAACAGGATCGGCAGGCACGACGAGAACGGGTTGGTGCCCGTGCGCTTGTACAGACCCATCGTCTCCTGGGTCATCGCCTGCCGGGACTCAGGATCTGTCTTGCCCTTGTACTTCTTCTGGATCTTCTGCATCTCGGGCTGGATCAGCTGCATCCGTCGAGAGGCATGAATCTGCTTGACGAACAAGGGGATCAGGATGATCCGGATGACGATCACCAGGCCCACGATCGACATCGCCCAGGTGAACCCGGCCGCTGGCGGCAGGCCGACCCAGGCGAAGACCTGATGGAATCCGACCATCAGCCAGGCGACAACCCACTCCAGCGGGGCGAGCACGGTATCAAACATCGAGTTCATGGGGTCCTCTGTCGTGGCGCAGGTGAAGTACTCCCCCGCGTGGCATCAGGATCGATCGGTATGGCGGTCGGTCGCCATCGGGGTCAATTGTGGTGGCTGGCATGCCCGGGCCCGCGCTCGAGATCCCGATGTGGTCGAGACGGACCGCTAGTGCCCGTCAGGCTGACCCGGCGCGAACGGCCATTCCTCGAACGAGGAGCACCGACCGTCCTCGGCGAACTCGAGCACCCACAGGTCGCGCCATTCCTTACTCCCGGCGCTGCCGTACTTGACCACGACGCGGACGACCGCTGTTGCCCCGTCCACCGTCACGACGTCGCTCGTCATCGTGAACTCCTCGTCAGGACCTTTGCGCTCGGCCTCCCAGAACTGTGCGATCGCCTCCAGACCGCTCAAGGACTGCGCCCAGGGAGAGGGGAGATAAGAAGCGTGAGGAACGAAAAGCTCAGCGAGCAGCTCGGTGCCTGGCGTACGCCACAGCCGTTCGTAGCCTGCGACCCACCTCTCTACCTCAGTACGGTTCATGGCTCCATTGTGCTGCCCCCTGCCACATCACAGCTCATGACGTCGCCGCCATGGGTGGCCCAGCGGGGATCTCGCCCCGGGCTCTGGTTTCTTCCGCGGCCGCCGTCTCATTGAGGTGGTGTCAGCCGGCCCGAACGTCGTCGTGCTCGGCGGCGGTGACCGACACTGGACCGTGTCGCGAGGGACGGTGGGCAACGCCACCAGCAGCGCCCTCGTCGGGGGCTGGGTCTGTGTCATCGCACAGCCCGCAGCGGGGCCGGGGGTCTTGTGGCGATTCCCGGTCAGGGACCTCGGCCGAGCCGAGTGGTCAAGAGCTCCTCCTCCCCCGCTTAGACTCGACGTGAGCATGTGGCACCCGAGCGATGACGCACGATCTCATGGCTGCGCCCGGGCTGAGATGAGCCGCCAACCGGTGTCGAGACGAGGGCGCACGAGATGTACGACCACTTGTTGTTCCTGAAGACGTTGTCACGATTCGCCACCATCCTGCCGGCGCGCTATGACCTTCTGGAAGCACTGAGCGAGCTCACCGAGAGCGTCACCTCCGTCTTGGACCTGTGCGGTAGCTGGGTCAGTATGACCGATAGCGGGCAAAACCACTTCGTGACTTCGGTCAGCCGGTCAGCGGCGGAGCTGGAACGCGATCACGCGCTCCTTCACCCCTTCCCGTGCCCTTGCCGAGACGCGTACTCCTCCGGTGATGTCATCAGGGTGACCGACGTGCGGCAGGAGTCCGCCCGCTGGCCGCAGTTCTCGGCTGCCGCCACCCGCCTTTCCATCGCCGGGGTTGCGGCGATCCCCATGCGGCTCGCCGACCAGACCATCGGGGCCCTGAACCTCTACTCACCCGAACCGCGGGAGTGGTCGGATGAGGACATGGCAGTTTCCGGGGTCATGGCGGCGGTCGCGACCAGCTACGTGGTCAACGTCTCCAAGCTGCGACAGCAGCAACAGCTCAGCGAGCAGCTGCGGCGGGCGCTGGAGTCCCGGGTCGTCATTGAACAGGCGAAGGGAATCACCGCGGAGCAGAACTCAGTCACCGTCGAGCGGGCTTACGAGCTCATCCGCAGACACGCTCGCAACAACAACACCAGTCTTCGCGTCGTGGCCGAGGCCATCGTCGCCGTGGGACTTCAGATCTGAGATTCACCCTCCGAGCTCACCGCGGGGAGCTCGACCACAAAGCATGAACCGACAGGAACGTTCGCCTCATATCTGACGTGACCACCGTTTGCCTCGGCCAGCCCCCGGACGATCGAGAGACCGAGTCCGCTGCCCTTGTGAGCCTTCGTCGCCTGGGTATCGGCCCGGGTGAACCTTCCGAAGAGTCTTGGCAGGAAGTCCGGCGGCACGCCCGGCCCCTGATCGAGAACCCGGACCTGCACCATCTCGCCCGCACGGGATGCCTCGATGCTCACAGGCTTCTCGCCGTACTTCAGCGCGTTCTGCAGGTAGTTGTCGAGAATGCGTGCGAGGTGTTGCGGATCGACCCGGACGATCAGATCCGGTGAGCACGACACAGCCACACCCGCATCGTCCCCGCTGCCCAGCTCGAGGCATCGCGCAATGGCCTCCCCCAGGGCGACCGGCTCGGGCGTGGTGGGAAGCGCGCCACCCTCGATGCTCGACATGGTGAACAGGTCATCGACCAGCCTGGCCAGATTCTTGGACTGGCGGTCGATGCTTGCGACGAAGCTCTGCCGGTTCTCTTCGGTGAAATTCTCCCAGTTCTCGGTCAGGAGCGCAGAGAAACCAACGATCGAGGCAAGCGGCGAACGCAGATCATGGGCAGCAGCGGCCGTGAAGCCCCTGATCTCACCGTTGACCACCTGCAGCTCGGCGTTGGCCTCCTCGACCCGGATCCTCTGGATATCGAGCTCGCCGTTGACCTGATGCAGCTCCGCGAGCCGGTCCCTCAGCTCTGTGTTGAGTCGGTCCATCTGTCGCTGCTGCGCCTTCAGCGGGCTGAGGTCGGTCACCGTCAGACATCGGAGCAACCCATCGGGCTCCTGCGTGACGCTGACGCCCACCAGCACCGGCACACGGCCGCCGTCCACTCGACGCAGGGTGTGTTCTTCGTGACCGTCAGAGCCCTCGTCCGCTATACGCCTGATAAAAAGTGAACGATCGGACTCGTCGAGCCAGTCTGAGAACGGCCGACCCAGTAGCCGCTCGAGCGGCACGCCGAGCAACGTCGCGAGGCGTTGGTTGGCGTAGACGATGACACCTTCGGCGTCGGCGAGGGCTGCGCCCTCGGACATCCGCTCCACCAGATGCCGGTAGGGGCGTTCCTCGGTCTCCAGCGTGAAGATCTGACGCTCCCCCTGCCCGGTGTCCATCACGATGGAGTCGACCTCGCCGCCCAGCAGAGCTCGCAGCGTCTCCTCGGCTACTGCGAGCCGGTTAGAGAGCAGGGTCATCTCCTCGTCCCGGCCAGACCCGTCAGACGTCATGGCTCAGTCGTGTTTCGCGCCCCTGACAGGCCCAGTGCGGTCAGCACCCGTGCCTCGTCGGTGAAGTCGCCGATCAGCACTCGCACGGGCAGCGGCAGCTCCTTGATGAGGGTCGGCACAGCCAGCACGCCCCGGGCGACGACCACTTCGGGCTGCTGGTAGATGTCGACGATGTCCAGGTCGTATCCGGACGGGCAGTGCCGGTCGCACAGATCGCGCAGCCGGACCAACGCCCGGGCGGACGCGCCTGAGGCTCCGCTGACGAACAGCGTCAGGTGAAGTCGTTCGAGGTTGGGCGCCCGTTCCTGTTCCTGCGGTGCGGAAGGGCCGGTCACGGTACGTCCTCCGGACGTCTGACGGTGCGCCGCCGCCCTTGCGCTAGCCGGTCCAGCCGCTGGGCCTCCTGCCGCTCATCGCTCGCCGTGATCAGTCGCCGCGTGAGTCTCTCCTCTGCCGCAAAGTCAGCCCGCAGTGTCGCCACGTGCGCGTCCACGCTCTCCCTGCGCTGCTCCAGCGCTCGGGCGAGCGCTTCGGACTCCTGGGACAGGCTCTGTGCGCTGACCCGCTCGGCACTCTCCGCGGCGATGCGCGCCGAACCGGTCAGCAACCCCTCCGCTCCGATGACCACCGGGACAACCTCGATCCCTGCGTCGCTGAGCACGAACTCACGGATCTGGTTCGAGTGCGCCGTACCGCGGCTCTTGAGCACGTACAGCCCGCGGTTGCGCTCCCCCAGAGCGGTCAGCACGACAAGCTCCAACGAGGTGTCAACCAATGAGGAGATGTTGATGATGGCCTGTGCCATCTCGCCCTCGTCTGTCAGCACCGTCATCACCGCAGTGATGCCGGCCGCCTTGAGGTAGTAGACCTGGCGCATCAGCATGGCCGAGACGTCGAAGGCAGTCGCACCGCGGGCGAGGCTGCTCACCGGATCGATCACCACCAGAGTCGGCGCCTTTTCTTGGATAAGTTGCTGCATCATGGCGAGGTGGTCTTCCAACCCGCGGGTGGTCGGCCGCTCGCAGTGGAAGTTAAGCAGTCCTCTCTCCACCCAGCCCGTCAGGTCCAGCCCCACCGAGGACATGTTGCGATGGATCTCAGCCTCGGACTCCTCGAAGCTGAAGAACAGCACGACCTCTCCGCGTCTGCAGGCGGCATCGGCGAAGCTCGCACCGATCGTCGTCTTCCCGGTGCCGGACGACCCGCTGACGAGGATACCGCTGCCCCGGAACACACCTTCACCACCGAGCATGTCATCCAACCCCGGAACGCCGGTCGAGACCCGCTCGGCGCTGACCTGCTTGTTCAGGCCGAGCGAGGTGATCGGCAGCACCTCGAGCCCGTTGGCACCGATCAGGAACGGATACTCGTTTCTGCCGTGGTTCGAGCCGCGGTACTTCAGCACCCGCAGTCGGCGGGTGGCGACGTCCTGGACCACCCGGTCGTCCAGGACGACCACGCAGTCGGACAGATACTCCTCAATCCCGTGCCGCGTGAGCATTGCGTTACCGCGTTCGCCCGTTATCACCGTGGTCAGCCCCTGGTCCTTGAGCAGTCGGAACAGCCGCTGCAGCTCTGACCGAACGAGGGACGGCCTCCTGAAAGCGGCGAACAGCGCCTCCACGTTGTCGATGGCCACCCTCTTGGCGCCGAACTTCTCCACTGCCCAGGCCAGCCGGACCATCAGCGCCTCGAGATCGAACTCGCCCGTATCGACAGCCTGGTGCTCCAGAGCCAGGGCGTCGACCAGAAGTCGGCCGTCAGCCTCCAGTCGCTCGAGGTTGAAGTTGAGCGAGCTGACGTCGGCCAGGACGTCGGCCCGGTTCTGCTCGAACGTCAGGAACACTCCCGGCTCGCCGTACAGGTTGATCCCATTGACCAGGAACTGCAGCGCGAACAGGCTCTTGCCTGTGCCCGGCGCGCCACACACCAGGCTGGGGCGTCCGGCCGGCAACCCACCGCCGGTGATCTCATCGAAGCCAACGATCCCCGTCGGACTCTTCGGAAATTGCGGGCGAACCAGGCCACCCTGGTTCTCGGCCTCAGCACTGGCCAAAACACGCCTCCTCAGATCGAAGAAACTCGCCCACACGATTCTCATTGTGACGCGTGCGCCAGCCAAGCAAAAGGCCTTGGCACCCAGGACCGAGCCATTCGAACGTGCTCACGAACGCCAGGAGCCGCGGGAAAGACGATGTCTGAAATGTGAGGATATTTTCCTTAGGTAGAGCCCGGCCCACAGCCAGAACGCGACGTGGCCATGGTTGAACTTGTCCCAGTGGATGATCGTGGCAATGCCCAGGAGCGTGGCGAACAGGGTGACCGACAGGAACCCGGTCTTGAGAGGGTTCCACCGCGGGGCCCGCGGGACGTGCAGGAAGAAATAGGCGCCGCCGAGGTATGCGGAGGCGAGCACCATGGGGGTCATGGTCGGTCGGATGGTCCAGGCAAAGAGCTGCTTCGTGTCGCCCGGGAAGAAGTACAGCAGCACGAAGGCCACGAGGAGAAACGGACTGATGAAGATCGACAACCCTCGTGTGTAAGCGAGCACACGGTCGTCACGGATCACGTTCTCCTTCGTCGCCATCCCGCATCTTCTCCTTGTTCCTGGTCTTCCGAACCCGTCCGGAGCGGACGAGAATCGCGGTGTCTGCCTCGACGTTGAAGGAGCAACGATGTCACTGCCCGGAGAGGGTGGGCCAGGTTCGCCAAGGCCGCCCATCGCAGCCGTGGTGGGCGATATGCAGCAACGCCTGGACAGTCTCCCGGCACGGCTCTGCCACCAGCACGTGTTTCTCTCGACGTACCAGCGCACGACCCGTTCGGTGGGGGCAGCAGTCGACGGACGCTACTTCGAGGACCCCGGCTGGGTGGAGCGATGGGACGTGGCCTTCGCCAACCTCTACCTGAGCGCGCTCGACGCGGAGCTCTCCGACACCCCGCTCTCCCATGCCGACCGCGTCCCCCGGCCTTGGCGACTTGCGTTCGCCGCCTCCCCCGACCTGCCCCCGCTTCGCCACGTCCTGCTCGGCATCAACGCCCACGTGAACTACGACCTGCCGCAAGCCCTGCTGGCGGTGATCAGCGACGATGACTTCTCTGATCGCAGGCTGATGGACTGTCGCCGCCGTGACCACGAGCGCATCGACAGGCTCCTGGCATCACGGGTGGCGGCAGAGGACGACGTGCTGACAGCAACGGGCGGCGCGACGATACTCGACAGGCTGCTGACGCCACTGAACCGTCTGGGCTCCAAACGGTTCCTGCGCGAGGCCCGCCAGAAGGTCTGGCATAACACCCTTGAGCTCCACAGGTCCCGGGTCGCCGGACCTGCTGAGTATGCCGCCCGGCTGGCAGAGCTCGAGCTGCTCAGCGCAGCCAAGATCGCGGACCTGCTGCAGCCCGGCCAGGTGCTGCTTCGCCTGGCCATCGCCGGATTCGGGGTCACCCTGCCGCCGCCAGACCTGTAGCCGCCATCCGCACTGCCCGGGATCGAAGTGGTGCTTGCGCCAGAGCGGTAGCACCCCCTGGTGATGCCTCTGGAATGATCGGGCCATGAGAGCACTGGTGAAGCCCACGGCAGGTCCCGGACTCGAGCTGACGGAGCGACCTGAACCTGCGGTCGGCCCAGATGACGTGAAGATCCGTGTCCAGCGAGCGGGCCTGTGCGGCACCGACCTGCACCTTGAGCAGTGGGACGACTGGGCCGCATCCGTGGTCAAACCGCCCCTGGTGATCGGACACGAGTTCTTCGGCGAGGTCGTCGAGATCGGCCAGGAGGTCACCTCGGTACAGGTGGGTCAGAGGGCCTCCGGTGAGGGGCATGTCGTCTGCGGGGTCTGTCGCAACTGCCGGGCCGGCCGGCGTCAGCTGTGCATCCGGACCTCGAGCGTCGGGGTGAACCGCGACGGGGCGTTCGCCGACTACGTGGTCATCCCGGCCGGAAACGTCTGGGTGCAGCCGGACGATATGGACCCCGACCTGGGCGCGGTGTTCGACCCCCTGGGCAATGCGGTCCACACGACGTTGTCCTTCCCGCTTGCAGGTGAGGACGTCCTGGTCACCGGGGCCGGCCCGATCGGCATCATGGCCGCCGCCATCGCACGACATGTGGGAGCGAGGTATGTCGTGGTCACCGACGTCTCGGACTACCGGCTCGAGCTGGCGAAGAACGCCGGCGCGGACCTGACGGTCAACGTTTCCAAGACCACGGTGGCGCAGGCCCAGCGCGAGCTCGGCATGCGTGAAGGGTTCGACATCGGGCTGGAGATGTCGGGCAGCCCGCTGGCGGTCGAGGAGATGATCAACAACCTCAACCACGGAGCCCGGGTGGCCATGCTCGGACTGCCCAAGGACCGGTACGCCATCGACTGGGGCAAGGTCATCACGCACATGATCACCATCAAGGGCATCTACGGTCGTGAGATGTATGACACCTGGTACGCCATGAGCGCGATGCTGGCGTCCTCGCCGGTGCTGAGCGACGAGGTGCGCTCGGTCATCACCCACCGCTTCCCTGCCGAGCAGTGGAAGGAAGCCTTCGCCGCGGCCCGGTCCGGACAGTGCGGCAAGGTCGTCCTGGACTGGAGCTGACCGGCGGCACTGGTGGCACGGGTGGCCCTGGCGAACGTGACCACCACCCGCCAACTCGGCTCACAATCCACGACGAACAAGCCACGACCCACACGGCACGACCCACACGGTACGACTCACGGAGAGAGAAACCTGATGTACGGAGCGTTCAAAGATCAGCTGACCGCCACGCTGCAGGAGATCAGGTCGGCGGGCCTGTACAAGAACGAGCGCCAGCTCACCTCTGCGCAGTCGGCCCACATCACGACGGCCAAGGTCGCCGCGGTCAACTTCTGCGCCAACAACTACCTGGGCCTGGCCAACCACCCCACGGTCATTGAGGCTGCCGCGAAAGCGTTGCGGGAGTGGGGTTTTGGCATGGCCAGTGTCCGTTTCATCTGCGGCACGCAGACCTTGCACGCCGAGCTGGAGGCAAAGCTCTCAGCCTTTCTTGGCACCGAGGCAACGATCCTGTACTCATCGTGCTTCGACGCCAACGGCGGCGTCTTCGAGACCTTGTTCGACGAGCAGGACGCGATCATCTCCGACGAGCTCAACCATGCCTCGCTCATTGACGGGATCCGCCTGTCCAAGTCGCAGCGGCTGCGGTACAAGAACGCGGACATGGCCGACCTCAAGGCCCGGCTGATCTCGGCGGCCGGCGCCCGCCGGCGGGTGATCGTGACGGACGGCGTGTTCTCCATGGACGGGTCGTTCGCACCGCTGGACCAGATCTGTGATCTCGCCGAGCAGCATGACGCCCTGGTCCTGGTGGACGACTCCCATGCCGTCGGGTTCGTCGGCAGGGGTGGCCGCGGGACACCCGAGCTCTTCAACGTCATCGACCGGGTCGACATTCTCACCGGCACCCTGGGCAAGGCGCTGGGCGGCGCGTCGGGCGGCTACGTCTCCGCCCACCAGGAGATCGTCGACCTGCTGCGGCAACGCTCCCGCCCCTACCTGTTCTCCAACGCGGTCGCACCGAGCGTGGTGGCCGGCTCGATGGCAGCGCTTGGGCTGGCTGCCGAGTCGGGCACCGGGCGCGAGACACTGACCCGCAATACGACCCTGTTCCGCGCCTTGATGACCGAGGCCGGTTTCGACCTGCTGCCAGGGACGCATCCGATCACTCCGGTGATGTTCCCGGGAGAGGACGGCGCCCGCACCGCGACTGCCGTCGCCAACGCCATGCTGGACGACGGCATCTACGTCATAGCGTTCACGTATCCCGTGGTACCAAAGGGCAAAGCGCGCATCCGGGTGCAGCTGTCCGCGGCGCACAGCGAGGACGACGTCCG
>JBDTWH010000154.1:0-50419 GCA_040006795.1 Actinomycetota bacterium | reverse complement strand
GTAAATGGTGAGCCAGAACGTGGTCAGGCGATGGTGAGCTAGAGCGTCGTTTGGCAGATCGTGCGCTTGAACGTCGCCTCAACCCATCAGCGCGACTCCCGCAAGGGCCTGTTCGGCCAGGGTTCGGGAGATCTGGGCGTTACCTATCGGGTCTTGGCCGATATCGAGTTTGGCGGGTAAAGGTCCATCCCGGTGGGGTTGTTCAGGAACCCGGGGGAACTGCCAGGAACTTTGGTGTGCCCGTACTGCCAGACGACCTTGTTGGTGCGTGGGTCCACGACGATGAGCCGGTTGTTGACCTTGTCGCTGATCATGGCGTCACCGTTAGGGAGAACGATTGCCAGTGATGGCTTGTTGAGGGCTTGATCTCCGGTGGGGGCGTAACGCCAGACCACCTTTCCGGTGTGATCGAAGGTCAGGACCTGCCCTGGTGCCACGTGGTCGACCGTCAGGTATCGGTCGACGCCGATCTCAGCGGTCTGGTAGATGGCCGAGACGTCGGGCACCTGCACCGTCCACACGATTTTCCCCGACGGGCTCATCTCACTGACATAGTGGCCGACGCCCTCGGTCAGCACGTAGTTGCCGTTGGACATCGGGAACAGGCCGCTCGGGTCGCTGAAACTCGTCGGCGGATTGTGCTGGCACGTACCGGTCTGACCTAGCTGTCGACTGATCGCGTGGCCTCCTGCAGGGATCTGGATGAGCCTGCAGTTTCCGGCGTCGGGGACCAGCAGGTCACCGGACTTCAGCATCACCACCCCGTCGGGGGCGCCCACCCGGTCGGGACCTGACCCGCGGACGCCGGCCTTGCCATAGGAGTAGACGATCTTGTGGGTCGCGATGTCGATGACGTACAGGACGTTGGTGTCCTCGCTGGCAACCACAACCTGCTTCCCGTCAGGGCTGAACCAGGCGACTTCGGGCAGCTTGAAGGTCTGCCCCGCAGCCAGGTCTCCGGCGCGCGGGAACTGCCACAGGCTCCGGCCGTCGGGGTCAATGATCAGCACCCGGTTGCCTCCTCCGTCGGCGATCAGCACTGGCCCCGGCAACACGGAGGGATCCGAACCGGGGGCCAGCCAGCCCGGGCCCGAGGCAGTCAGCGCGATGGCCCCGGCGGTCGTGGTGGATGGCGTCGCAGGTGCTGGCTGTGTCGCGGTCGTTGGGGCCTGTGTCGATCCAGCCGGCCAGTGCGATGCCATTCCGCCTGCACTCGGCGGCGTCTTTGGTGCGGCGCCTGCGGTCAGGAGCCACCACGAGCCGAGGCCGAGGCCGACGACGAGCGCGACCAGCAGCCCTCGCACCAGCCGCCAGTGCTTTCGTAGTTCGGGCGACGGGGCGAGCCGGTGTTGTCCGCTCACGGTGTTCCTCCAGCTTGAGCACGGACCTGGATAACGTTGTCCACAGGCTTGGGACTCTCTCCGCCCACCAGGTAAGCGGTTCCGCCAACAACAGCGACACCAAAGTCGGACCGGCCAACGGGCAGCCGCCCAGCGGAGGCAAACCTCAGGCGGACGGGGTCGAATCGCAATATCTCGTCTGTCGTCGTTGAACCAACACGCCCACCGGCGACCAGGATCTCGCCTCTCAGGGTGAAGGCGCCGGCGTGGGCCAGCGGGTGCGGCAGATGCCCGGCGACCGTTCCGCGTCCGGTGCTCAGGTCGATCCGCTGGATGTCGGTGACCTGCTTTCCTTCGTGTTCGCCACCAAAGAGCCAGATCGACCTGCCAAGTGCTGCCACGGCCGGGTAGCGGACGGAGACCGGCAGAGTGCCCGCAACGGCAAATGTCCTCCCGTCCCGGGTTCGCAGAATCGTGGTTGACCCCAGGGTGCCGTCGAAGCCACCCAGGATGTACCCCGCACTGGCGTCGCTGACCGCTACAAGGTCAGCCCTGGGTTGTGGCAGGTGGCCGATGACGAGTGGGGACGAGCCTGGTGTCACGTCCTGAACCGCGCTGCTGACGATGGTTGAGCCACCGCCGAAGACGAGGTCACGGCCATTGACCACGGCTCCCGCGGCGTCGTGCACCGGGACCGGCAGGCGTCCTGCCGGACTGACGACACCCTGAGGAAGCGCCACATGCAGGATGTCTTGCGTGGTGGTATCGGCAGCGGTCAGGCCGCCAACGATGAGCAGTCCTTGGCCCGCTGCGAACACGGTCGGGCGCGACACGGCCTGGGGCAAGGTGAACGGGGTCATCGAGGAGGTAAACGCCACAATCTGACTGCGACCAGGCGAGGTGGAGGTGGCAGGAGGTGGGGTTTGCGGTCGTGAAGAAGGGGACCTGTCCGGGGTTGGCAGGCTTGGCCCCGAGCAGCCGACGACCAGCAGTCCCACGGCCGCGACGGCATAGGATGAGCTCAGCAGTCGCGAAGGCGGATTACGCGGGGGAATCCCGAGATCGACGGAGCTTACGCGCACATCGATCTCTCCTCGACCTATCCGACTCCCACCGGCTCTCGCCATGGTTATTTGCCGCGATCAGCCTATGTCACGAAACGAGCCGTCCTGACCGCTTCGCCTGGCTCCCGCCCAGCAGACGATCTATGAGTCAGCGCCGCCGAACCCATCTGGACCGACGTTCATCAGAGCTCGTCAGGCGCGTTTGGTGCTCCGGTAGTCGCCGCGCCAGATCAACCGGTGTATGGGAATCCAGCGGGGGATCGAACGCAGTCCCGGGATGAACGGCAGGAACATCAGCAAGAGCGTCAGCACCATCATCAGGCCCCAGACCTCCGCGTCGGCGTTGTCCGAGGTCGAGAAGGGCTTCACCTGGTACCAGAATGTATAGAGCCACATCCAGGGCTGGCCGGGAGCGTTACCGACCTCGTTCATCATGCCCCACTGGTCGCCGCCCAGGTTCTGTGCGACTGCCTGGTCCTCGAGGTAAGACCCGTCGGCGAGCAGCAGCAGGGACCTGGTCTGGTCGCCGCCGTAGAAGTTGCCCGACGAGGTGAGTGCGCCTTCGAGGCCGCCGGACTTGGCCAGTGCCAGCAGTCCCGCCGAGAGCGCTGGTACCGGACCGTAGTCGCCGTCGGCGACCTTCGCGACCTCGCCTCCGGCTCCTGTAGCTGGTTCGCCGTCTGCTTCAGCAGTGCCGATGGCGTCGGTGTATGCCTGTGCCCACTTCGCCTGCTGCTCGGGTGTCGCCGCCTTCCAGGTCGCCAGCGCGGTGTTCACCACGGGGTCGCCAGTGGCGTTGCTGAGGGGGCCCAGGACCAGGTCGGCGGAGTTGATCGGGACTCGGATACCTCCCCACTTCTGCAGGGGGAACGGCCCGAGCTTCTGGCCTTCCGCGGCGTTGTTGTACGGCGCGCCGTATCCGGCACTCGTGGTGGTGCCGGCGAGCTCGCTGGCGGCTGTGGTCACAAGGTTGTCTGGATCGGCATTGGCCCATGCCGACATGGTGATCGGCTTCTCGTCGGGAGAGGAGAAGATCGCTGCCAGGGCGCCGCTGAGGACGATGACGACGACGAGGGCGATGACGAACTCCTTGACCAGGTCATATCGCCGGGTCGGGAAGTCGTGGGAGTCCGGGGTGCGGTCTCGACTCACAGCTCAGCCCTCCAGGTCTGCGTCGAGGGGAGGAACGACGCCACGACGCCGGACCAGGATGATGTGGATCAGGGTCAGCAGGACCACGCCCAGAGGCAGCAGTACCACGTGCCAGAGCAGCATCTGTCCGAGGTTGAGCACGTTGAAGAACGCACCAGCACCGATGGAGTTGATGCCGTCCTTGCCCTCGCCAGCTATCCACTGTGCGCTGAAGTTGGTCTGTGACAGGAAGCCCGTGAAGGACGTGCCGATCGAGATACCGAACAGCACGATGCCGGTGATCCACGTCAGGGCCCGCTTGCCACGCCAGGCGGCCATCCAGAACTTGCCCCACAGATGGACGACCATGAAGCCGAAGAACAGCTCAACACTCCACAGGTGAACGGAGTTGAAGAAGTGACCCACCGAAGACACATGCCACCACGCCACGCCGCCTAGCGAGAGGACGCAGCCCGAGGCGATCACGACCACCAGTGAGGTCAGGGTCAGCACGCCGAACACGTAGATCCACGAGGCGACGTAGACCGGCTGCCTGGAGGGAAGCGCCTGACCTGGCGGGACGAGCCCTTCAAACCAGCCGCGAACACGATTGGTCCAGTTCGTCGGGTCCGAGGTGGCGTCCGGCCTCACCTCGCCCGCGCGGGTCGTCATCGACCCTTGCCTTCCTGGTCTCCGGCCTCGTCATCGTGAGTTGGGAAGGGCACGACCAGGGCCAGGATGAACACCAGAACCATCACGAGAATGATCGCAAGGTTGGCCACTGAGATCTGGATGACGCCCCAGTGGATGTAGTTACCGGCAGTTTCCGCAGCAATGCTGAGACCACTCATCACAGGTACCTGCTTCGTGTGGTGAACGGGTCACGATGACGCCGTTGTCAACCTTTCAAACGTAGCGTGTCGCCTCAGTCGCAGGGGCGTAAGACCGCAGCTTTGTCGTGATCGTTGCACAATCGTTTTGGTCATCTTTGAGCGAAATGCTTGGCCTTGATCCAGGCAGCCCTGCGGCGCCGGCGGATGAGGTCACTCACCTTGATCAGGGGACTCCGGATCAGCCGGGCGACCTGGGCTGATGCGGAGCTCAGCTCCATGATGCCGCTGCTCGGCCACAGGGCCGCCCGGAGGCGGTCCCTGGGTGCCTGGTTAGAGGCAACCGCTCTGAGTATCTGACGAACATCCTTGGCGAGGCTAGGATCCGGGCGCGGAGGCGACACGGCATACCGCGAACGCTCCATCGTCTGCACCACCCTGCCAAGAGCCTGAGAGGCAGAACCTTCGAGGAACGCCTCGCGGTCGTAGTAGGCCCGCAGCTGCTGGGGGGTTCGGGTCGGCGCAGGTGCGATTCCGAGATCGGCCAGCGATGACGTGAGGTGCTCCCACTCGACTTCTACCCCCTGGGCTGTGGTGTCGGCTTTGGCGAGGCTCCGCCGGCGACGCCACAAAGCGGCAGTGGGCACGACAAGGGCTCCGAGCAAGCCGGCCAGGATTCCGAGAAGGACCGGTCCCCAGCCGTTGGTGAGCCAGCGCCAGACAGAGGATGGACCGAGTCCGATCTTCGCAATGGCCCCATTTCCTGTTGACAGGGAGCCCACATCCTTGCGGTTGCTGTTACCGTCGGCTGGTGCCGTTGCTGTTCCCTGTGACTGGTCGTTGACAGCAGCACCGGGTGACGTCCTGGGAAGGGCGTAGGCCGGGGGCGCCCCACGCGAGGGCGTGGGCTCGAAACGGGTCCAGCCGACGCCCCTGAGGTAGAGCTCTGGCCAGGCGTGAGCATCAGCCGCGAGAACCGTCCAGACACCCTTGGACACGGTCCCCGGCAGGAAGCCGAGAGCCATCCGTGACGGGATGCCGGCTGCCCGCGCCATCATGACCATGGCCGTTGCGAACTGCACGCAGTAGCCCTTCTTGGTGACCAGGAAGTTCGTCAGCGCGTCATGCGGGGCAGGGTCGGCGGCCTGGCTCGCGGGTGGGGGAGTCAACGTCAGAGAGTAGGTGAAACCCCCGTCTTCGCGCAGGTACTGCTGAATGGCCATCGCCTTGTCATATTCCGAGGTCTTGTCAGCGGTCAGCCGTCGGGTCAGGGCGGTGATGTTCTCGACATAGGGACCTTCCAGCCTCATGTCAAGGTCGAAGAGGCTACGTTCGCGGTCGCTCAACGAGACGGTGTCGCGCAACATCGTGGCGGTGGGGTTCACCTGCCAGTAAGAGACCGTGTACGAGTCGGGGCGCTGCTCGACGCGGACGCCCTGGGTGTCCACGTCTGACCCCCACCTGATCCCGCCAAGGCTCGCGCTGACCATGGGGTAGGGCGCAGCCAGGAACGGGTCATCCAGCAGGTTGTGGCTGACTTTCATGACGAAGGCTTTTCTGGGGATCTCGGGCGAGAGTCCTGCGGGTTCGGGGACCGTGGGGGTCAGGGACAGGCCAGGCCGGTCCGAGGCCGAAAGCCACGGCCTCCCCCAGGGGAGCCACACGCCCTGCCCTGGCCGGTAGGAGGCACCGACGGCCACTCTCAGCGGGGGCGGTGAGACATCGGCGGTCGTGTAGCGCAGTACCGGAGCCCGGCTGCGGCTCTTGAGATCCCGGGCCAGGTCGATGCTCTGAGAGAAGCCCACTCCGACGGAAGAGTTGCCGCTGGCTGCTGAGCTGCGCCCAAGGCCGGAAGTGAGGAATGTGGGGTGGGTTTGGGGCAGCCCCAGCGGCACGGCCACTGCGGCGACCAGCGCTACGGCCCCTGCAGCCCGGGCCATCGAGGAGTGTTCATCGCGGCCCTCGGATGGCAGGCTCTGGGGCACCGGCGTGTTGGCCATGGGCAGGGTCGTCCCCCACCGTCGCAGGATCGTGGCATCCGAGCGTGCGACAAGGATGAGCCACATCGCGGCGGCCGCAAGAAAGTAGATGACCGGTAGCGATGACCCGTGGTTGGCCACGACAGCAAGGAATACCGTCAGCAGCGGCAGCCCTGCCAGCGAAGGGGAACCTCGGGTGACGGCGAGGTAGTCCACTGTCAGGGCGACCAGACCCAGAGAGCAGCCAACGACGAAGATCAGCCCGGGCGTGGAGGGCGCGGGCGCGGCGAACTTCTGCGCAGAGGTGATCGACTCACTGATGAGCCCCCCCGCGAACCTCAGCGTCTCGAAGGTCGGCAGACCGTGCCAGAGATGACCGCGGCCGTAGATCGCTCCGGCTGCGAGGGCGGAGCTGACAAGCTGAACCGTCAGTACCTGCCAGTCCCGCAGTGCCAGCGACCTCGCGCCGAAGCCACTCAGGGCGATGACTGACAGGAGCAGGAGCGTTCCTCCCAGCCAGGTCGGCTCCTCCAGCAGGGTGGAGATGGGCCAGGCCGCCGTCAGGGTCGCGGTCGCTGCCAGCGCCGAGTCGGCGCCACTGCTCGGTCGAAACCTCATCGCCCGGCCCCGACCCTGACCTCGCTGCGCTCAGAGACGATGGTCCATGCCTGCGCGACGCTCATCCCCGAGGTCACGACGCAGGTGCCCCATCCTGCAGCGGTGACCATACTGGCCATGGCCAGCGTGTGATCCGTCGATGTTCCGGGTCGTGGCAGGCCAAAGCTACCGGTGTCGATCAGGAACATCAGTCCTGTTCCGTCCGGCTGACGCAAGCCCGCCATCCTTCTCAGCATCAGCTCGTCGTGGTCCGTGACAATGGCGATCACCAGGCCGCCGGTCGCGGTCAGCGGGTCTGCCCATCGCAGCACCTCGTCGAGCTGTTGCGCAGCGCCGGGCTGGGCCATGGCCAGCGAGGTCAGCACATCGTCAAGGTCGACGGCTCGAGTCGCCAGACCTGCGGCGGCTGTCTCGTTGCTCGCCAGGTGGAGTGAGTACTGGTGCTCCTTCAGGTGCGCGGCGACGGAGGCACCCGCGGTGACGGCCCATTCAAAGGACCCCGTCGTACCCGAGCCCTCGTGGCCTGTGGCGCGCGAGTCCAGGACGATGATGGCGCGACGCCTGGCAGGGTGATCTTCCTGGCGCACCATCAGCTCGGATCGATGGGCTGTGGCCGGCCAGTGGATGCGGCGTAGGTCATCGCCCTCTCGATAGTTTCGGACGGCCACATCGTCATCGCCGTGCAGGGCGACCATGTGGGGGATGCTCCCCTCGGCGCCGATACCGCTGGCACGAGGGCGGCCCCGGCCGAGAACCTCGAAGCGGGGCAGGACGAGAATCTCGGTAGACCCGGGCAGCAGCGCCGTGTTGGTGGCCAGGCCATACGCGTCACCACTGCGCAGCGTCAACGGCCCCAGCGTGAAACGTCCGCGAACCTGGGAGCAGATGTCGTAGCTCAGCTCGCGAGTGTCCCCCGGCACCATGGCCGGCACCAGGAAACGCGGTCGGTCGCGAAGCAGGTAGCTGACCTGCTCCTCTGCGAGCTGCAGGCGAGTCCGACTGCCGGAGCTGTTCTGAAGGATGATCGAGACTCGTGCGCTCTGGTCGACGACGAGCAGGGTCGGGTGGACGATGCGGCTCACCACGACCGTGTCCTGGTGGCGTCGTGCGCGAAGGCCGGCCAGCAGGGGCAACGCCGACAGGAGCACCCCGACCCTGGTGATATCAGGGAACCCGAGCAGCACGCCGCCGGTCAGCAGTGTCAGACCGGCCGCCAGGAAGGCGCGGCCGCGGGTGGTCATTACTCCACGGGTGCGGGTCATATCCGGGTCATCTCGCAGTCACAGTCTGCGATGACAGTCTGGGTCACTGGTCTTGGACCTCCATCACGGCGGATGCCGCTCAGCGTGCTGCCGACGGGATGGGGACGTGCCGGACGAGGTCGTTGATGACGTCGGCGCAGGTGCGACGGGCGACCTGTGTCTCCCCGGCCGGGATGACCCGGTGGGCCAGGATGGGCTCAGCCAGCGCCTGGACGTCGTCGGGAAGGACGTGATCGCGTCCTTCGATGGCGGCATACGCCCGTGCTGCACGAAGAAGATGCAGGCTGGCGCGTGGTGAGGCGCCCAGACGCAGGGCAGCCGTGGTGCGGGTTGCCCTGGTGAGGTCGACCACGTACTGCTTGACTGCGGGGCTGGCATGCAGCGTTCGGATGATCTCGATCACCTTGGCGACGGTCTCGCCGTCGGTCACCGGTGTCATATCCCGGAGCGGGAAGGCGCCACCGTGGCTGTCCAGAACTGCGACCTCGGCCGTGCTGGAGGGATATCCCATCGAGATACGCGCCATGAAACGGTCGCGTTGGGCCTCCGGCAGCGGGTAGGTCCCCTCCATCTCGATCGGGTTCTGGGTCGCCATCACCATGAACGGCTTACCGAGCTGGTAGGTCATGCCGTCGACGGTCACCTGGCCCTCCTCCATGCATTCCAGCAATGCCGACTGGGTCTTGGGAGAGGCTCGGTTGATCTCGTCACCCACCACGACGTTGGCGAAGATCGCGCCCGGCCGGAACTCGAAGTCGCGCACGTCCTGGTTGAACACGCTGACGCCGGTGATGTCGCTGGGCAACAGGTCAGGGGTGAACTGCACCCGGCTCACGGAGCAGTCGACGGACTTGGCCAATGCCTTGGCCAGCATGGTCTTTCCGACTCCGGGCACATCCTCGATCAGGAGATGTCCTTCGGCCAGCAGGACGGTGATCGCCGTGTTGATCACGTCGGACTTGCCCTCGATGACGGTGGACATGGCCCGGCGGATCCTCGTTGTCACGTCAGTCACCAGCTCGAGCCCAGCCTGGTCGATCCCGGAGTCCCGGATGATCTGATCTTGCACGAGTCCCTCGTGCAGGGGGCCGATCGCGTTCACATTGCCTCCCCGTCTCTCCTCGATCTTGCCCCACTTCGTTCCATCCGTCACCGGTGCGTCGGCAGCGAGAGCTCGCGAGACTCCCGTTCCACCGTTGTCCCAGGCAGTGGGGCTTGGGCAAACGGGTGGGCCGAACGGCTATCTTTGTCCATTTAGCCTCGCTTGTGGGGCGAAGTGGAGTAACGTGGAGCGCGGTGGAGATCGAACTGTTATCGGTGACCCGATCGGGTCACCGCGGGGAGGGAGGGCGTTGTGTTTCTTGGTACCCACACCCCCCGACTCGACGACAAGGGTCGTCTCATTCTGCCTGCCAAGTTTCGTGACCGTCTGGCCGGTGGCCTGGTGGTGACCCGGGGTCAGGAGCGGTGCCTCTACGTCTTTCCGGTCGACGAGTTCGTCCGACGGGCCGAGACCATGCGTGAGGCTCCCATGACCAGCAAAGCCGCTCGCGACTACGTGCGCGTGTTCCTGTCCGGTGCTTCGGATGAGATCCCTGACAAACAAGGCAGGGTGACGGTCCCGCCGACGCTGCGCGAGTATGCCGGACTGACCCGGGACTGCACCGTCATCGGCGCCTGGTCGCACGTGGAGCTTTGGGACACCACTGCATGGAACTCCTACCTTGCCAGCACCGAGCAGGCCTTTGCGGACCAGTCCGAGGAGGTGATTCCCGGACTCTTGTAACTCGCGCAGCGGCGAGCACCGAGCCCTGAGATCAGGTCTCCACCCGCTTCGCGTCCCGACCTCACTTCCCCGTTGTCGGGCCGCGCCAGTTGAAGCGGTTGGAGACCTGAACCCAGGGAGCAATGACCCAGAAGCACGAAGGACCCTTCCAGACACGAGAGAAAGACTCGCAGATGAATGCTCGCCGTACGGCCAAGGACCTCCACGTCCCTGTGCTGCGCGATCGTATCGTCGAGCTTCTCTCGCCGGCACTCCAAAAGGCTGGCGCGGTCATGGTGGACGCCACGGTGGGGATGGGTGGTCATACCGAGTCGATCCTGCAGGCCTGCCCGGCTGCCCGCGTCGTAGGCATCGACCGCGATCCTGAGGCTCTCAGCCTGGCCGGTGAGAGGCTGGCCCGGTTCGGGCCTCGTTTCACGCCTGTGCACGCGGTGTATGACGAGCTTCCGCAAGTTCTTGGCAACCTCGGCCTCTCCGGGCCCTCCGCGCCGGCATCGGTGTCCGCGGTGCTGCTCGACCTCGGTGTCTCCTCGCTGCAGCTTGACGAGCAGGAGCGCGGGTTCGCCTACCGCCACGATGCCCCCCTGGACATGCGGATGGACCAGGAGAGCGGCATCACCGCAGCCGAGGTCCTCAATACCTATCATCAGGCCGATCTCGAGCGCATCCTGCGCGAGTACGGCGAGGAGCGATTTGCCAAGCGCGTTGCCTCGGCCATCGTGCGTGAGCGCGGGCGGCAACCCTTTACCAGCTCGGCCCGGCTCGTCGACCTCCTGCGCTCGGCTGTCCCCGCGGCGTCACAGAAGAGCGGTGGGCACCCGGCCAAGCGCACCTTCCAGGCTCTACGGATCGAGGTCAACGGCGAGCTCGACTCGCTGCGGGCAGCTCTCCCGGCTGCCGTGGACGCACTTGCCGTCGGCGGCCGGATCGCTGTTCTGAGCTATCACTCACTCGAGGACCGCCTCACCAAGCAGACACTGGCGGCGGGTGCTCACAGCGGCACCCCGGTTGGCCTGCCGGTCGAGCTGCCCGAGCTCGCCCCCTACCTGCGCCTGCTCACCCGCGGAGCCGAAGAACCGGCTCCCGCAGAAGTCACCACCAATCCGCGTGCTGCGTCGGCCCGTCTGCGCGCGGCCGAACGTACCCGGGTCACGAAAGGGCATATCGCATGAGCCAGATGACTTCCGCAGCGCGAGTCGGGCCACGGGCCCTGACCAGGCCGACGAGCCAGGCACCCAGACTCCGTGTCGTCACGGGGGCCCCGGCTCGACGCAGCGGGGCCGCGCTGGTCGTCGTCTGCGCGACGCTGCTCGCCACAGGGCTGATCGGGCTGCTCCTGCTCAATACGGCCTTGGCCCAGGGCTCCTTCACTCTTCATGACCTGCGCACCACCTCCGATCAGCTGACCGATGCCAAGGGCGCTCTCAACGAGTCCCTGGATGCGTCGAAGTCCCCGGCCAACCTCGCGAAGAAGGCCCTGGGTATGGGGATGGTGCCGGCACAGTCCGCTGCTTTCCTGCGGCTTTCCGACGGCAAGGTCATCGGCGTGGCACAGCAGGCGCCCGCCCGGCCGGGGCTCAGCGCGGGTGCGACGTCACCTGCCCCTGTCACGGCAGCAGTCAGGCGGGCGGGAACCACATCGCCCCACCCGGTAGCCATGCCGGCCAAGGCTGCACCCCTGCGGGCGGTAGCCAAGGCTGCCAAGCCGTCCAAGCCTGCCAAGCCCGGATCGCCGGAGTCGACGGCGGTCAAGGCTCCGCAGGGGTGATCTGTGAAGCAGCCCAGAGGCCGTAGTCCGGGTCGATCTGCCGAACCTCGCCTCAGGCGGGCTTCGGCATCTGGCGCTTCCCCGGGCAGGCCGGTCCGCCATTCACCCGATGGCGTCGCCGGCCGCCCCGCCAGAGCGACCTCGCCCTCGGCGACTCGCAAGAAGGCACCCCGAAAGCCGCCACCTGGGAGGCGGGCACCCGGCGAGGGGGCAGCCGGCAAGCGGGCACCCGGCAAGCGGGCACCCGGCAAGCGGGCACCCGGCAAGCGGGCACCCGGCAAGCGGGCACCCGGCAAGGCCCCAGCGTCCTTGAGAGCGGGCGATGGTACTCGCCGCAGGCCGGGTTCCAGGCCCGTGCCGAAGGGTCGAAGCGGGGTTCATCCAGAACGGCGCATCCGCTCTCTGCTGCTGACCTGCCTCTTCATCCTCAGCCTTTTCGGGGCTCAGCTCTTCCGGTTGCAGGCTCTGGACTCCTCGGCCGTGGCAAGCACAGCGCTCAAGAGCCGCCTGAGCGTCGTGGCGGCGCCGGCTCTCCGTGGCGACATCACATCGTCCAACGGCGTGGTTCTGGCCACCAGCGTCGAGCGTCGCAACGTGACTGCGGACCAGAACGCCGTGACGACATACCGGAAGAAGGTCAACGGCGTCATCGTGAGGCTCGGCGTCGGGGGCGTGGCCGCCGACCTCGCTGCGATCTTGGGCACGTCCCAGGAGAAGCTGTCTGCGACGCTGACCGGTTCTCGAAGGTTCGTGTATGTCGCCAAGGACGTCTCCACGTCGGACTGGGCAAAGATCCGGGCCCTGGGGATCCCGGGGATCTACAGCGAGCCGACCTCTTCCCGTTCCTACCCGATCTCATCTGCGGCCGCCTCACTGGTGGGCTGGGTGGGTGGCGACGGATCGGCTGGTGGCGGACTCGAGCTCCTGCTCAACAACCGGCTACAGGGCAAACCGGGGGAGTCGACCTACGAGCACTCCAGGGATGGCCGGACGATCACGACCGGTGAGCAGCAGGTCACTCCCGCGGTGCCGGGCCTGGATGTCAGGCTGACGATCAACAGCGATCTGCAGTGGTTCGCACAGAACGCGATTGCGCAGAAGGTCAAGGAGACCCAGGCCCTCTCAGGGACCGTGGTGGTCATGAATGTCAAGACCGGTCAGCTGGCGGCTGTCGCGACCTATCCGACGTTCGACCCGAACAACATCACCGGGGCGTCCGGCGACCTCAACAACAGGGCTTTCGGGGATGCGTTCGAACCAGGGTCCACGGCCAAGGTCATGACGGCTGCCGCGGCTCTGGAGGAAGGCGTCGCGACCCCGGCCACTCCAGTACTGGTCCCCAACAGGCTGCCCCGTGCCGGCCAGTCGTTCCGGGACTCCCACGACCACGAGGCGGAGAAGCTGACATTCGCGGGCGTGATCGCCAAGTCGAGCAACATCGGCACCATGATGGTCGGTGAGAAGGTCCCGCCGGCCACCCTGGAGAAGTACTTCCGCGGTTTCGGGGTGGGTCAACCGTCGGGAGTCCACTTCCCGGGCGAGACGTCTGGCATCTTCGCCAAGTCCCAGGACTGGAGTGGCTCCCAGCGTTACACCCTCATGTACGGCCAGGGACTGTCTGTGAACGCCATCCAGGCCGCTGGTGTCTTTCAGACCATCGCCAACGGTGGAGTGCGAGTTCCTCCGAGCCTGGTGGCCAGCACCCAGAACGCCGATGGCACCTCGACCGCGACACCGGCCACCACCCCGGTGCGGGTGATTTCCCGCTCGACTGCCTCGACGCTCAGCCAGATGCTCGAGTTTGTCGTCAGCGAGAACGGCACGGCGGTGAAGGCGACGATCCCGGGCTACCGGGTCGCGGGCAAGACCGGGACGGCCGACCGGGTCGGCGCCAACGGTCACTATTCCGGCTACACCGCGTCCTTTATCGGCTTTGCCCCTGCAGACAAGCCGGTGTTCGTCGTGGCCGTGATCCTGCAGAATCCGATCCGCGGCTACTTCGGCGGGTCCACTGCCGCCCCGGTGTTCAAGGATGTGATGACCTATGCGCTCCAGGACTTCGGGATCCCTCCGACCGGCACCGCGCCACCCTCCATGAAGCTCAAGATCGAGGACGGCCCGACATCTGTGGACAAGGCGGCATCGGCACTGCAGCCTCAGTCGGGTCCTCGACCCTCCACCCTCGCCCGGTAAAGTCACGCCCGTGGTCCTTACGTGAACGCGAATCCGCGTCCCCTGTCCCCGCATGCCGTCAGCCTTCGGTCCGTGGCCGAGTGTGTCGGTGTCTCAAGTCCCCCCCGTCGAGTCCTTGACTCTCGCGTGGTCGTGACGGGGGTGACCCTGGACTCGCGCGCCATACGGCCCGGAGATCTCTATGCGGCCCTTCCCGGGGCAAACATTCACGGCGCCCGCTTCGTGGGGGCAGCGGTCGGCCTCGGGGCGGTTGCCGTGCTGACCGACCCGGCCGGCGCAGCACTGCTGGCTCTCCAGGAGATCACCGTTCCGGTTCTCGTCGTTCCGGAGCCCCGGGCCACCCTCGGTGCCGTCTCCGCCTTGATCTACGGTCGGGCCAGCGAGTCGCTGACCATGCTGGGGATCACCGGTACCAACGGCAAGACGACGACCGCCTACCTGCTGGACTCGGCGCTTCGCTCCCTGGGGCAGGTGACGGGACTGATCGGCACGGTTGAGACGCGTGTCGGGGATCGGCGCATCAAGAGCGTCCGGACCACGCCTGAGTCCTCGGACCTGCATGCTCTGTTCGCGGTGATGCTGGAGAGCGGCGTGCAGACGTGCACCATGGAGGTCTCCAGCCATGCGCTGGCCCTGCATCGCGTCGACGGGGTTCGCTATGACGTGGCTGCCTTCACCAACCTCTCGCAGGACCATCTCGACTTCCACGGCTCCATGGAGGACTACTTCCGGGCGAAGGCGACGCTGTTCACCCCGGAACGAGCGGTTCGCGCAGTGGTGTGCGTCGATGACGAGTGGGGCCAGCGCCTCGCCCGCGAGTCAGGGGTGCCGGTGGTGACGATGTCGTCGCTCCGCGGCGTGCCGGCCGACTGGCAGATCCGGGCCACCGGGCCGGACGAGGAAGACTTTGAGCTCGTGGGTGACGGTCAGCGGTTGGCGCTGCGCTCAGCCCTGCCGGGAGACTTCAACCGGGTCAACACCGCGCTGGCAGCTCTGCTCCTCCTGGCTGCAGGCCACCCGGTTGACTCCATCGAGACTGCCCTTGCCCACGACCCCCACGTGCCAGGTCGGATGGAGCGGGTCGAAGTGGCCGGGACCCACGCAGAGCTGAGCCCTCAGCCGCTGGCCATCGTGGACTTCGCTCACACCCCCAGCGCTGTAGCCGCAGCCCTGAACGCCCTGCGGCCGCGCACTCCCGGGTCGCTGGTCGTGGTTCTGGGAGCCGGCGGCGACCGGGATGTCGGCAAGCGAGCGGCTATGGGCGCGGCCGCGGCCGCGAACGCGGACCTCGTCATCATCACCGATGACAACCCCCGCTCTGAGGACCCCGCCACAATCCGCGCGGCGGTGCTGGGCGGAGCTTTGGCCCACCGGCGCCCCGGCCTCTCGAGCTCCGGGAGGGTCCGCGAGATCGGGGACCGCGCCGCCGCCATTCGTGAGGCGGTGGCCGGTGCTGGCGCCGGCGACACGGTGGTGGTCCTGGGCAAGGGTCACGAGAGCGGACAGGAGGCTGCCGGCGTGGTCCACCCCTTCGACGACCGGGAGCAGCTGAGAGCGGCACTGATGCAGACTCATGCTCATCACGGCGGTCCCGTCCATGACGATGACCGGGGCACGGCCCGATGATTGCCGTCAGCCTCAGTGAGATCGCCCTGATCACCGGCGGTCAGGTCTTTGAAGCTCTCGACGCAGGCGACTCAACGGGTGCAGATCCCCTGGTGGATGGACCGGTCGTCACGGACTCACGGGAAGCAGCCCCGGGCAGTCTCTATATCGCGCGCATCGGCGAGGACCTCGATGGCCACGACTTCGTCGCGGCGGCCTGCTCCCGGGGCGCCGTCGCCGCGCTGACCTCCCGGCCGGTCTCGGACCTCCCATCGGTCGTCGTCCAGGACGTGCAGGCGGCGTTCGTCTCACTTGCCCGCGCCCTGGCCGGACGCAACAGCGAGGTTGTCGTCATCGGCATCACCGGGTCCTCAGGCAAGACCAGCACGAAGGACCTGCTGTCGTCGGTGCTGCAGCGTCACGGCGAGACGGTGGCCAACGTCGGTTCACTCAACTCCGAGGTCGGCGTCCCGCTGACTGTCTGCAGGATCACCGCCACCACCGCCTACCTCGTGCTCGAGATGGGTTCCAGGGGCATCGGTCACATCGACTACCTGACCGGGATAGCGCCGCCCAAGATCGGGGTCGTCCTCAACGTCGGAACCGCCCACGTCGGCGAGTTCGGCTCGCGCGGGGCGATCGCAAGAGCCAAGGCCGAGCTTGTGCAGGCCTTGCCGGAGACGGGGTTCGCCGTCCTCAACGCAGACGACCCGATGGTCTGGGACATGGCAGGCCAGACCCGGGCGCATGTCATAGGAGTGGGGGAGTCGCCCCGGGCGAGCGTGCGGGCAGCGGACATCACCCTCGACACGCAGGGACGTGCATCCTTCGCCCTGGTCACCGACCAGGGCACGGCGCCGGTTGTCCTCAGGTTCCACGGTGAGCATCACGTCGGCAACGCACTGGCTGTCGCCGCCGTCGCTCTGGCCGTTGGCATGCCGCTGGGCGAGGTCGTCGACGCGCTCGGGGACGCGCGTCCGCTGAGTCGATGGCGGATGGAGGTCCACGAGCGGGCCGATGGCGTCACCATCGTCAACGACGCCTACAACGCCAACCCGGACTCGATGCGCGCGGCGCTCAAGGCCCTGGCGGCCATGGGTCACGGCCGACGGACCTGGGCCGTGCTCGGCGAGATGCTTGAGCTGGGGCCAGATTCTGCCGGCGAGCACGAGGCTGTGGGGCGATTCGCCACGCGCCTTGGCATCTCGCGCGTGGTCGCCGTGGGCCCGGGGGCCCGGCCGATCCACCAAGGCGCACGTGATGAGGCTTCCGGCGGCTCGGGCAGCGGGGAGTCGGTCTCGGTCGTCGCGGACACCGAGGCGGCATACCAGCTGCTCCGGCAGGACGTCCGCCCAGGCGACGTCGTCCTGGTCAAGTCCAGCCACGACGCGGGGCTGCGGTTGCTCGGGGATCAGCTGGTTGAGGACACCGGGTTGCAGGTGCCTTCGTGAAGGCCGTACTCCTGGCCGGGCTGATCTCGCTCGTCGTGTCATTGCTGGGCACCCCTTTGTTCATCAAGTTCCTGGTCGGCCGGAGCTATGGCCAGTTCATCCGTGACGACGGACCGACCTCACACCACACCAAGCGCGGCACCCCCACCATGGGTGGCGCACTCATCATCGGGGCCTCGCTCCTGGCTTATGGCGGCGCCCACCTGTTCACCCTGACTCCGCTGACCGCCAGCGGAATCCTGGTCCTCCTCCTGATGACGGGCCTGGGGGTCGTGGGCTTCCTCGACGACTACATCAAGATCTCCAAGCAGCGCAGCCTGGGGCTGCGCACCAAGCAGAAGCTCGCCGGGCAGACCCTGGTGGCGGTGATCTTCGCGTTCCTCGCCCTGCAGTTCCCCAACAGCCGGTTCCGCACTGCGGCGGTGCCGTTCGTGTCCTTCGTCCGTGACACCAATGTCAACTTCGCCTTCGCCGGCACGGGGCTCGGAGTGATCCTGTTCGTGCTGTGGGCCAACCTGATGATCGCCGGCACGAGCAACGGCGTGAATCTGACCGACGGCCTGGACGGGCTGGCTACAGGTACGAGCGTGATGGTGTTCGGCTCCTACGTGCTGATCGCCATCTGGCAGTTCAACCAGAACTGCCAGTTCAACCCGGGGGTGAACTGCTACGAGGTCCGCGACCCGCATGACCTGGCTGTGGTGGCCGCTGCTCTCATGGGCTCCTGTTTCGGGTTCCTGTGGTGGAACGCCTCTCCGGCCAAGATCTTCATGGGAGACACGGGGTCGCTGGCCCTGGGCGGCGCCATGGCAGGTCTGGCCATCACCACCCGCACCGAGCTGCTGGTGGTGATTCTGGGCGGTCTGTTCGTCATCATCACGCTGTCGGTGATCATCCAGGTCGGTTCCTTCAAGCTGACCGGCAAACGCGTGTTCAGGATGGCCCCGCTGCAGCATCACTTCGAGCTCGCCGGCTGGGACGAGATCACCATTGTCATCAGGTTCTGGATCATTGCCGGTCTGTTCGTCGCGCTGGGACTAGGTGTCTTCTATGCGGAGTGGGTTGTCGGATCAGGGTGAGCGAAAAGTGAAGAGCTCTGAAGGCCTGGACCCCGGCTACGAACCCCGCCGGGGGATCCGTCACCTCACCCATCGCGACGCCGACTGGTCAGGTCTGCGCATTCTGGTCGCCGGCCTGGGGATCAGTGGCTTCGCCGCGGCCGACGCGCTCTCGGAGCGAGGTGCCATCGTGACCGCCGTCAGTGCAGACGCAACGTCGGCCATCCAGGAACGCGCGCGGATCCTGGAGATCCTGGACATTGATGCGCGACTTGGGCCCGAGCATCTGGTCGACGTGCCTGAGGGTACGGAGCTTGTGGTGACCTCACCCGGGTTTCGCCCTGACCACCCCCTGCTGCTCGCGGCGGCCGCACGGGGAATCCCGGTCTGGGGCGAGGTGGAGCTCGCCTGGCGGATGCGTGCAGAGTCCGGTGCGGCCCCCTGGATCACGATCACCGGCACCAATGGCAAGACGACGACAGTCAAGATGCTCACCTGGATCTTGCGCGCGGCCGGGCTTCGCGCGACGAGTGCCGGGAACGTGGGCACGCCGCTGCTCGAGGCCGTTCTGCATCCCGACCCGTATGACGTCCTGGCCGTCGAGCTGTCCAGCTTCCAGCTGCACTGGCAACGCTCGGTGGCCCCTGTCGCGTCTGCGTGTCTCAACTTCGCGCCCGACCACGTCGACTGGCATGGGTCGCTGGAGGAGTACCGCCTGGCCAAAGCCAAGGTGTACGCGGGCACCAGGATCGCCTGCGTCTACAACGTGCAGGACCCGGCCACGGAGCGGATGGTCATGGATGCCGACGTCATGGAGGGCTGTCGCGCGATCGGTTTCACCCTCGGGCTACCGGGCCCCTCCATGCTGGGCCTGGTGGACGACATACTGGCGGACCGGGCGTTCGTCGAGCAGCGCAAGACCTCAGCCGCGGAGCTGGCAACGCTGGCAGACCTTCAGCGAGGCTCGCTGTCCGTGGCGCCGCACAATGTGGCCAATGCCCTCGCGGCCGCGGCACTGGCGCGTGCCTACGGTGTGGGTCCGCTGTCGGTACGCGACGGCCTGCGCGCCTTCGTCCCCGACCCCCACCGGATCGCTGACGTCGCCACGGTCGACGGCGTGCGCTTCGTCGACGACTCCAAGGCGACCAACCCGCATGCGGCCGGCGCCTCCCTGGCGGCGTTCGAGCACGTCGTCTGGATCGCCGGGGGGCTGCTCAAGGGCGCTGATGTCGACGCGCTGGTCCAATCCGTGGCCCATCGCCTTCGCGGTGTCATCCTGATCGGGGCCGACCGACGGCAGATCGCCACGGCCATGCTGCGACACGCACCAGATGTCCCCGTGGTCGACGTGCCCGACACTGACACTGGAGTCATGGATCTCGTGGTGGCTCGTGCCGGCGACCTCGCACAGCCCGGTGACGTGGTCCTGCTTGCACCTGCAGCAGCATCGATGGATATGTTCGCCAGCTACGGTGAGCGTGGCGACGCGTTCGCCAAGGCGGTCCGGCGTCACGCGAGCCGACGCGGCAGGCCCGACGCGCTATGAGCACGACGCCGCGATGGCCCGGCTCGTCAGCCAGACCCCGGGGCAGCGGCCCGGCGTCGGAGTCGGCTGGTTCGTCCTCCTGGTTCGGGGCGCTCCCTCGGTGGGAGCGCATCGAGTCCCCGGTCACGACCTACTACCTCCTGCTCAGCGCAACCGCGATGCTGGTCATCATCGGTCTGGTCATGGTGCTGTCGGCTTCGAGCGTCACCTCCTATCAGGACACGAACTCGTCCTTCACCGTCTTCTTCGCCCAGCTGCGATTCGCGGTCATCGGGCTCGTCGGCGCATTCGTGGCCAGCCGGTTCTCGCTGACCACCTGGAAGCGGCTGTCCGTGCCCCTGCTCGCGCTGGCTATCGCCCTGCAGTCACTCGTCTTCGTGCCGGGCCTCGGCGTCCAGGTCAACGGCAACCGCAACTGGATCCACATCGCAGGTCAGCAGGTTCAGCCTTCTGAGTTCGCCAAGCTCGCGCTGGTCCTGTTCGGCGCCACCGTGCTGACCAAGAAACGTCGCAACCTGGCCAGCTTCATGCACGTGGCAGTGCCGCTGGTGTTCCCGGCAGGCACTCTTCTGCTGGGCCTCGTCCTCCTCGGCGGCGACCTGGGCACCTGCCTGGTGTTCCTGGCCATCCTTGCCGGAATGCTGTTCGTGGCCGGAGTGCCGGCCCGGATGTTCCTTCTGGCCGGCGCGGTCTCGGTGGCCCTGGCATCCACCATGGCGCTGACCAGTGCCAACCGGATGGGCCGCATCCACACGTGGCTGGCGGGGTGCACGGACCCGGACAGGTGCTTTCAGACGATTCACGGCCAGTACGCGCTCGCCGACGGGGGCTGGTGGGGCGTCGGGCTGGGCGCCAGCAGGGAGAAGTGGATGTGGCTCCCGGAGGCGCACAACGACTTCATCTTCGCCATCATCGGTGAGGAGCTGGGTCTTCCGGGCACATTGGTGGTCATTGCGCTCTTCGGCCTGCTGGCCTACGCGTGCTTCCGGCTGGTCCTGCGCAGCAGTGACTTCTTCGTACGAGTTGCCACCGCTGGTGTGATGGTCTGGATTCTCTCCCAGGCCGTCATCAACATAGGCTCTGTGATCGGGCTGCTGCCGGTCATCGGCGTTCCGCTGCCCCTGGTCTCCAGTGGAGGGTCTGCCTTGATGGCAACGTTGTTCGCCTTGGGGATGTTGCTGTCGTTCGCTCGCAACGAGCCAGGTTGTCGTGAGGCCCTCGCGGCCCGACCCGGCGTGGTGCGCCGCTCGATGGCGGTCATGCCGACGCGCCGCGGGCGCAGCTCGTGAGTGCAGGCAGCGACGAACGTGGGCACTCCGGGCATGCCAGAGTGCGGTTGAGCTCGGTCCTGCTTGCCGGCGGTGGCTCGGCCGGACACGTGTCACCACTGCTGGCTCTCGCGGACTGTCTCATCCGCCGGGACCCCGACCTTCGGGTGACGGCTCTGGGCACCGAGCAGGGTCTCGAACAGCGGTTGGTTCCCGCTCGAGGATACGATCTGCGGGCCATTCCCAAAGTGGCCTTCCCCCGTCGGCCCGGCGGTGCGCTGCTGCGCCTGCCCGGCGCGCTCAAGGCCGCGGTCGATGCCGCCGGCGCTGTCATCGATGAGATCTCCCCTGAGGTCGTGGTCGGTTTTGGCGGCTACGTGTCGACGCCTGCCTACCTGGCGGCGCGCAGGCGTGGCATCCCGATCGTGGTCCACGAACAGAACGCCCGTCCGGGTCTGGCGAACCGTCTGGGTGCCCGCATGACGCCCTACGTGGCCACGACGTTCGCCTCCACCTCGCTGCCGCACGCCAGAGTCATCGGTATGCCGCTTCGACGCGAGATCGCGATGCTGGACCGTGGAGCCAGCCGCGCACAGGCGTTGACGCATTTCGGGCTTGACGATCACCACCCGACACTGCTGATCACCGGGGGGTCCCTGGGGGCGCAGCGACTGAACGCGGCGTTTGCCTCGCGGGTCGACTCCCTGCGTGCCCACGGCATACAGGTGTTGCACATCACCGGTCTGGGCAAGGAGTTCGCCCACGAGTCCACGCTGGACGGTCCACCGTATGTTGTTGCCGGCTATGTCGATCGGATGGACCTGGCCTATTCCGCGGCCGACCTCGTGGTCGCGCGCGCCGGCGCCAACACGGTCTGTGAGCTGACGGCTGTCGGCCTGCCTGCGGTGTACGTCCCGTTGCCGATCGGCAACGGCGAGCAGCGGTTGAACGCCGCCGACGTCATCGCCGCTGATGGCGGCATCCTGGTCGACGACTCTGACCTGACCCCCCAGTGGGTCGACCAGATACTCGTGCCGCTCATGACGGATGTGCCCCGGACTGCCGAGATGGCGGCTGCCGCCGCCGGCATGGGGGAGCGTGCGGCGGACGAACGGCTGGCCGATCTCGTTGCGGTTGCCTCGGAGTCGCGGGGTGCCCGATGAACGCTGCAGCTTCCGGTAGTCATCAGCCGACAAGACCGCCCGCGCCGTACGTCTACGCCGCCAACGGGTCGAATGCGCGCTTCGACTTCACGGCCGAGGTCCCGGCCGCGAGCAGCCTGGGCAGGGTTCATTTCATCGCCATCGGTGGCGCCGGGATGTCCGGCGTCGCCCGCGTGATGTTGGCGCGGGGGGTGCCGGTCAGCGGGTCCGACGCCAAGAGGTCTCTTGTCCTGGCGGCGCTGGAGACCGAGGGAGCCCACGTTCACATCGGCCATGATGGCGCCAACCTCGGTGATGCGGACACCGTCGTCATCTCCTCGGCAATTCGCGAGGACAACGTGGAGCTGCAGGAGGCCCGCACGCGCGGGCTTCGGGTGCTGCACCGGTCCCAGGCGCTCGCATCGGTGATGCGGGGGAGCAGGCGAGTCGCTGTCGCCGGAGCCAACGGCAAGACCACGACGACCTCGATGTTGGTTGTTGCCCTCCAGCAGTGCGGGGTCGACCCATCGTTTGCCGTCGGTGGTGAGCTTGCCAAGCATGGCACCAATGCGCACCACGGAACGGGTGAGATATTCGTGGCCGAGGCCGATGAGAGCGACGGGTCGTTCCTCGTCTACCGGCCCGAGGTCGCCATCGTCACCAACGTTCAGCCAGACCACCTCGACTTCTACGGCAGCTTCGCAATGGTTCAGGCGACGTACGCCAAGTTCGCCGCAACCGTGCAGCCCGGCGGTCTGCTGGTGACCTGTGCAGACGACCAGGGCTCTCGCGACCTGTGTGAGGTTGCCAGGGCCGCCGGCACCCGCGTCCTCACCTACGGCCAGGCGCAGGACGCTGACGTTCGGCTCACTGACGTGGGCGGTGCCGGGATGCAGGCGCACGCGACGGTGATGGCGTCGGCGGAGGGCAGCACCAGCCCGGTTCCGATTGGCCGCCTCCGCCTGGGCATACCCGGGCGGCACAACCTGCTCAACGCGGCCGCGGCGTTCGTGGCTGCCACCCAGGGGCTCGGGCAGGATCCCGGGCAAGTGCTTAAGGGACTTGCCGGGTTCACCGGTACACGCCGCAGGTTCGAGCCCAGGGGTGAGGCCGGTGGCGTTCGGGTCGTCGACGACTACGCCCACAACCCCGGCAAAGTGACAGCAGTGGTCGAGACCGCCCGGGTTCTCGCCGCTCCCGGGCGACTGATCGTGGTGTTCCAGCCCCACCTCTACTCACGGACCCGTGATTTCGCGGCCGAGCTGGCAGCAGCCCTGTCGCCGGCGGACATCATCATCGTCATGGACGTCTACGCGGCGCGCGAGGACCCCATGCCCGGTGTGAGCGGAGCACTGATCACCGATCAGCTGGCTCTTGGCGGTCGCCGGCCTTCAGAAGGGAGCGTGCGCTTCGCACCGTCCTGGTCCGAGGTTGCGCCTCTGGTCGTGCAGATCGCCCGGGCCGGAGATCTGGTCCTGACTGTCGGAGCGGGTGACGTCACCATGATCGGTCCGGAGATCCTCCGTCTGCTGGGAGGATCGGACGCGAAGACGGTCGCTGCAGGACAGGAACCGGGTTGAGGCCAGGAGACCGCCGTGCAAGCCCTCACCGGCCCTCGGGTCCGTCCCTGCGGCGTTCTTCAGGGCTGAGATCTTCACGGGCCCGGTTCGATGCTCGTGCTGCCCGGGTTCGTCGCCGTCCCTGGCTGTTGGCGACGAGCATTGCCGTCTTTCTGGCGGTGGCGTCCGGGGGTGTGTGGCTGGTGGAGCTGAGCCCGGTTCTGGTGACCAGGTCAGTCAGGGTCGAAGGGATGCCGAAGGGGAACGTCTCCGGGATCGTTCGCCAGGCTGCCGTCCCGATGGGTGTGCCTCTGGCGAAGGTCGATACCGGCGCGATCGCCGAAAGAGTGACTCACAACGCCGCGCTGACCAACGTCAGCGTGAGCCGTTCCTACCCCAGCACGATTGTCATCTCAGCGAGTCCCAAGGTGCCGGTCCTCGCTGTCAAGAACCCTAAAGGTCAAGTACAGGTTGTGGACTCTCATGGTGATGTGTATGCGACCGTCAGCGCGGCACCCAAGGGCGTGCCACTGATCGACACGGTTGAGGACCCGCCCAGTCAGCAGTCCCTGCGCGGTGCGATGGCGGTTCTGCGGGCGCTCTCCCCGGCGCAGCGCGGCAAGGTCACCAACGTCACCGTGCTGGGTCCGAACATGATCACGCTCAAGCTGGGCACTGTCACGGTCGTGTGGGGAGGGGCGTCCGAACCCGGGCTGAAGGTCAGGGTGATCACGGCGCTGCTGAGACAGAAACACGTGGGGACGATTGACGTCAGCGCGCCGCGCACCCCTGTCATCAGATGAGTCACCCGACACGCCGCTCACAGGTTTGATCGAGGAGGTCTCAGGCTTTACCGTCATCGTGGACAGGGTTGGATCCGCTATAAACCTCTAGTTCACATCGAGACTCTGTCGAAGTGTACGACAACGCATACGATGCCTTCACAACCTCCAACCACCCGAGCAGCGTGACTCAAGGAGAGGCTAGCCGACGTGGCAGCACCGCAGAACTACCTAGCCGTTATCAAGGTCGTCGGCATCGGCGGAGGCGGTGTCAATGCGATCAACCGGATGATCGAGGTCGGTCTCAAGGGCGTTGAGTTCATCGCCATCAACACCGACGCGCAAGCCCTTCTGATGAGTGACGCCGATGTCAAGCTCGACGTCGGTCGTGAGCTGACCCGGGGTCTTGGCGCTGGCGCCGATCCCGAGGTCGGCAAGAAGGCCGCCGAGGATCACTCGGAAGAGATTGAAGAAGTCCTCAAAGGCGCTGACATGGTCTTCGTGACGGCTGGCGAGGGCGGGGGCACCGGCACTGGCGGGGCACCCGTCATAGCCAAGATCGCCAAGTCCATCGGAGCGCTCACCATTGGTGTGGTCACGCGGCCCTTCACCTTCGAAGGTCGTCGCCGGGCCAACCAGGCTGAGACGGGTATTGCCAGTCTCCGCGAAGAGGTCGATACCCTCATCATCATCCCGAACGACCGTCTGCTCTCGATCAGCGACCGCGCGGTCAGCATGCTCGACGCCTTCCGCAGCGCCGACCAGGTTCTGCTCTCCGGTGTTCAGGGCATCACAGACCTGATCACCACGCCTGGCCTGATCAACCTCGACTTCGCCGACGTCAAAGCCGTGATGCAGGGTGCAGGCTCCGCCCTCATGGGCATCGGTTCAGCGCGCGGCGAGGACAGAGCAGTCCAGGCCGCTGAGCTGGCGATCTCCTCGCCGCTTCTCGAGGCCAGCATCGATGGTGCCCATGGTGTGCTGTTGTCGATCCAGGGTGGTTCAGACCTCGGGCTGTTCGAGATCAACGAGGCCGCGCGCCTGGTGCAGGAAGCCGCCCATCCCGATGCCAACATCATCTTCGGCACCGTGATCGACGATGCTCTTGGCGACGAGGTACGGGTGACTGTCATCGCCGCAGGCTTCGACGGCGGTGGTCCCGTTCGTCGCAACGACGACCGTGCACTCGGCCAGGTCGCCGGCTCGACCCAGCGCCCGGCCATGACACCCGGCGCGTTACAACAGCCTCGCGTGGCGCAGCCGTCGCCGGTCAACACACAGGTCTTCCGCCCGGTGCCGCTGAACGGCGGAGCTCAGACACCGGCAGGGCAGACGCCCGGCAACGGCACCCAACCCGCGGTTGTGCACCCGCAGCCACCAGAGCCGGTCCCGGTTGCCGTTGCACGTCCACCACGGACCGTCATCTTCGACGACAACGACGACCTTGATGTGCCCGACTTCCTGAAGTGATCACGCCCGGCCCGGGCCGGGCCGCAGTCGCTCGGCACGGGGACCATGACCTCGGCCGGGCGAGCGACACTCGGCTACCCTGACCCCTGTGTTTCATTGGCGGGAGCTGAACCCCTCGACGCAGGGCCATGGCGTGGACTGGGGTTTCACCTCGACCTGGGGTGGCGTGAGCGTCGGGGACTTTGCCAGCCTCAACCTCGGCGGAAGCGTGGGTGATGATCCCCTGGCAGTCGACTCCAACCGCACGCTGGTGGCCACCGCCCTGGACGTCCCACGAGATCACCTCCTGTTCATGGGGCAGTGTCACGGGTCGGACATTGCGTTTGTCGACCGCCCATGGCAGGGAATACCGCCCGCGGTGGACGCCCTGGTGACGACCTCGACCGACCTCGCGCTTGGAGTGCTCGTCGCCGACTGCACCCCGGTTCTTCTGGTCGATCGCGTCGCCGGCGTCGCCGCGGCCGTGCACGCCGGCCGCCCTGGGATGATGCAGGGAATCATCGGGCGCGCCGTCGACGCGATGACCGACCTGGGGGCTCGTACCATCAGCGCAGTGGTCGGTCCGTCGGTGTGCGGGCGCTGCTACGAAGTGCCCGAGCCAATGAGGACCGAGGCTGCGAGGATCAGTCCTGTCACGGCAGCCGTCTCCTGGCAGGGCACCCCGGCCATCGACGTCGCCGCCGGGGTGGTGGACCAGTTGCACACGCGATCCGTTGCGGTGCAATGGATCTGGGGTTGTACCCGCGAGTCTGAGGGACTCTTCTCCTACCGTCGCCAGCAGCGTACCGGCCGCTTCGCCGGGGTCATCCGGCTGCTCGAGGCTCCGGCCGAAGGAGGAGCATGACATCCGCTGACCCGCAGGCCCGGCTCGAGGAGCTGTCTGCCAGCCTTCACCACGTCCAGGAGCGCATCGGATCTGCCTGCAGGGCCTGTGGCCGCCGCCCCGACGACATCTCCCTGATCGTGGTCACGAAGTTCTTTCCGAGCTCGGACATTGAGCTCCTCTGCCGGCTCGGCGTGACAGACATCGGGGAGAACCGCGAACAGGAGGCGTCCGCCAAGGTTGCGGCCCTGCCTGCCGACGTGCGTCAACGCGTGCACGTCCACTTCATCGGTCAGGTCCAGTCCAACAAGGTCCCTTCGCTGGCGTCCTTCGTCGACACCGTGCACTCGATCGACCGGCCAAAGCTGGTCCGCGCCCTCGATCGAGCAGCCATCTCTGCAGGACGTGACATCGGCGCTCTGGTCCAGGTGAGCCTGAGCGGAGACACCCTCGCACAAGGGCGCGGCGGCATACCACTGGACGGCGTCGCCGGGCTGGCTGACAGCGTTGCTTCCTCCGCCCATCTCACCCTTCGAGGTCTCATGGCGGTGGCTCCACTGGGGGTCGACCCCCAGGTCGCCTTCGCGGAGCTTGCCGCGGTGGCGCGGAGGGTGCGCGCTGCCCATCCGACGGCCGCCTGGATGTCGGCGGGGATGAGTGCCGATCTGGAGGCCGCTGTGGCAAACGGCGCGACACACCTGCGTGTCGGCAGCGCAATCCTCGGTTCGCGGCCACCGCTTGGGTAGTTTTGAAGGCGTACATCCGTCGGCAGACGTGCACAGCCGGACGACATCCAATCTGATGACATCGAAAACTCGATGACAGCAGACCGTAGTTAGGGAGCTCGAGATGGCTGGGGCACTGCGCAAGACCATGGTCTACCTCGGGCTTGCTGAGGACGAGCGTTACGAGGGCTATGACTCGTACGACGAGTACGAGGAGCCCGACGCACAGCAGGAGTCTCCCGCGCGCCAGGAACGTTCCGCGGCGGTGACCCAGCTGCAGGCGCGCACTCCCGTGGCGCGTGTGGTCCGCGATGTGGAGGTCGGTGCGCTGAACCGCATATCGACCATCCACCCGAGGACCTACAACGAAGCCAAGAACATCGGCGAGAGCTTCCGCGAAGGCACACCGGTCATCATGAACCTGACCGATCTGGATGACGCGGACGCCAAGCGCCTCGTGGATTTCGCTGCCGGCCTGGTGTTCGGTCTGCATGGGTCCATCGAGCGGGTCACGAGCAAGGTATTCCTGCTGTCGCCCGCGCATGTCGAGGTGACTGCCAACGAGGTGGCCCCGCCAAAGGCCGCCTCGCGCGGCTTCTTCAACCAGAGCTGAGGGGGGCACCGTCAGCCCCCGATGGGTTGGTCCCCGGCAGAGGCAGTCATGCTAGGCGTCGTGAAGTTGGCTCTGCTGTTTGTCTTGAACCTCTTTTTTGCTGCTCTCATCTGTCGGCTCGTCCTGGACTGGATCCAGGTGCTGGCCAGAGAGTGGCGACCTCACGGACCCATCCTGTTCTTTGCGGAAGCCATCTACACCGTCACCGACCCGCCGCTGAAGTTCCTGCGACGTCTGATCCCGCCCCTGTCGTTGGGGTCTGTTCGCCTTGACATGGCGTTTCTGGTGCTAATCCTGGCGGTGAGTTTCCTGCGAAGTATTGTGGGGGGCCTCTGACCGATACTTAGCTAGTTTCAGAGCTGTCCTGCGCGGATCGGGCTTCAGTGGGGTACCCGAATGCGCGTTTTGACGCGCCCCGATATAAGGTGGGACGGCTCCCCCGAACGAAATCGACCGAGGTGACTACATGGCGTTCATGCCCGAGGATGTCCTCAACAAGAATTTCACCGCGACTCAGTTCCGTCGTGGTTATGACGAGCACGAGGTTGACGACTTCCTGGATGAGATCGTCGTCGAGCTCCGTCGTCTGAGCAGTGAGAACGCCGAGCTGGGCGGCCAGCTCAAGGCATGCCAGGAGGACAGAGGCGTCCTCCCGTCAGGTGTCAAGGACAAGATCGCGGCCGCGAGAGTCTCCGCCGAGCAGGCGGAGAAGGAATCCGCGGCGCGGATAGCAAAGGCCCGAGCCGAAGCCGAGAGTGCTGAGTCACAGGCTGCCGAGCGGATGAGGGTGGAGAAGGACTCCGGTCTTCGCATTGCCAGGGCGAACGCCGACGCGGATCGTGCAGAGGCGCTGGCCGCCGAACGTAAGAAGGCTGCCGAGGAGTCCGCGAACGAGATTGCCAGGTCTGCGTTCGCCGTCCCTGCTGCTGTCAAAGAGGCTCCGCGTAGCCCCGCCAAGGACGAGGGCGTTGCTGTTGCAGGCCTGGGTTCCGCGGCCGGTGTGCTTGCACTCGCGGAGAAGCTGCATGCGGAGTACGTCGCCGAGGGGCAGAAGACCCGCGAGCGACTCATCAGCGAGGGGCAGCTGCGCCACGACCAAGTGGTCGGTGAGGCCAGCGCCAAGCGTGAAGAGCTTCGGTACACAGCTCAGACCAAGCACGACTCGCTCATCGCTGAGGCAACCACGCGGCATGAGCAGATGATCACCGAGGCTCGTGAGCGGGCCAGCGGAATGGTGGCAGAGGCCCAGCAGAAGAGGGCAGAGGTTCTTCAGACGCTGGGTCACGAGCGGAGTGTGCTGCAGCAGAAGATCGACGAGCTCAGGACGTTTGAGCGCGACTACCGCGGCCGGCTGAAGACCCACCTTGAGGGTCAGCTGCAGGAGCTGGCGCAGACCGGGGTCGGCGAGCCGGTCGGTAGCAAGTAACGGCAGCGCTGGGGCTGACCAGGGGACGACGGCTGCCCGGCTGCGCTCTCGGTAGCCCGTCGGGGCAGAGGCCACGCCGGTTGGCCCGGCTATTGGCTTCTGCCCGCGCCCCTTGACCAGTTTCGGGAGGTCCAGGGGACTATCTGGTCCCGTGGCGGCGTTTCGCCATTGAGAACTGGGCCGGATGGCCCTATCCTCACGCTCACCTGTGTTTTCTGGGGGCGACGAAGTGCCATCTTGAAGGGGTCGAGCATGGCTGTTAAGAAGGCGACCTCGGCTGCCAAGAAGTCTGCGCCGCCGAAGAAGGCTGCGCCGACCGAAGCCGCTGTGAGGAAGACCACGAAGAAGGCAAGCGCGACGAAGATGACCGCGGCCAACGCGAGTGCGGCCAAGGGGACGGCAAGGTCTGCGACCGGGTCCGACGCGAGCAGAGGGACCGCGACGAAGTCAGCGGCCAGAGCCGGCAGGACCAAGGTCGCGAGCAGAGCTAGTTTGGCAAAAGCGACAGGGAGCAAGTCCGCGACCGGCGCTGCCGGGAGGCGGCCGAACCCAGCCAAGGTGTCTGCCACGAAGCCCGCGACCAGGGCAAAGTCGATCACGGGGGCCGCAGCGGCAGACGGGTCGAGCAGTCGCGGGGTAGGTAATGCCTCCAGAGCAACTACACAGCCACAGCGTCTGCGGGTTCGCGAGAACGAGAAACCGTGGACGGCCAGGGAGCTCGCGACGGTTCGTGCTGAGCTCGAGGCAGATATCTCACGCCTGCAGAAGGAGATCTCGCTGGCCGAGATCGACCTCGCCGGTCTCATGCGCGATATCGGTGATGGCGCAGGCGACGACCCGGCGGATGCCGGCACCGCTACCTTTGAGCGCGAGCAGGAGATCTCGTTGGCCAACAACGCCCGTGAGGTGTTCGAACAGAGCGCTCGCGCGCTGGCCCGCCTCGTTGACGGGAGCTACGGCATCTGCGAGTCCTGTAACAGCCCGATCGGCAAGAATCGTCTGCTGGCCTTCCCGCGTGCGACGCTGTGTATGACATGCAAATCCAAGCAGGAGCGCCGCTAATCACTTCCCCCGCCACAAACGAGCCCCCGACCGCGCGATCCCCGTCAAGACGACTGTTGTATCTGGCCGTGGTGATGGTGGTCGTGCCGGTCTATGTTGCCGACCAGCTCACCAAGGCATGGGCTGCCGCGAACCTTCAGCCGGATCAGCCACGTGAGCTGATCGGGTCGGTGCTCCAGCTCAACCTGACCCGCAACTCTGGCGCCGCTTTCTCGATAGCCACCGGGGCAACATGGATCCTGACCTTGATCGCCTGTTCTGTGGTCGTGTTCGTGGTCATCACCGCTCGGCGTCTGGGCAGCCGGGGCTGGGCGATGGCGCTGGGGCTGCTTCTCGCCGGTTCGCTGGGCAACCTCACTGACCGGATGTTCCGGGCTCCCGGACCCGGTCAGGGACAGGTGGTGGACTTCCTGCAGCTTCCGCACTACCCCATCTTCAACATCGCCGACTCTGCCATCGTGAGTGCAGCGGTTCTGATTGTCGTGATGGCCTTCCGGGGCATCGGCATCGACGGGACCCGTTTTGCTGCCCTGCATCATAAGAGCGACCACCCGGGGGCTGACAGCGCCGATGGCGATCATCCGGAGACCGGACTCCCTGCGGCCAACGAACCCGGGAACAACGACGAGAACAGCGGGTCGCGGATGCCCCCCAACCCACCTGGGACACCCCAAGATGTCTGACGTGCGATCTCTTTTCGTGCCGGACGGGCTTGAAGGAGAGCGGGTCGACTCGGCACTGGCGCGCCTCTTCGGCCTGTCCAGGACCAAGGCTGCCGACCTGGCGACCGGTGGTGCGGTGACCGTCGACCAGCGCACGGTTGGCAAGTCGGACCGGGTATCAGCAGGTGCCTGGCTAGAGGTGTCGCTCCCGGATCCGCCTGCGGCATCGGGGCTTTCCGTGGTCGCCGAGCCGGTGCCCGGAATGTCGGTGGTGTATGACGACGACGACCTGGTCGTGGTCGACAAGCCTGTCGGCGTTGCCGCCCACCCCAGTGTGGGCTGGACTGGCCCCACGGTGATCGGCGGGCTCGCGGCGGCCGGCTATCGCATCTCGACCTCGGGCGCGGAGGAGCGAAGGGGCGTCGTGCACCGTCTCGATGTGGGAACCAGCGGTCTGATGGTGGTCGCCAAGAGCGAACACGCCTACACCGCGCTCAAGCGGGCGTTCAAGGAACGAACCGTGGACAAGACCTACCACGCCCTCGTTCAGGGCCTGCCTGACCCGCTGAAGGGCACCATCGATGCTCCGATCGGACGTCATCCCAACCACGACTACAAGTTCGCCGTGACAGCCAGTGGCAAGGCGAGCGTGACCCACTACGAGGTCCTGGAGGCATTCAGGTCCGCATCCCTGGTGGAGGTCCACCTCGAGACTGGTCGCACTCACCAGATCCGGGTTCACTTCTCTGCCCTTCACCATCCCTGCGTCGGAGACCTGACCTACGGCGCGGACCCGGCGCTGGCAGGCAGGCTCGGTCTGGGGCGCCAGTGGCTGCACGCGGTCGGCCTCGGGTTTGAGCACCCCGGCAGCGGCCAGCGCGTCGACTTCGCCAGCCCCTACCCGTTGGATCTGCAGACCGCGCTCGACCGCATCAGCGGTTAGCGAAGTCCAGTCGAACGGTCGTCAGAGGCAGGCCAGACAGCCGGGCCGGACACGCCCGGACGGGTGCGGCAGGGCATACAAGAAGTGTCCGCCGCCCGGCATACACTCTGTGTCAATGTCTCAGATCTCCACCTCCGCCCCGGGTACACCCGACAAGAGCTTCGTCCACCTGCATGTGCACACCGAGTACTCCATGCTCGATGGCGCCGCCCGGATCGACGAGCTGTTCGAGGCCGCCGTGCAGATGGGTATGCCGGCCCTGGCCACGACTGACCACGGCTACATCTTCGGTGCATATGAGTTCTGGTCCAAGGCCAAGAAGTACGGGATCAAGCCGATCATCGGCCTTGAGGCGTACCTGACACCGGGAACCCACCGCACGGACAAGACCCGCGTCAAGTTCGGGGACGGGGGTCGCGACGACGTCTCCGGATCGGGCGCCTACACCCACATGACGCTGCTGGCACGCAATACGGGGGGGATGCACAACCTCTTCCGGATGAGCTCGCTGGCCTCGATGGAGGGCTACTACTTCAAGCCCCGCATCGACCGGGAGCTGCTGGCGACCTATGGCGAGGGTCTCATCGGCACGACGGGCTGCGCCGGCGGTGAGATCCAGACCCGGCTCCGTCAGGGCCAGTACCGCGAGGCGCTCGCGGCGGCTTCGGAGTTCCGCGACATCCTGGGCGCGGAGAACTTCTACTGCGAGGTCATGGACCACGGCATCGACGTCGAGCGCCGGACCATGAAGGACCTGCTGCGCCTGTCCAAGGATCTCGGCCTGCCGCTGCTCGCCACCAACGACCTCCACTACACGAAGGCCGAGGACGCCAAGGCCCACGCGGCGCTGCTGTGCGTTCAGTCGGGCTCGACCCTGATGGACCCGAACCGGTTCAAGTTCGACTCCGACGAGTTCTATCTCAAGAGCCCGCAGCAGATGCGTCACCTCTGGCGCGAGCTGCCGCAGGCCTGCGACAACACGCTGCTGATCGCGGAGCGGTGTGACGTGAGCTTCACCGAGAACGAGGGCGCCTACATGCCTGACTTCCCGTGTCCCGAGGGTGAGGACGAGACCTCCTGGTTCATCAAGGAGGTGGAGCGCGGCCTCCACGTTCGCTACCCGGAGGGCGTCCCGGAGGCAGTCCGCAAGCAGGCGGAGTACGAGACCGGGGTCATCGTCTCCAAGGGTTACCCGGGCTATTTCCTGGTCGTCGCCGACTTCATCGGCTGGTCGAAGAGGAACGGCATCCGGGTCGGCCCGGGGCGCGGGTCCGGCGCAGGCTCCATGTGCGCCTACGTCATGGAGATCACCGACCTCGACCCGCTCAAGCACGGGCTGATCTTCGAACGGTTCCTCAACCCGGAGCGTGCCTCGCTGCCCGACTTCGACATCGACTTCGACGAGCGTCGTCGCGGCGAGGTGATCCACTACGTCACCGCGAAGTATGGCGAGGAGCGGGTCGCCCAGATCGTCACCTACGGCACCATCAAGGCCAAGCAGGCGGTCAAGGACGCCTCGCGGGTGATGGGCTTCCCCTTCTCGATGGGTGAGAAGCTCACCAAGGCGATGCCGCCGGCGATCATGGGCAAGGATGTGCCGCTGTCGGGGATCTTCGACCCCCAGCACAAGCGCTACTCCGAGGCTGCCGCGTTCCGGCAGGTCCACGACGAGGACCCCCAGGCCCAGGAGGTCGTCAAGACGGCGCTGGGCCTGGAGGGCCTGAAGCGCCAGTGGGGCGTGCACGCGGCGGGCGTCATCATGTCCAGCGAGCCGCTGCTCGACCTGATCCCGATCATGCGCCGCGAGCAGGACGGCCAGATCATCACCCAGTTCGACTACCCCAGCTGCGAGGCACTCGGCCTCGTCAAGATGGACTTCCTGGGTCTGCGCAACCTGACCATCCTGGACGACGCGCTGATCAACGTCCGCAGCAACCGTGGCGACGAGGTCGACCTCGACGCGCTGAGCAAGACCCTGGACGACCCGGTCACCTACGAGCTGCTCGGCCGTGGCGACACCCTGGGGGTCTTCCAGTTCGACGGCGGACCGATGCGCGCCCTGCTCCGGCTGATGAAGCCCGACAACTTCGAGGACATCTCGGCGGTGGGCGCGCTCTACCGGCCCGGCCCGATGGGCGCGAACTCGCACACCAACTACGCCCTTCGCAAGAACAACCTGCAGGAGATCTCCTACCCCCACGCTGAGCTCGCCCACGCCCTGGAACCGCTGCTTGGGACCACCTACGGCCTGATCGTCTATCAGGAGCAGGTGATGGAGATCGCCCAGAAGCTGGCCGGCTACACGCTGGGAAAGGCCGACCTGCTGCGCCGGGCCATGGGCAAGAAGAAGCGCGCGGTGCTGGATGCGGAGTACCTCGGTTTCGAGGCAGGCATGGTGGCCAACGGCTTCAGCCCGGCCGCGATCAAGGCACTGTGGGACGTCCTGGTCCCCTTCTCGGACTACGCGTTCAACAAGGCGCACAGCGCGGCCTACGGTCTCGTCTCCTACTGGACGGCCTACCTGAAGGCCAACTACCCGGCCGAGTACATGGCCGCGGTGCTGACCAGCGTGCGCGACGACAAGGACAAGTCTGCGCTCTATCTCAACGAGTGCCGTCGAATGGGCATCAAGGTCCTGCCACCGGACGTCAACGAGAGCTCGGCCAACTTCACCGCTGTCGGCACCGACATCCGGTTCGGGCTTGCGGCGATCCGCAACGTCGGCCACAACGTGGTCGAGGGGATCGTGGCCGCGCGCCAGGACAGGGGACGCTTCGTCTCGTTCGAGGACTTCGTGCGCAAGTCACCCGCTGTCGTCTGCAACAAGCGCACCATCGAGTCCCTGATCAAGGGCGGCTCCTTCGACTCGATGCAGCACACCCGCCAGGGTCTGGTACGGGTCCACGAGGCCTACATCGACGCGCTGGTGGATGAGAAGCGGCAGGAGGCCATCGGCCAGGACTCGCTGTTCGGAGGCTTCAGCTTCGGCGACGGTGAGGGTGGCGACGGCGCGGACGGTGAGGCCGGCACCCGGACGTCGCTGCTCGCCATGCCCCCGATCCCCACGATGGAGTGGGACAAGGCGACGCTGCTGGCCTTCGAGCGCGAGATGCTCGGCCTGTACGTCTCCGATCACCCCCTGTTCGGTATCGAGCACATCCTGGCCCAGCACGCAGACACCTCGATCGCTGCCCTGACCGGCGACGACAGCAAGGCCGACGGGGCCAATGTCACCATTGCCGGACTGATCACCGCGCTGCAGATCAAGCGCACCAAGAAGGGCGACCTCTGGGCCATCGCAACGGTGGAGGATCTCGACGGCGCGATCGAGTGCCTGTTCTTCCCCTCGGCCTACATGACCGTGTCGACCATGCTCGGCCATGACGTCGTGTGCGTGGTGCGTGGACGCCTGAACCGCCGGGATGAGACTCCGACGATCTTTGCCCAGGAGCTCACCCTTCCGGACATCAAGGACGGGCCGCGCGGACCTGTTGTGGTGACCTTGCCGCTGGCCAGGGCGACCAACGAGGTGGCAGAGCGGATCAAGTCAGTGCTGAGCGAGCACCCCGGCGTGACCGAGGTCCACCTCAAGCTCACCCAGCCCGGGCGCTCGGTGCTCATGCGGCTCGACGACTCGCTGCGGGTCACCGCGTCTCCGGCGTTGTTCGGTGACCTCAAGGCGCTTCTGGGCCCGGCCTGCCTGACCTGAGCCGACCTGGGCCCGGGGCCAGGCAACCCGCCCTGCCCGCGCCGCAGGTTGCCGCTTCTGACCGGCAGGGTTGTCGGCTACCGTTCCGATGTGAACACCGTCAAACCTGTCGTGACCAAACACATCGAGCATGAACGCGTGCATCACGGCGACCGGGTCATCGACCCGTTCGAGTGGCTTCGGAACAAGGACGACCCAGAGGTGATCACGCACCTCGAGGACGAGAACGCCTACGCAGAGGCCATGACGAGTCATCTCGAGCCGCTGCGAGGACGCATCTTCGACGAGATCAAGTCCCGGACCCAGGAGACGGACCTGTCGGTGCCGGAGGCCTACCGGGGCTGGTGGTACTACTCACGCACCTTTGAGGGCAAGCAGTACCCCACCCAGTGCCGGGTTCGCAAGAGTGCGGGCAGGGGAAGGCCGCAGCTGGAGCCGGGGGTTGCTCCCGATGGTGAGCAGCTTTTGCTGGACGGCAACGTCGAGGCGCACGGGCACGAGTTCTTCTCGCTGGGAGCCTTCGAGGTGAGCACCGACGGGCGCCGGATCGCCTATGCGGTGGATGTCGAGGGTGATGAGCGTTTTGCCCTGCGGGTACGGGACATCGAGACCGGTGCCGTGATCGATGAGGGGGTCACCGCGATCGGTTACGGCGTCGTCTGGTCGCTGGACGGGGAGCACGTCTTCTACACCAGGATGGATGAGTCGTGGCGTCCTCACGAGGTCTGGCGCCATCGGGTCGGCACCCCTGCGCAGGATGACGTCCTGGTGTTCGAGGAGCCGGACGAGCGGTTCTGGCTGGGGATCGGTTCCTCGCGTGACGACGCCTGGGTCATCATCCAGGTGGGCTCCAAGCTGACCTCCGAGGTGCTGTTGCTGGACGCCGCGGTGCCCCTGGGTGAGCCCCGGGTGGTGGCACCTCGTCGTCACGGGGTTGAGTACGACGTCGAGCCGGCGGGGGATCGACTGCTGATCGTGCACAACGCGACCCATCCCGATTTTGAGCTGGCCCAGGCTCCGCTCGACGCAACGGGGCACGAGCAGTGGTCGCCGCTGGCTGAGACCGTGGCCGGGGAGCGCCTGCTCGGGGTTGAGGCCTTCGGCTCCCATGCCGTGGTGTCCCTGCGCCGCGACGGACTGACAGCACTGAGAGTGATACCCCGGGACCAGTCCGACCCTTCCGGCTTTGGCCCTGCCCGCGATCTCGTCTTCGACGAGCCGATCTACTCGGTCGGCACCGGCAGCAACCCCGAGTACGAGACCTCCGCGGTGCAGGTCGTGTTCGAGTCGATGGTCACCCCCAGGACGATCTCGGACTACGACCTGGTCACCGGCGAGTACACCGTGCTCAAGGCCCAGCCGGTGCTTGGCGGCTACGACCCCGCGGACTACGAGCAGCGACGCGATTGGGCGACCGCCCAGGACGGGACCCTGGTGCCGATCTCCCTGATCCACCGTCGCGACGTCGTGGCGGACGGCACCGCTCCCGGGATGCTCTACGGCTACGGCGCCTACGAGATCTGCATCGACCCGTACTTCTCGGTGGCCCGCCTGTCCCTGCTGGATCGCGGATTTGTCTATGCCATCGCTCACGTCCGCGGTGGCGGCGAGATGGGGCGCCAGTGGTATGACTCCGGCAAGATGGAGCACAAGGCGAACACCTTCACCGACTTCCTTGCCTGCGCCGACCACCTCGTCAGCTCGGGATGGGTGTCGCCCGATCGCCTCGTCGCAGAAGGCGGTTCGGCGGGCGGACTGCTCATGGGCGCGGTCGCCAACCTGGCGCCCGGGCGGTTCCGTGCGATTCATGCTGCGGTGCCGTTCGTCGACGCGCTCACCACGATCCTCGACCCGTCGCTGCCGCTGACCGTGCCGGAGTGGGAGGAATGGGGCGACCCGCTTCACGACCAGGACGTCTACCGGTACATGAAGAGCTACACGCCCTACGAGAACGTCGCTGCGCTCGACTATCCCGCTATTCTCGCGACCACCAGCCTGAATGACACCCGTGTCTACTTCGTCGAGCCGGCCAAGTGGGTGGCCCGCCTGCGTGAGACGGTGACGAGCGATCCGGTCCAACGACCGATTCTGTTCAAGATAGAGATGGTCGCCGGGCACGGCGGAAAGAGTGGCAGGTATGACGCATGGAGACAGTACGCGTGGGAGCTCGCTTTCCTGATGGATCAGGTGGGGGTGCGCTAGCCGCCAGGGCCGGCTGGTCGGCCTGATCAGGTCATAGTCCGCAGCGAGGCACAGAAGACATGCCCGGGTTTCGGCAGTGTCCGGCCGGCTCTTGGGTCGGGGCAGGCGTGGCGGGGCCAGTCACCTCGATCTCGCACTGTCTGGGGCGATGTGCCAGGGAGCTTCGTACCCCGACGTAGACTTGGCCTCAGCATGTGGCGCCCGAGCGGTGACGCACGATCCTTTGGTTTCGGTCCCGCGCTGCGGTGAGTCGCCAAGCCGGCGGCGCAAGCCGAGGGATGCCCAAGGTGTATGACCAGTCGTTGTTTATCGAGACGTTGTCACGGTTCGCCGTGGTGCTGCCAGCGCGCTATGACCTTGAGGCGGCGCTGACCGAGCTCACCGAGAGCCTCACGGCGGTGCTTGGCCTTTCCGGCAGCGGGGTCACCATGGCCGACGAAGCAGGGCGGCTGCGATTCGTGACCGCTGTGAGCCAGGCTTCCGGGGAGCTGGAACGCAACCAGGAGGAGCAGCAAGCCGGCCCGTGCCGTGATGCCTACGACACCGGCGAGGTGATCCGGGTCGCTGACGTGCGGCAGGAGTCCGCCCGATGGCCGGAGTTCTCGGTCGCGGCGACTCGCCTGAAAGTGGCCGGGGTGGCCGGGATCCCGATGCGGCTGGCCGACCAGATCATCGGCGCCCTCAATCTCTATTCGCCGGAGCCCCGTGAGTGGTCGGATGAGGACATCGCGGTGGCGGGGGTCCTGGCCGATGTGGCTACCAGCTACGTGGTCAACGCCTCCAAGCTGCGCCAGCAGGAACAGCTCAGCGAGCAGCTGCAGGAGGCGCTGGAGACGAGGGTCGTCATCGAACAGGCGAAGGGGATCACCGCTCAGCAGAACGCCGTCACGGTCGATGATGCCTACCAGCTCATGCGCAGGCATGCCCGCAACAACAATGCCAGCCTGCGGATCGTCGCCGAGGCAATCGTCGCGGTGGGGCTTCAGGTCTGAGCAAGGCGGCTGTCTCGCCCGGGCAAGGGCGGCTGCCCGGTCTGAGCACGGCAACCGGCCAGCGGAGCAGGAGCTTTGAGAGCGCCCTGGTGTAAAGTCCCGGGTGCTACGTCTCTCCAGACCATGGTGGCGTCGGCCTCTCTTTCTCGTGCCGCTCCCGAACCTCGGTGGCTCGTGTCCTACCTTCCGGGACCACCGAATCGAGTTTGTCATGGTTCAGCCACCCAGAAAGAGGCAAGACCCGCCCGCAGACCCCGTGTCGGGCTCGAACCCGACCCGGCTTCCCGCCCGGCGCAACGTAGACCTGCCGACCGAGCTGCCCGCGGAGCCTGCCGGCCGTCCGGCCATGGGTCGGCAGGTGCGCGCCAGGAGACACGCGATACGCGAGGTGGCCGTCGTTCAGGTTGCCGCCAGGCTCAACGATGGCGTTCAGGAGCTGGACCGGGCGATCCAGCTGGCCCTGGCCGAGGGGCCACGTGGTGTGGTCTGCGACCTGCCGGGCGTGCGCGAAGACGCGGTAGCGGCAGCGGTCGAGGTCCTCGCGACGGCGGGGCGCCATGTTCGCGACTGGCCGGGAGTTCCCGTGGCTGTAGCCTGTCCGGACCCTCTGGTTCGGGAGGCGCTGGAGGCCCACCCCCTGGGCGCTCACCTGATCGTCCGGGCGTCATTGTCCGCTGCGGTAGCTGCCGTACAGGCGACGCCCGCCTTCACCGTTGAGTGGTTGCAGCTCGCCCCCCATCCGACTGCGCCCCGGGCCTCACGGGAGTTCGTCACCCGCACCCTGCTGGACTGGCGGCTCGGCCGGACCATTCCGTTCGCAACCCTGGTGGTCAGCGAGCTCGTGGCCAGCTCTTCGGTGAACGCCGGCACCGACATCGACCTGTCCGTCGCCTGGAACCTCGGGTCGTTACGCCTGACCGTTCGAGACCGTGGCCCCGGTCTGCCCGGTCAGGAGCATTCTGACCCTCACCTGCGAGGGCGCGGGCTCACCGTCGTCGCGGGTCTCTCACGCTCGTTCGGAGTGATGCCCACCGCCGATGGGGGCAAAGTGGTCTGGGCCGTGCTGGAAGCGCCCCGGCCGTACGCCCCCGACCCGCGGATCCGGTCCGGTCGGGAAGGCGCAACCCTTGAGCCACCTGTATTCACCGATGGCCTCGGTCTGGCGGACCTGCCGTTCTGCGCAGCGTCCGGTCCCTTCCGGCTGAAGGAGGTAACCCCGTCTACGGAGCAACCTGTGCCGATCCCGCGTCGGCCGGCTGACGGAACCCGTCGATGACAGCCCGACCGTGGCAGACCAGCCACGCAGGGCGGGGCTAGCCCCGATCAGGTTGCGATGACCACCGAGCGGGGTCACAGCATGGTCGTTCACGGGGACCTGAAGGATCCGCGCGCCACCAGCTCGACCGTCGCCAGGACTGCGATGGCCTGAACCAGCAACAGAGCCACCAGGACCACCAGCTGGACGGCCGCTGCCTGCAGGGGGGAGGCGCCCCCCAGCAGCATCCCCACGAAGGCCCCGGGAAGGGTCACCAGCCCGACCGTACGGGTCTGGTCCAGGCCGGGGACAAGAGCCAGCGAGGCATCATCACGGGCGATGAGCATGGCCGACTCGCGGGGGAGCAGGCCGATCGAGAGGGCGGCTTCATACTCACCGTGGCGGTTGTACAGGGCGTCGAGGGCGCGCTTTCCGGCTAGGGTCGTCGCGGTCATCGCCCCGCCGATCAGGATGCCGACGATCGGCACCACGGCGATTGTCTGCCGGGGGATCAGGCCACTGAGCATGAGGCCGCCAGCGACCGGGACGGCACCCAGGACGACAGGAGCGGCGGCATACCACCACCTGTTGGTCCGGGCCGTTCCGCCCGGCGTCGCACCCTTCGAGGTCAGACGCCTTCCCGCTGTCAGTGAAGCCACTGACAGCATCAGGATGATGAACCCCAGTGTCAGCCACCACGATCCCAGCACGGCGAGGATCAGCAGCCCGACCACGCCGAGCTGCAGGCTCGCGCGAAGGGCGGCCAGCAGGTCGTCGCGGCCATGTCCCAGGTGTCCCCAGCGGTTGACTCCTGCGGCGAGTCCCGCGCAGACGACCACCACAAGGGCCAGGCGTACCAGCCCGCTCACCCCGTTCACGCTGACCAGCCCGCCGGCGGCTGGGGCCAAGATGAGTATCACGGACCGCATTATCCGCCGGAGGCTGGACACATGACGGATCTACGCACGAATCACCCTAAACTGACAGGGTGATTTCCCGGATCGATCTGCGTGGCCGTGCTCTGGATGCCCGATCCCTGCGCGAGGTGCTGCCTCGGGCTGAGTTCGACGTCGAGGCTGCCCTGTCCGCGGTCCGACCGATCTGCGAGGACGTGCGCCATCGAGGAGCCGATGCGCTACGTGACCTCGGGGAGCGATTTGACGGGGTGCGGCCTGCCCTCCTGCGGGTTCCGGCTGAGGTCTTGCGGGCGGCCCTTGACTCGCTTGACCCAGACGTGCGGGCAGCCCTGGACGAGACCATTCGACGGGTGCGCCTTGTCCATGAGGACCAGCGCCGCACAGACGTGACCACTGAGGTGGCCCCCGGCGGAACCGTCGTCGAGCGCTGGCTGCCGGTCGACCGAGTCGGCCTCTACGTGCCCGGCGGTGTCGCGGTCTACCCCAGTAGCGTCGTGATGAACGTCGTCCCCGCGCAGATCGCCGGGGTGGTCTCGGTCGCGGTCACCAGCCCACCGCAGCGGGACAACACCGGGGTGTTTGCCGGTTACCCCGCCCCGACCATCCTGGCTGCCTGCGAGCTGCTCGGGATCGACGAGGTGTACGCGGTCGGCGGAGCTCAGGCAGTCGCCATGTTCGCCTATGGCGCTGCCGAGGCCGGGGTCGACGGCACCCCGAACGCCGGCGTGGTGGTCTGCGAACCTGTCACGCTGGTCACCGGTCCGGGCAACATCTACGTCGCGGCCGCGAAGCGCCTCCTGAAGGGACTGATCGGCATCGACGCCGAGGCGGGACCCACCGAGATCGCGGTCCTGGCAGACGACAGCGCCGATGCCGAGCATGTCGCAGCCGACCTGATCAGTCAGGCCGAGCACGACACTCTTGCCGCCTCGGTGCTCGTCACGGACAGCGAGGACCTGGCCCTTCGCGTCGAAGCCGCGCTGGTACGCCGTGTGGCCGCGACCAAGCACACCGAGCGGGTCACTGCCGCGCTGGCCGGCCCTCAGTCCGGCGTGGTCCTGGTCGACGACATCGAGGCCGGCGTCACGGTGGTCAACGCGTATGCCGCGGAGCACCTTGAGATCCAGACCCGCGATGCGCGAGGCGTGGCCCTGCGCATTCGTAACGCCGGGGCCATCTTCGTCGGGGCCTTTGCGCCAGTGAGCCTGGGCGACTACTGCGCAGGTTCCAACCACGTGCTGCCCACCGGTGGATGTGCCTCCCACAGCAGCGGGCTGTCGGTGCAGTCCTTCCTGCGCGGCATCCACGTCATCGACTACTCCGAGGCCGCACTGCGCGAAGTCGCCCACCACGTGCTCGCGCTGTCAGGGGCCGAGGACCTCCCCGCCCACGGCGAGGCCGTCACCGCACGGTTCAGTGACGAGTCAGGCGTCGCCCGGGCGGGCCTCGCATGAGCACCTCGGTGAACGACCTGCTTCGCGCTGACCTGCGGGGACAGACGCCCTACGGTGCACCCCAGCTCAACGTGGCGGTCGCCCTGAACACCAACGAGAACTCGTACGCCCCGCCCCAGGACGTCGTCGACGCGATCGTGGCTTCCGTGGCCGGGGTGGCATTCGGACTGAACCGCTACCCGGACCGCGAGTTCGTCCGGCTACGCGAGGACCTGGCGGGCTATCTGAGCGGTAGCACGGGTGTCCCCGTCGCGGCGGGCCAGGTGTGGGCGGGTAACGGCTCCAACGAGGTGCTGCTTCACCTTCTGCAGGCGTTCGGCGGCCCCGCGAGGGTCGCGCTCGGCTTCACGCCGGCGTACTCGATGCACCCGATCATCACCAGGACGACCGGTACCACCTGGGTTGACGGGTTACGAGGGGTCGAGGGCGCGGGCGTCTTCGACCTGGATGTGGTGTCTGCCGTTGCCCAGGTCAGGCAGCACGATCCGGACATCGTCTTTCTCTGCTCGCCCAACAACCCGACCGGCACGGCTTTGGGGCTCGACGTCGTCGAGGCGATCTACGCTGCGGCGCCGCACGCGATCGTGGTGGTCGACGAGGCCTACGCCGAGTTCGCGCGCCCGGGCACCCTCAGCGCGTTGACACTGCTTAACGGCCGCAGGCGGCTGGTGGTGACCCGGACGATGAGCAAGGCGTTCGCGCTGGCCGGAGGACGGCTGGGCTATCTGGCGGCCGACGCCGAGCTGACCGATGCGCTGCGGCTGGTCCGGCTGCCATACCACCTCTCGACCCCGACACAGGCGATCGCCTGCGCCGCGCTGGAGCACGCCGACGGGCTTCTGGCCACCGTCGAGGCCCTGAAGACCCAGCGTGACCGCATTGTGGCCGACCTCTCGCAGATGGGCCTGGACCCGGTGCCCAGTGACGCAAACTTCGTGCTTTTCGGCGGGCTTGCGGACGAGCGTGTCGTCTGGCAGGCATTGCTGGATCGTGGCATCCTGATTCGCGACGTCGGGCTGCCCCACTACCTCCGTGTCACGGCTGGGACCCCTCAGGAGACCGGGGCATTCCTGGAGGCGATGCGTAGCCTCGCACCGACCCACCGGCAGGAGCAGCCACAGTGACCGAACAGACCGAACAGAAGCCCGGCTGGGATGTGCAAGGCGGGGTATCGCCCGCCCTGGGCCCGGGAGAGCCTCGAGCTGCCCACCTCTGGCGGTCGACGCAGGAGAGCAGCGTCGAGGTCGAGCTCAACCTGGACGGATCGGGGGACTCCCAGATCAGCACCGGTGTGCGCTTCTTCGATCACATGCTGACAACCCTGGCCAGGCACTCACTCATGGACCTGCGCATCCAGGCCACCGGTGACGTGGACGTCGACGCGCACCACACGGTCGAGGACGTTGCCATCGTGCTTGGTGACGCCTTCAAAGAGGCCCTTGGCGACAAACGCGGCATCTCGCGGTTCGGTGATGCGACGGTTCCCCTGGACGAGGCGCTCGTTCACGCGGTGGTCGACGTGGCCGGCCGTCCCTACTTCGCGCACAGCGGTGAGCCCGATGGCCAGGCCTACGTGATGATCGGCGGGAGCTACACCGGATCGCTCACCGCTCACGTGCTGGAGAGCTTCGCTCATCACGGCGGCATCGCCCTGCATGTACGCGTGCTGGCCGGCCGCGACCCGCACCACGTGGTCGAGGCACAGTTCAAGGCCGTGGCCCGGGCACTGCGGGCGGCCATTGCCCCGGACCCGCGGGTCAGCGGCATTCCCAGTGCCAAAGGGAGTCTGTGAGCTCGTGACTGAGCTGGCCGGCTCCTGGAAGGGGCGCGGGATGCTTCTCGTGCGGGGCGAGCCGGAGCCGGTCGCCTCCTGGGCTCAGCGCGGCCTGATGCCCGTTCACGTCGTGCCGCTGCAGGGCTGGACGGCTGTTCTGCCAGCCGGGCCATCCCATGCGATGCCGCCTTATGACGACTCGCTGAAGACGCTTGCCGGTCGACCCATCCCCTCCCGCCTGCGTTCAGCCATAGGTCTCTTCGCGGTCGACGGCAATGCCGTGATCACCACTCACCCGTCGGGATGGCGTGCAACCCAGCGATGGTTCGTGTGGTCGCCCGGCCAGGGAGTGGTGCAGCCCCGGCAGCTGGTGGCCGGGCGGCCGTCCGACCTGATCGCGGCAGCGGGAACCCATGAGAAGGGCGCCCGCAGCCTCGTCCGCGACATCCTGGTTGATGGTGGTGGGAATGCCCCCGGTCTGCTGAGCGACCTGCTGGACCTGCTGGCCCTGCCGGGGGCCGACCTGCTCGACGGAGGTCAGGACCCGGTCACGGTGCCAGGCACGATCACGGTCGAGCCCGATGAGCAGCGGGTTGCCAGGTTCGAGAAGATCGTCAGTGATGAGGCGCGGCACCGGGCCGAGCTGGAGGAGGACTAGATGGCCGCCCGAGTCGTGGTGCTGGACTATGGCAGCGGCAATGTCCGCTCCGCTGTCCGCATGCTCGAGCGGGTCGGCGCGAGCGTCGAGCTGAGCTGCGACCATCGCCTGGTGGGCGAGGCCGATGCTCTGTTCGTGCCCGGTGTCGGCAACTTCCACGCTTGCATGCGAGGGCTACGTGCGGTGGACGGCCCGCGGATGATTGACGTCCGACTCGCGGGCGGCCGGCCCGTGATGGGCATCTGTGTGGGGATGCAGGTGCTGTTCGACGGGTCGACCGAGCTGAGTGTGGACGGCCAGGAACGCGGTCTGGGGCAGTGGCCAGGTGTCGTCGAACGGCTTGTCGCCCCGATCGTCCCGCACATGGGATGGTCAGGCGTGAAGGCCGCCGAGGGCACTCGTCTCCTTGCCGGTGTCGAGGATGAGCGATTCTACTTCGTGCACTCCTACGCGGCTCTGACCTGGGAGCTTCAGCCTGAGGGAAGCATGGCGGTGGTGGCGCCCAGGGTGAGCTGGTCCGAGCATGGGTCGCCCTTTGTGGCAGCGGTGGAGAACGGGCCCTTGGTGGCCACCCAGTTCCACCCCGAGAAGTCGGGGGATGCCGGTGCCCACCTCCTGGAGAACTGGGTGGCGACATTGTGAAGACCCGGAGCACGCAACAACGGGGGCGGGCCCGGCAGATGACCAGAATGAACGCACCCGACAACGCGGCAACCAACCACAGCGAGGGAACCTCACCGACGTGACCCCAGTCCAACGCCTTGAGCTCCTGCCAGCGGTCGATGTCTCTGGCGGGCAAGCCGTTCAGCTCGTCCAGGGGGTCGCCGGAACGGGCGGCCAGTTCGGTGACCCCTGGGAGGCCGCCCGCGCCTGGCAGGACCAGGGGGCTGAGTGGATACACCTGGTCGACCTCGACGCCGCCTTCGGACGCGGGTCCAACCGCGAGCTGCTCGCCGGTATCGTCGGTCGTCTGGACATCAAGGTCGAGATGTCTGGCGGTATCCGGGATGCCGAGACCTTGGCGGCGGCGCTCTCGACCGGCTGCCGCCGCGTCAACCTCGGCACTGCAGCGCTGGAGGACCCGGAGTGGACGGCCACCGCGATCGCCGAGCACGGCGACCGGGTGGCTGTCGGACTTGACGTCCGAGGCACCACACTGGCGGCGCGCGGCTGGACCAGACAGGGTGGTGACCTCTGGCAGACGCTCGAGCGGCTCGACCGTGAGGGATGTGCTCGCTATGTCGTCACCGACGTCAACAGGGACGGCATGCTCGAAGGTCCCAACCTGGACCTGTTGCAGCAGGTGTGCGCACGCACCACACGCCCGGTTGTCGCCTCCGGCGGGGTGTCCACCCTGGCCGACATCGAGGCGATCCGCGGACTGGTCGCGGCGGGGGTGGAGGGGGCGATCATCGGGTCGGCCCTCTACCGACATGCGTTTTCCCTTTCCGATGCCCTCGACCTGGCGGGACGGCCATGACAGGCGCGTCGCCGATGCGCCGGCTCTACCGGAGTGGGGGCACGTGGGAGGACGCCTTCGGATACTCCCGCGCGGTGCGGACCGGTGACAGGATCGTGGTCTCCGGCTGCACGGCAGCCGTCGATGGCGTGGTCCAGCACGCAGGGGACGCAGGCGCGCAGATGCGGCTGGCTCTTGACCACGTGCTCGAAGCCGTGGTGGCTCTGGACGGCACCCTGGGGGATGTCATCCAGACTCACATCTACGTGGTCAACCGGGCCGACTGCGACGCGGTTGGCCGGGTCCACGGTGAGCGCTTCGCCGAGGTGCGGCCCACGGCGACCCTGATCCTGGTGGCGGGGCTCCTCGATCAGGACATGCTCGTCGAGGTAGAGGTTGAAGCACGGGTTCGGTCAGCCAAGCCGTACGACCACCGGGGCTGACCGTCGTGAAGGACCCCGACTCGGCTCGCGGCGGGACGCCGCCCGCTGGTCAGCCCTCCGCAGACTCGGCCGGGCTTGCCTGGTCCGGCCGCACCCTGACGAGTACAGGGTTCGAGGGGGACCTGGGTGCTGCTGACCCCGCTCTGCTGGCGGTGCTCGACGATCCGGGCGACGAGACGCTGTTGATGCAGGCAGTTGCCCAGGCCCGGCTGCTCGTCCCCATCGTCGCCGTCCCGCCTGAGGCTGACCACCTGCACGAGCGCCCAGACGAGCCGACGGCCGGAGAGTCCGCGCCCAGCACACGCACAGGTTCGGGCGCCACCGACATGGCTGTGATGATCCTGACGGCCTCAGACGGTCGGCGTGCCTTCCCCGTATTCAGCAGTCTGGCTGCGCTCTCGGCCTGGGACGCCACCGCTCGCCCATTCCCGGTCGGCAGCTTTCGGGCAGCCCAGGGCGCGGTGAGCGAGGGGTGCGACGTGATGCTGCTCGACTGTGGTTCCGCGCGCGAGCGCGTGCTGCGCCCCAGCATGGTGTGGGCTCTGGCCCAGCAGCGCGACTGGCTTCCGGCATACCTCGATCCCTTTGTGGCTCAGGCTCTGGTCTGGGCCACCTGCGACGAGGATGATGTGACCGGCTGCGTCGGGCAGGATGACCCTGCGGAGCCGGGCACTCTCAGAGTTGTGCTGAGCCTGCGTCCGGGGCTGGACGCCGGGCGGGTGCAGTCCCTGGCGACCCGGATCGGGGAAAGGATCGCCACTGACGGCGAGGCGCGTGCGCGTATCGACGCCCTGTCCTTCACGATCCGGCAGGCCTGATCACCGTCCTCCAGCCCGAGCCGGACTTCGCAGGGGTCCGGGGCCTGAACCCGCCGAACTCTCAGGTGGAATGAGTCGAGAAGAAGGCAGATGTATCCCGAGCTGAATGTGGATGCCCTGGCGGTCAAGCTGGTGTGACAACCTGATGGGCATGCCGCTCGACCCGTACCGCCGTGTGTTAGCCGTTCCCGCCATGCGGCAGGCGTTGCTTCTCGGGATCCTGGTGCGCATCCCGATCTTTGCCGGTGGTGTCCTGCTCACGCTTCACGTCGTTCAGACCCTCCACCGCGACTATGGCGCTGCCGGGCTGGTGACCGCCGCGGCGACCATCTGCATTGCGGTGAGCGGGCCGTGGCGTGGCCGGCTGCTGGACACCAAGGGTCTGCGCCGGGTGGTGCTGCCCTCCCTGGTCGTCACGGCGATCTGCTGGTCCATCGCGCCGTTCGTGGACTACCTCCCGCTGCTCCTGCTCGCGGCACTTGCGGGTTTGTTCGTCGTGCCGGTGTTCACCATCATTCGGCAGGCCGTCCTGGCGGCCGTTCCGGAGAGCGATCGGCGCACCGCGCTGTCGCTGGACGCGGTGGCCGTCGAGGTGTCGTTCATGGTCGGCCCGCTCGTCGGCGTCTGGGCGGCCACGATCTGGCCGACCGCGTGGGTCCTGTTCACCATCGAGATGCTCGGCGTCCTGGCCGGCGTCGGCCTCTGGTTCGCCGACCCGGTCATGCACGCTGATCGTTCGGATCTCGAGCAGGTCGACGAGCCACTGCCTCGCCGAGCCTGGTTCCGTCCGCAGTTCCTGGCCATGTGCGCGGCCGCCGCCGCCACGACCATCGTCCTGTCCGGATGTGACATCGCGTTCGTCGCGGCACTGCGTGACTTCGGCAAGGTGTCCCTGATCGGCCCGGTTATCGCACTCTGGGGGCTCGGCTCGGTGATCGGTGGCCTGGTCTACGGGATGTGGCACCGGTCGATCTCCGCATTCCTGCTCCTGGGCGGCCTCAGCGTCGGGACCATCCCGATCGCTCTCGCCCCCAGCGCGTGGCCGCTCGCCGCGCTGGGCCTTGTGGCGGGGCTGCTGTGCGCGCCGACGATCACCGCGACCGTTGACCAGCTCAGCAGAGTCGTGCCGGACGCAGCCAGGGGCGAGGCGATCGGCTGGCACGGCTCCGCCATGACTGCCGGTTCCGCCATCGGTGCCCCGGTTGCCGGCCTGGCCATCGACCACTGGGGCTGGGCCGCGGGCTTTGTCACTGTCTCCCTGGTCGGCCTGGGGGTGGCAGTCCTCGGCTCCGGCGCGACGAGAACCTACCGCCGCTCCAGAAGGCGGGTGGCACGACCGGTCGCGCCGGCCGGGCCCGGCTCGCCGCGCCACTGACAAGCCTCCGTCGGACGCCGGAGAGAGATCGCAGGCGATATCGGATCTGTAGATTGGTCGTTCGAGGGGTCTCGCTGATAGCCTTGCAAATCGACCGGCTGTGTCCTCAGGAGGTTTTTGACCTCCCGGGTGGCACAGCGTGCAAGAGAAGCTCAAGCAAGTCGCTTCCACCCGCGTTGGCACGCTCGCAGCTCGCTGCAGTCACAGCCGCCGGGTTCCAGGTCCGCCCGACTGGGGCGACGCACCCATGGTGCGCCGCAGCAGCCGTGCAACGTATGGCGTGTGCCTGTCACCTGCCGTACGTGGCGGTTTGGTTGGACGCTCCTTCAAAGCTCCTCGCGCACACGGTGGCGAGGGGCTTTTCTCGTCTGCCGGTGGTGGCCTAGACGGACATCACGGTCCCCTTGGACGAACAACTAGAGGAGAACAGACATCAGCGAGCCTCGTATCAACGATCGAATCCGGGTCCCGGAAGTGCGTTTGGTTGGCCCCAATGGTGAGCAGGTTGGCATCGTGCGCGTCGAGGACGCCCTGCGTCTCGCCGCCGAGTCGGACCTCGACCTCGTGGAGGTCGCCCCGATGGCCAAGCCGCCGGTCGCCAAGCTCATGGACTTCGGCAAGTTCAAGTACGAAGCCGCTATCAAAGAGCGGGAAGCCCGCAAGAACCAGGTCAACACGGTCATCAAGGAGATCAAGTTCCGTCCGAAGATCGACCCCCACGACTACGCCACCAAGAAGGGCCACGTCGAGAGGTTCCTCAAGGCCGGTGACAAGGTCAAGGTGACCATCATGTTCCGAGGTCGTGAGCAGTCCCGGCCCGAGCTCGGATACCGCCTGCTTCAACGCCTCGCCGCGGACATCGGCGAGCTTGGCTTTGTCGAGAGCACGCCCAAGCAGGATGGCCGGAACATGATCATGGTGATCGGTCCGACCAAGAAGAAGGCCGAGGCCAAAGCCGAACAGCGTCGCAAGCGCGAAGGTGACGCTGCCGCAGCCGCAGCCTCGAGCGCGGCACCGGCCACGACCGCTCCTGCGGCAACGACCGCTCCTGCCGACAACACCGCGCCTGCCGACAACACCGCGCCTGCCGACAACACGGCGCCTGCCGACAACACCGCGCCTGCAGAGATCGCCGTCGAGACGGAGAGCACCACCTCCGAGTAGTACCAACAGCTTCACGACAGAATCCCGTGGGTCCCAAGGACCTGCACGACCGAAGGAGATCGGCACCATGCCGAAGATGAAGACCCACAGCGG
>JBDTWH010000153.1:0-2810 GCA_040006795.1 Actinomycetota bacterium | reverse complement strand
CGCTAGAGTTGTCCATAAATTGATATTGCCGTCTCAGAGCCTGAGACGCAAGTTCACCGAGCGAGATTCTGCGGAAACCTCGGACCTGAAGTCATCTGTCTGAGCGATCCGACCGCGTCATCTGGGTGAGTAAGGCGACGGGTCTCGTCGGTCGGGTGACCGGTAAGCCGGTCGAGTGACTGGGTCAGATGACTGAGTCATCGGCAACAGCAGCAGCGTAGCGACATCTGATCCATTCGGGATCGCCAAGGAGGAAGTCATGGCAGGCACGTTGGCCGAGAAGGTATGGGACGCGCATGTGGTGAGCCGGACGAAGGGTGAACCCGATCTCCTCTACATCGACCTTCACCTGCTGCACGAGGTGACCAGCCCCCAGGCCTTCGACGGGTTGCGACTGGCCGGCCGTTCCGTGCGTCGTCCCGACCTGACCCTGGCCACCGAGGATCACAACGTCCCCACGACTCCAGGCCCCATCACCGACCCTGTGAGCAGGACCCAGGTCGAGACGCTGCGACGCAACTGCGCCGAGTTCGGCATCAGGTTGTTCCCGATGGGTGATGTCGACCAGGGCATCGTCCACGTCGTCAGTCCCCAGCTCGGCCTGACCCAGCCAGGGATGACCATCGTCTGCGGCGACAGCCATACGTCCACTCACGGTGCTTTCGGGGCTCTGGCCTTCGGCATCGGGACCAGCGAGGTCGAGCACGTGATGGCCACGCAGGCGTTGTCGCTGACACCCTTCAAGACTCTCGCCGTGACCGTCGACGGCGTGCTGCCCGACGGCGTCACGGCCAAGGACGTCGTCCTGGCCGTCATCGCGAAGGTCGGCACCGCAGGCGGCCAGGGGTATGTGATCGAGTTCCGCGGCACCGCGATCCAGGCGCTGTCGATGGAAGCCCGAATGACCGTGTGCAACATGTCCATCGAGGCCGGTGCGCGTGCGGGCATGATCGCACCTGACCAGACCACCTTTGACTATCTGTCGGGCCGCCCGTACGCACCCACCGGCGCAGACTGGGACGCTGCCGTCGCTGCGTGGTCGACCCTGAGAAGCGATGACGACGCAGTATTTGACGCTGAGATCCGTCTCGACGCCGCAGAGCTGACGCCGTTCGTCACCTGGGGGACGAACCCCGGCCAGGGGTTGCCCCTGACCGCCAGCGTCCCTGATCCCGAGTCCTTCGAGGATGAGTCCGACCGGGCGAACGCCAGGCGGGCCCTGGAGTACATGGGTCTGACCGCTGGCACCCCGCTCAGGGAGATCCGGGTCGACACCGTGTTCCTGGGCTCGTGTACCAACGGCCGGATCGAGGACCTCCGAGCGGCGGCTGCCGTCCTGGAGGGGCAACATGTCGCTCCCGGGGTTCGGATGCTGGTTGTTCCCGGATCGGCCAAGGTGCGGCTGCAGGCTGAGAGCGAGGGCCTGGACACGGTTTTCAGCAAGGCCGGCGCCGAATGGCGCCTCGCCGGATGCTCGATGTGTCTGGGGATGAATCCTGACCAGCTGTCACCGGGGGAGCGCAGCGCCTCGACCTCCAACCGCAACTTCGAGGGCAGGCAGGGCAAGGGCGGTCGCACCCACCTGGTCAGCCCGGTAGTGGCCGCCGCCACTGCCCTGCGTGGCACCCTCTCCAGCCCTGCGGACCTCTGAAGCCGCACAGGGAACCGAACTCTGAAGCCATCCGAGCCAGCGAGACAGAACCGAGGACGATCGCCATGGATAAGTTCACGACTCACACCGGTGTCGGTGTGCCGCTGCGCCGCAGCAATGTCGACACGGACCAGATCATTCCGGCCGAGTACCTCAAGCGGGTGGAGCGCACTGGCTTCGAGGACGGACTCTTCGCATCCTGGCGCAAGGATGGGACGTTCGTTCTCAACAACCCGCTGTATGCCGCTGGGTCTGTCCTGGTCGCGGGTCCCGACTTCGGGACGGGATCCTCTCGCGAGCACGCGGTGTGGGCTTTGATGAACTATGGGTTCCGGGTCGTCATCTCGTCACGATTCGCCGATATCTTCCGGGGAAACAGCGGCAAGCAGGGGCTGCTCACGGCTCGGGCAAGCCAGGGGGATGTCGAGCTGATCTGGAGCCTGCTCGAGGCCGAGCCGGGCGCCCTGCTCACCGTTGACCTTCAGTCCAAGCTGATCAGGGCACAGGGCATCTCGGTGCCCTTCGAGCTGGATGACTACACCCGTTGGCGCTTGCTGGAGGGACTGGACGACATCGGCCTGACCCTTCGCCACGAGGCGGACGTGACGTCCTTCGAGGCGAAGCGGCCGAGCTACATGCCGACGGTGTCAGGCGCCTGACAAGCCTCGCGGCGCTCTGGGTCTGGGCGTACGAAGAATTTTTTTCAGGTGCGGTTCGGGTCTGCAAAACTCGCCCCGGTCTCATCCGGGCAGGCACGCGACTGCCTCTCCTTGCCCATGACCCGAGGCGCGGCCTGAGCAACACCGCACGAATAGTGTTGTAAATCACGGGCATTCATGGTGTCAGATCTACCCGGATGAGGTTCTGGCGGCAGCCGCGGCCCGTCTGAGGGGATCTGGGAATCTTTTCCACGCCTTGAATTGGCCGTGCCAAATTCGTTGCGACACAACGATTCCAACACGCCCGGTGGTGGACTCCTGTGGTTTGTGGCCTTAACGTCATGAACAGTCGGGCGGTGGCCCGGCAGCCCAAATTCGTCGGGGCGGTCCAGCGCTCAGTTTCTCAGCAGGGCGTCGAGCAGGCTCGGTGAACTTTTTCCTCAGGAGGGGAAGACGTGAACAAGGGACAACTGATCGAAGCCCTCGAGAGTCGTCTTGGC
>JBDTWH010000152.1:0-21746 GCA_040006795.1 Actinomycetota bacterium | reverse complement strand
AGCCGTCGGGGTGAAGTAGCCGGACAGGTCGGCGATGACGTCCACGGTCCCCGCATTGTTGTAGAAGGTGACGTCCCCGCCGGGGCTGACCGCAACGATCACCAGGTTAGGGACGGTCTGACCCGTGGTGAAGTTCAGGTTCGACGTCACCGGCCGGACCGCGTCCGCAGGGTAGACCGTGAGGTAGCTCGATGCGGTCGGGCTGACCGCGGTGACGTTCAACGCCACCGCCGTGGTCCCGGCCGGCAGACCGGGAATCGTCAGGGTGACCGCCCCCCCAGCACCGACCTTGCCCACGACACCGGCGCCGAGCCGGGTATCCATCACCCGGCCGGGAGTCACGCCGGTGAACCCCGCGTGAGCCGTCGGGGTGAAGTAGCCGGACAGGTCGGCGATGACGTCCACGGTCCCCGCACCGTTGTAGAACGTGACGTCCCCACCAGGGCTGACCGCAACGATCACCATGTTCGGGATGATCTGACCCTTGGTGAAGTTCAGGTTCGACGTCACCGGCCGGACCACGCCGGCAGGGTAGACCGTGAGGTAGCTCGATGCGGTCGGGTTGACTACGGTGACGTTCAACGCGACCGCCGTGGTCCCGGCCGGCAGACCGGGAATGGTCAGGCTCACCGCCCGGCCGGACCCGACCTTGCCCGTGACGCCCACGCCCAGCCGGGTATCCATCACCCGTCTGGGGGTGATCCCGGTGAACCCGGCGCCGTCGAGTCGTGGTTTGACCTCGTTGCTGGGTGCAGACGCCGGGCTGGTGCCGGCGCTGTTGAACGCTGTGACGGTGAGCGTGTACGACGTGTCGTTGGCCAGCCCGGTAACCACCAGACTGGTGGCAGCCGGGTCCGTGGTCGTCCACAGGTCGCCGACCTGAACGCCCGCCGTGTCGAGAACCTTCACCGAGTAGCCGGTGCGCGCTGAGCCGCCGTTCCCTGGCGGCGCAGTCCAGGTGACCGTCGCCGTCGTGTTGCCGGCGGTCGCAGCGCCGATCGCGGGTGCCTTGGGCGCTATGTCCGGCGTCACGGGCTCGGACAGGGCCGAGAAGGCCCCCACGCCCCTGACGTTGTTGGCCGCGACCTGGAACCTGACCGCGCTCCCGTTGACCAGGCCGGTGACGGCCAGGCTGTTTGCGTCCGCCGCCGCGGGCCGCAGATCACCGATCCGATTGCCCACCGTGTCGAGCACCATCACCGAGTAGCCGGTGCGGGCCGAGCCGCCGTTGGCTGCCGGCGCGGTCCAGGTGACGGTAGCGGTGGTGTTACCCGCGGTCGCGGGGCCGATCGTCGGTTCACCGGGCACCACATCCGGCGTTACCACGTTGGAAGGGGCAGAGAATGCCCCCGTACCAGCGTCGTTGACCGCCGCAACCTGGAACCAGACCGCGGATCCGTTGACCAACCCGGAAACGGCCAGGCTGGTTGCGCCCGCGACTGCCGGGTGCAGAGCACCGACCTGGACGCCCGTCGCGTCGACCACCCGCACGGAGTACCCGGTGATGGAGGACGTGGACGCGTTGGCCGGGGCCGTCCACGAGACAATGGCCGATGCAGTCCCCGCGACTGCGGAGACTCCCGTCGGTGCGGTCGGCGTCGTTGTCCCAGCGAACTGCAGGCTCTCGATGTTCCGCAGGGTGTCCGTGCCGTCCGGCCCGGTGCCCCCGAGGTGTGCCACGGTGGTCACGCTGTCGGGCGCGCCCAGAGTCGCTCCGGCCGGCACGGTGGTCACGGTGTATCTGGCCTTGACGTCGGAGAAGACCGCCGTGTCGACAGAGGCGGTGTCGGTGCCAGCAGCAGGGCTCTTGATCTCGCGGACTGCAACCAGGGTGCCCGGGTCGACGAGACCTGCGAACACCGCCTGCTGCAGAGTCATCCCACCGGTACCGGGGCCGAAGCTCCCCGTTGTCGCGGCGTGCTCCATCAGGTCGGTGCTGCCGATCTCTGTGGCCTGCTCGAGCGGGTCGCGGACGCTGATCCGGACGCCGAGCGACCTGTCACCGTCGATGATGTCGTCGCCGCCACGACCTTCGAGCGTGTCGCTGCCGGCCCCGCCGAGCAGGATGTTGCCCCCGCCCCAGACGTTCCCGACGAGCGGGCAGAACCCGGTCGCCGAAGCGGCGGCGACCGTGGCTGCAGGCGTCGTCATCATCGTTGGTGTCACGAGATTGCCGAGGCCGGCAATACGGTCGATGCCGGCCTGGTCGAGCGCGTCGCACCCGATGAAGCCGACACCTTTGCCCGCGGTGGGAACGGTGTCGTCGCCGCGGATGACGTCGTTGAGCACTGAGCCGGAGCTGGCTTCCGTCTCTTGCCAGACGTCGCGGTTCATGAAGGGCGGGAGCGCATGGCCGATGTTGATCTTCATGTCATCGTCGGCCCCGACGGTGTCGTACTGGTGGGACGCCCAGTCGAACCCGGCGGAACCGACGAACTGGTCGATCGACGTGTTGGAGGACATGACGTCGTCGCCGCCCTCGGCGTCGTAGGTGTCGACGCCGCCGCCCTGACCGATGAGGATATCGTTGCCGGGCTTGACCTGGGCCGGGTCGTCGCGGAACGGCGCACCGTGGTCACCGCTGAGCACGTCCGAGCCGGAGCCGCCCTCGATCCAGTCGTCGCCGCCGTCGCCGAACACGCCGTCGGCACCCTGGCCGGCCATGACGAAGTCGTCGCCCGGGCCGCCGAACGTCACGTTGTCGTTGGGTCCGCCGTTGGTGAAGTCCTGGCCGTCGCCACCAAGGATGAGGTCGAGGCCGATGCCTCCGTCGAGAGCGTCGTTGCCCGGGCCTCCTTTGAGGATGTCGTCACCGGACAGGTCGGTGATGATGTCGTTGCCGTCACCACCGAGGGCGACGTCGTTGCCGCCGCCGCCTTCGATGACGTCGTTGCCGGCGTCACCCCAGAACGTGTCGTTGTCACTGCCCCCGGACACCAGGTCGACACCCTTGTCACCGTTGTAGACGGACTGCCCGTTGACCCCGACAGGGTCGACGGTGTTGACCTGTCGGTACTGGATGGTGCCGTCGGGTTTGCGGAGGAGCAGCTCGTCCTCCCGGCAGGCGGTGTTGATGTCATCGGCGACAGTCGGCCCAAACCGGGCGAAGCCTGCCGGGTTCCCGTCCAGCCTCTTCAGCTGGAACTTGCAGTCGGCTGTACCGAACACGTCGGCCTTCAGCGAGTTCGCGCTGCCGGCGGTGTTGCGCTGGATCATCTCCGCGAACGAGTTGCCCTCGAGCTGTGCGTCCAGGTTCGTGCCCGGAGTGCGCGCCAGGTAGTACAGCCGGTCGCCGTTCTGCAGGTCGGTGAGCTGGTTCTCGAAGACGTAGTTGAACGTGGAGCCCAACAGGCCTCCGTTCAGGTTGGTCTTCTCCGCGAGGCCGCCTATCCACAGGTCGATGTCATCAACCCCGGTGGTGGTCACGCCGCTGGGCGTGTTCGCATACGCACCCGTACTCAACATGAACGCGGCCGCGTCAAACGGCGGGACATCCGCGACGATGGGCGGTACGGCGCTCGGATCGGCTAGCCGGGGGTCGACGATCGCCCTTGCCGCCGTCCGTTTTGCGGCAACCGTTGTCACGTCATCGGCGGTGCCCGCGACGCCGTCCGGACCGGAGTCTCGAATGGTCGGGTGCTTGCCATAGGCCGCGACGAAGTTGATCAGCGACTCGGGGTGCTTGAGGTTCTGACCGAAGTCCGCCCAGCTGGTGTAGGGCTTGAGCTCGTTTGCGGCACCAAATATCTGGCGTCGGAACGCGTTCAGGGGTGGGACGCCCGCCTCGCGGGCCCGCGTGATGTTCACCGTGGCGAGGTCGAGGGGCAGGCCCAGGAGGTTGTTGCGAAGCGTCTCCGTGACGAACTCGTCGAGCTCGTTGCCGACCTGGTCCGACGAGCCCATGAGAATGCCGCCCGCTGCCACCTGGGGCGTGAGCACGGCGCCCGGGACGACGCTCCTGGAGAACTCCGGCGGGTTGAGAAACGCGGTGAGCAACGGGATGGAGTGATCCACCAGAGCGGGAGCACCCTTGACATCTTCCGTGCGCGCGACCTGCTCATCCAGCATCGAGTGACCGAAGCGGTAGACCGCATGGGCGAACTCGGCGTGGATGGCCGCGTTGATGTCGGGGTGGTAGGCCTTGAACGGCTGGATCGCCGGCTGGACCTTGCGTGCGAACTCCCCGAATACCAGGTGCTGGTACTCCATCTCGGTCACGAAGCGGGCCGCCTGGAAGAGGCGCTCACCGTTCCAGCCCCCCGGGTTCTGGGCGGTGGGGAGCTGCCACTGGGTCAGCGCCGCGACGCCGGACGGCGACGTGTCGGCGGTGAGGGTGTTCTTGAAGTCGCCGATCAACCGGTCGTGCTCGGAGTGAAAGATCTGGTGGATGGAGGTCAGCGCGATGTTCTCGTTGCACCGGCCGTCGCCGCAGACGAAGTGGGCGTTCAGCATCTCGTCGTCGTACGTGCCGGGGGGCTGGCTGGCGAAGTCGGCCGAGGCCACCTGGTCGAGGTCGGGCGTCGGGAACACCGGAGGCGTCGACGGGTTGTTGTCGGTGTCCTGTGCTGAGGGATCGGCGTTGTGCGCGATGTCGGTCTCGAACGGCGTGTCGAAGTGCAGCACGTCGGCTGGGACCGGCACCGGACTGGTGAGGTTGCCCTCGACCAGGCCGCCCTTTGTCACGTACTGCGGCAGACCATTCGGGCCGGGGATGAACGTGCCGTACGGGTCCACGGCGAGCATCGGGACGCTGGTCACGTCCGTGTCGACGAGCTTTAGCCCGAGCAGGGTCGCGGCCTGGGCTTTGACCTCTGCCCAGTTGGGCAGGCCGGGATCTTGCCCAGCCGGAACCGGCAGCGAGCCAGCCAGCAGGTAACCGGTCGAGACCGGCTTCCCCGTCGCGTTAAGCACGTACTCGCGCTCGAACACCTGCTTTGACGGGTGCGAGGTGTAGGTCTGGCTCTGGTTGACCAGCGGCGAGGTGTTGTTGGTGCCGTCCTGTATGTCGTCGGCGCTCTCGTCGACCAGAGGCGTCGCCGGGTCGTCGCCGAGGATGCCATCCGGGCCGGGCCGGTTCTGCGCCCGCGTCAACACCATGAACCGCTGGGCGGCCGGAAGGTCATCGGCGTTGCCGGGGATGTGGTCCGGGCCGGCGATCAGCGGGTCGTCACCGCGCAGGGGGACGAAGACCGTGCCGCCGCTCTTGACGGTCTGGTCGAGCCCGTGGTCGAAGAACTGACCGAAGTAGGTGAACAGCGCGTTGAACGGCGGAGACAGCCCGACATCGGTGGTCACATTCGGGATGAACAGGGTCTGGTGGGACGGAACACACTTGTCCGGAACGCCGACCACCGGCGGGACCGCCGTGGGGTCGGGGTCGGTCGTGCACGGGAAGAGCCCCGGGTCGCCCTGGGTCCGGACCGGGAAGCCCGCCGCCGCCACGGCGGCCGGGTTGGTCGAGGTCTGGTCGGCGATCAGGTTGCTGATTATCCGCGGCTGCGAGTCGAAGACATAGCCCTTCTTCTGCGCGTAGGTCGAAGACGCCACGGCGGGACTGCCCGGACCGAAGAAACCAGCGGGAACGCCCTCGGCGCCGCTGAGCACCGGGCTGGCGTAGCGCGGGAAGGGCTGGTCCGAGGACGCGAACTTATCCCGACCAGGGATGAGGTTGTTGCACGAGCCGTCGACGGTCCGCAGACCGTATGCGGTCAGGGGGTCCGGGATCTGGTCAGGCCCGGAGCCGACCATGGACTGGCAGTAGTTAGGGTCGGTCGTCGGGCTGGGGTTCGGCAGGGCGCTGGGTTCGGTCCCCTGGATGGCACGCGAGTGCCGCTCCGCGATCTTGATCTGTTTGAGGATGAACGCCAGGTCAGACGGCGTGACCGTGAATCCCTGGCCGACGCCTGGCGCGGCGGCATGTGCCGTGACAGCGGGCAGGCCCATGGCCAGCGGCAGCAGCAACGCTGATGCCGCGGCCACGAGCCGGGTTGGCCGGGTCAGACGCCCCCGCCGCCCCCCGGACGAGCGCCGGACAAGGCTCGGTGTGGCATGAACCGTGAGCGTTTCCTGATCCGACACCCGTGGAGCGGATTTCTTTCCAACGAGATTCATGACAAACCTGCCTTGACAACGGTGATCCGGTGAAGCCGTCTAGTGCTGAGTCGTGCTGACCTTCAACCGGCCGCCGCGCATCGCTACGACCCAGCCGACGAGGGCGATGTTGGTGACCAGGATCAGCCCGCTGCCGACGCCCACGGAATGCGCCTGTAGCCCGAAGGTCGCCTGATTTTGCGAGGTTGTCCCTACAGCCGACGGGCTGGAGGCCATGGAGTCCATTGCCATCGTCTGACTTGTCTGAAGGCGATAGTCGTAGGCGGCGCTGGCCACGATCTCAAAGACGCCCACCAGGGTTCCGGCCGCCACAACAATCAGCGCGGCTGCCACGACGGTCTTCGCCCTGCCGAGCACCGGCCCGAACAAGCTGGCGGCCAGCATCAGGGCCGCGGCCACGGCGATGGCAAAGACCGGCAGGGAAAGGGTCGACTCACGCAGCCAGCTCACGAAGGGTGTCTGGTTGCGCTCGATGGAACCGGTGGCCCCACGCAGCGAAGTCATCCAGAAGCCGTCGGCGAAGGCCATCACCGCGGCCAGGGGGAGAACCGTCATCCAGGGGACGGCGCTCAGCCAGGTCCGTATGGCGTGGGGGCGCTGTGCCGTGGGGCTGGCTGACAGGCTGGACAAGGTGGTCATCATGATCTCTCTCTCATCTCTGGTCCGGGTAGGGGTCAGGGTCGGTCCGGTGCCTGTCCGCGCGATGTGCGGACAGGCACCGAACCATTGCCTGTTATGGGGTGAGCCGGCAGGCTCACCACCGGTCGTACCTACCGGCTAGGGCATGATCTCCCAGCCGAACATCATCGCGTGGTCCTCGTGGGCCAGGTTGTGGCAGTGCGCCACGTAGGGCCCGGTGAAGTCCCGGAACCCCCGGTAGATGATCACCGACTCGCTCGGGTCCAGGGCAATCAGGTCCTCACGCCCGAGGTCGTCGGGATGCTGGGGATCTGAGCCTGGCGCGGTGACGTCCTTGCCGTTGCGCATCAGGGTCCGGTGTTCTTCCATGTGCAGGTGGAAGGGGTGGACCCAGCCGCCGCCGCCGTTGCGGATCTCCCAGACGTTGAAGCTGTTCTTCTTCTGCTGGGCCAGCGGGGTGTTCCCGTTCTTGTTCTTCATGCTCGTGGCCACCGTGGACGGGTCGAAGATCTTGCCGTTGATCAGCCACTCCATCTCGCCGCCGCCGCTGCCGCGCTGGACCTCGAAGATCATGCGGTCGTCCAGCATCGACGCCCAGTTGCTCGGCAGGTTGGGAAGCGCCCGCAGGAGCTTGTTCGGCGCCGGGATCACGCTGTTGTCCGGGGCCGGGTCGCCGATGACGAACTTCAGCACCGGGACCATGTACCTCGGGTCGGAGGAGAACCGCGAGGACGCATTCCACATCCGCCCGTTGGGCATCTTCATCGTGTTGGTCAGGTAGATCACGTCGCCCTTGTGGGTCGGCGTGCCGTCCTGGTACTTGGTGAAGTCGATGATGACCTCGCGGCGCTTGGCCGGCCACAGCTCGAAGTTGTCCCGCGTGAGCGCGAACGGCAACAGCCCGCCGTCGTTGGCGATCTGGGTGAACTGCATGCACTGCTGGGCGTCCGGGATCCGGTACTGGCCCTCCAGCTCGTCACCGCCGTAGCCAAGGGACACCGCCGACTTCGGGCCGTCCGTGGAGCTCATCAGCTTGAAGTCGTAGATCCTGGCGATCGAGCAGTCCAGGAACCGGAACCGGTACTTGCGCCGGTCGACGTTCATCACCGGGTAGGCAACGCCGTTGACGGTGAACAGGTCCCCGACAAAACCATGGTTGGGGAAGTGCTTGTAGAAGCTCTTGCCCCACCACTCCGGGTGGGTACGCGGGTTCCCGGCGGCCGGGAACTCCCCCATCCCGTCGTGCATGTCCTCGTGGGTGGTGACCCCGTCATCCAGGCGGGCGTCGAAGAAGGCCAGCGGGACGTCGTACTTGACGTCGAAGGACCCGTCCGAGTTGTTGGTGCGCACCCCGGGCAGCCGCAGACCCCGCCGCTCGTCGCCCATGTCCAGACCGTTCTTCGGGTCATACATGGGGAACAGCCCGACCAGGCCCTTGTACACGTTCGCGCCGGTGTGGTCCATCCGGTGGTCGTGGAACCAGAAGAAGCTCTGCTTCTCAGCCTCCAGCCCGCCGGCGGGCCAGTTCAGGTACAGCTGGTCGACCCACTGCCCCGTCCTGTAACCCTCGTACTGCGGCCCGTACCTCATCGCGTAGTGCGGGTTGCCGTCACTCTCGGGAGCGGTGTGAGCGTTGTGCAGGTGAATCAGGGCCGAGTAGTCCGGTGCCCCGAAGTCCTGACGGTCCAGGTTCTCCGGATTCTCATCCAGACGGTTGTTGAAGCGCACCAGCGCGGCCTTGCCGTACTCGTTGTTGATCATCGGCCCGGGAAAGACCCCGTTGAAACCATAGATCGTGCTCAGCGGCAAGGTCCGCTTCGTGCCCGCGGCGTAGGTCTTGCCCGACGCGTCGAACGAGGCCGCCGGAAGGCCACTGGTATCGATCGGCAGCACCTGGGAGGTGGTGAACGCGTGGGTCGCGACCACCTCGTCGAGCTTGTACACGATCGGGTCCGGGTAGCCGATCTGACTCGTCCAGATCTGATGCCGCTCGTTACCCATGGAGTTCTGCTGGCCCGCTCCGGGCCCGGGCGGCTGCGCCCAGGTGGTGTACTCCGACTTCGGCTCCGGACGCAGCGCCTTCGGGATCGGCAGCGCGTCACTGAACGGCGAGAGGATCAGCGGGCTGGTCGGGAACGCCTCGATGTAGAAAAGCTTGTCACCCAGCACCGTCCCCGTCCCGGCGAACGCCCCATCAGGGGACAACATCCCCTGCCTTTCAAGGAACGGCACGCCGAACCCCTGAGCAGCGACCAGCGCGGCACCAGCCCCGCCGGCGGCACCCAACCTCAACACCATCCGCCGAGAGACCCCACCCGCCTCGGCCGGCTCCGCGGAGTCGAGCTCACCGATACCGGAGGGCGGCTCAATGGCTCCAGATGAGAGTGGATCGCTGTTGCGTGATTTCATGACAGCTCTTCTTTCGCTAGAGGAATCCCGTTTCGTCGCTCTCGGTAGGGGAATCCAGTTTCGGCGCTTCGACAACGCTGAATTGCGTTGAGAAGCTTTACCTCTATGACGAGATCGCTGCCACCTAAGGAGGCGAGCAAGAAGAGAATCGCGGACTCGGCCAGGCCCCGTCTACGCGACCTTGGTCGTACTACCAAGGTCTAATACCTCAACAGGCTGCGTAATCGACACATGAGTCGAATGCCCTTCCACGGCCACAGAACCAGAGCGCAATGGGCACCGCAGGAGAGGCGAGGCCGGGCGCCAGGTGAGGGGTGCTGGTCCTAGGTCGATGGTCCGATGGCGTCAGATTGAGCACGCTGCCACGGTTAGTGCAACCGTTTCCCTTCTCTTCCGTACCGACTCGTCCAACCGCTTCAGCCGGGTGGGGTCTAACGGACCACGAGGCGCCGTTCGGCGCCACGACCGAATGCGATTCAAGGAGGATCACCATGGCTGCTCCGCTGAGCGAGATCTCAACATCCGCCCCCGCGAACATCGTCGTCACCCAGTTCCTTCGTGACTCACCCACCCAGCCGCTGACCTGCCATGACCGGTGCGACTGTTCAGCACTCGAGGGCGACAGCACCGGCCGTGGTTACGTGGGGTCGTGCAGCGCGCAAGCGCAGGTTCGGGTCACCATGCGGACCGGCTCGCAGATCACCTTCTGCGGACACCATTTTGCCCAGCATGGCACCAAGATCACCCAGGTCGCAGTGGTGTACGACGAGCGCGGAAAGGTCCGGGCCGACGTCTTCGCCAACGAGGATCACGCAGCGGCACCCGCAGTTCTCAGCGAGCTGAACCCCTGAGTCCGGTTCGCCTCAGCTTGGCTGGGTCCCGCGACGAGCGGGACCACCCAGTGGCAGAGGTGGCGCGCACGTCTGGATACGCGAGGGGCTGCGCGCACAACTGGTGTAATATTCCGATCGGATTCCGCGACGGGCCGTTCGAGGATTAGGGCCCGAGGTAATCCTGTTTTCTGCATTCTGCTCTCGACGGGGCTGGACAAGTCATTCTCGGAAGGAGCTGCTTTTGCCGCGCTTCACCCTCGTATCGCGTCGGAGCACAGTTGCAGCTGTAGGCGACCGGGTACGGTCTTGGCCACATTGGCTACCAGTCCTGCCACTGAGCTGGGTGTCAGCTGCTCTTACAGTGATTATCGTGGGCGGTGCCTTGGTACGGCTCCTGGGCTGCACGTGGGGATTGCCCCTGGAGTTTCACCCGGACGAGCCTGTGATCGTCGATGGTGCGATCGACATGGTGAAACGGCATTCGTTCGAGCCGACGTCCTTCTACCGACCCGACCACGTCGAGATGAAGCTCGGCTATCTCGCCTACATGGCCTACGGGCATATTCTCCATGGCTCTTCCCCTGCATCCCTGTACGCAGCAAGCCCGGCACCGTTCATCTTGATCTCCCGAGCAGTCACCGCTTGCTTCGGCATCGCCATGATTGTGGTCGCCTGGCTGATCGGCAAGCGATTCACTCCCGCGATCGGGGTCCTGACGGCGTTCGTCGTGGCATTCTTCCCGACCTACGTTGACCACTCGCATCTGGCGACTCCGGATGTGCCACTGACCCTTACCCTGATGATCGTCATTCTCGGATGTATGAGGTATCTGGACTCGCCCTCGTGGGGCAACCTGCTTCTGGCCTGCCTCGGCGTGTCCGTCTCCATCGCCATCAAGTACCCGGGAGCCCTGGGCTCGATCATGATCGCGATCACGGTGATCATCCGTGCCGTCCCCGATCGAGCCTGGCGTCGTCTCCTGGCGCATGGTGCCGGCGCGCTGGCGGCCGTCGTCGGATTTCTCTTCGTGATCTCACCGGTCCTCTTCACGAACTACCCGCAGACGTGGTCTATGTTGACGGGTCAGGCGAGCGGTAGCCCTCCGTTGGGATCGGCCGGTCTGGGGTGGACCGGAAACCTGGGCTTCTACGCCGAGACGTTCGCGAACACCGCCGGAGTCATCTTGCTGTTGTGCTTCGTGCTGGGGGTGGTGTGGACAGTTCGCCTGCGACTCGTCCAGTCCATACCCCTGTGGTTGGGCGCGATCTACTGGTTGATCCTCAGCGACATCCCGCTGCACTGGTCACGGTGGGCTCTGCCGATGTACCTCACGCCTCTCCTGCTTGCTCCGATCGGGGCTTACTACTCCTTCCGCTTTCTTGTCGAAAGGGGCTCATCGCACTGGGTGCGATGGGGCGCCGTCGGCCTCGGCGCGGTGATGGCCGCGAACCTCCTTGCGGGGTCAGTCGCTGCAACCGCTGGTTACCTTGCCCAGGACACCCGGGCAGTGGGAAAGGCGTATTTCGCTTCCCATGGCGTGGATAAGACCAACTCAGTCTCCGAGGGATACACGCCCTTACTTCCCGGTCACCCACACGTGGTCTTCAGCGCTTTCGAGGTCATTGACAGTCGACTGGTGCTCAAAAGCAGCGTCGCTGGCAGCTCGGGAATCCGGTATGTGGTTCTCAGCAGCGACATCAGGGGACGATTCGAAGCAGATCCCAGTTACGTCTCCGCCCACAGCTTCTACTCCCGGTTGAGCAAGCAGTTCCCGCTGCTGACTACTTTCGATCCACTGACGCGCAGCGACCCGACTTTCCTGGAGATCCCCAACATCTGGAATGACCTGGGTTATGCGACACATCTCGCCGGCGATGGGCTCAGCGGCCCAACGATCGAGCTCTACGAGATTCCCGCGGACCAGAGGTGAGCGCTCCAGTGCGGCGAGGGACTCGAGCAGGCGCCGCAGGACCTGACTCGGTCTAGTGGTCAGGGTGACCCGGTTCGGCTAGGGCTTCCAAGGCGTCCTTGTCGGATGCACCTGGTGGTCCCGGCGTCAGCAGGAGGCGCGAATGATCGCGGACTGCGCGTGGTTGTGCACTCGATGGGTCATGCGGATCTCAATGCCGGTGAACCCCGCGGCGGTAAGGGCCCGGGTGAACTCGGCTTCTGTGAGAGCGCCGGCGATGCAGCCGGTCCACTCGGTCATATCGGCCTTCGTCTCCTCGTCCATGTCCTCGTCCGCGATGACATCGGAGAAAGCGAGCCGCCCACCCGGACGCAACACCCTGGCGGCTTCGGCGAGGACCAGGAGCTTGTCGGCCGCGAGGTTGATGACGCAGTTCGAGATCACCACGTCGACGCTCGCGTCCGGCAGCGGGATGTCCTCCAGGTATCCCTTGAGGAACTCCGCGTTCTCCACCCCGGCAAGAGCTGCGTTGCGCCGGGCCAGCTCGAGCATCTCGTCCGTCATATCCAGACCGATCGCCCGCCCTCCGGGCGCAACCCGGCGGGCCGAGATGAGGACGTCTGCGCCGGCACCGGATCCAAGGTCGAGGACCACCTCACCGGGGTGCAGGTCCGCGACGGCGGTCGGCACTCCACAGCCGAGCGAGGCCGCCACCGCCTCGCCCGTGGCCCCCTCCGCCTCAGCACCGTAGAGCTCGGCGCCAAACACGATCCGACCCTGCTTGTCAGTCAGCGAGACCGGTGCCGGGCCGCAGCACGAAGCCTCGACCTCAGGGGCCAACAGGTCGGTCGAAGTCATCGTGCCTGCACCACAACACGACGTCTCCACCACGTGGGCTCCTTCATGCTCCCCGGCCGCGGATCGGGTCGCCGCTTCGGCGTAACGCCGGCGGACGATTTCCCGGATGTCCTCAGATGCGCTCATAGCCTGTCTCCTCCTCGGTACGACGAATCGCTCATGGCCGGCCTGCCGCCTACTGCGTCCTGGTCGGGCAGGAGCTCGGTCAGCAGGGTCTGCACCCTGGCCTTGATCTCGTCCCGGATGGGGCGCACGGCCTCGACGCCGTGACCGGCAGGGTCCTCGAGATCCCAGTCGAGGTACCGCTTGCCGGGGAAGATCGGGCAGGCGTCGCCGCACCCCATGGTGATGACCACGTCGGAGGCCTCCACGGCGTCTGTGGTCAGGATCTTCGGGGTCTGCGCCGAGATGTCGATGCCCACCTCGGCCATCACGGCAACGGCGGACGGGTTCACCTGGTCACCCGGGAGGCTCCCCGCGGAGCGGACCTCTACCTGCCCGGCGCCAAGATGGGCCAGAAAGCCCGCGGCCATCTGGGAGCGGCCGGCATTGTGCACGCAGACGAACAGGACGCTGGGCCGGTCGGCTGGACGAGTGCCAGGTGGGGTGGGCACAGAGCGCTCCTTGTCGGTTGGGGTCATCGGGCTACCGCGGTGAATCGTGTGCGTAGGGCAAGGCTGACGTAGACCAGGCCCACGAGTACCGGCACCTCGATGAGAGGGCCGACGACCCCGGCGAGCGCCTGCCCGGAGGTCACCCCGAACGTGGCTATCGCGACGGCGATGGCCAGCTCGAAGTTGTTGCCCGCGGCCGTGAACGCCAGGGTCGTCGTCCGCTCGTAGCCGAGTCCGAGCCCGGCGCCAAGGGCGTACCCGCCGCCCCACATCACCGCGAAGTAGACCAGCAACGGCAGGGCGATCCGCGCTACGTCCAGGGGGTTGCTGGTGATCGCGTGTCCTTGCAGGGCAAACAGCACCACGATGGTGAACAGCAGGCCATACAGCGCGAACGGCGCGACCCGCGGGATGAAACGCTCCTCGTACCAGGTGCGGCCCCTCGCCTTCTCGCCGATGCGCCTGGACAGGAACCCGGCAAGCAGGGGTATGCCGAGGAAGGTCAGCACGCTCTTGGCGATGTCCCAGGTCGAGGCGTCGATCCCGGTCTGGTCCAGGCCAAGCCAGCCCGGCAGGACGCTGAGGTAGAACCAGCCCAGTGCGGCGAAGGCGACCACCTGGAAGACCGAGTTGAGCGCCACCAGGACCGCGGCGGCCTCGCGGTCGCCACAGGCAAGGTCGTTCCAGATGATCACCATGGCGATGCACCGGGCAAGGCCCACGATGATCAGGCCGGTGCGGTATGCCGGCAGATCCGGCAGGAAGACCCAGGCGAGGGTGAACATCAGCGCCGGGCCGATCACCCAGTTGAGCAGCAGCGAGCTGACCAGGAGCCGCCGGTCCCCGGTCACCGAGTCCAGCCGGTCGTAACGGACCTTGGCCAGGACCGGATACATCATCACCAGCAGCCCGATCGCGATCGGCAGGCTGATGCCGTCGACCTGGACCCCCTGGAGCACACCTTCCAGCCCGGGCACGCCCCGGCCGAGCAGCAGTCCGGCCAGCATGGCCACGCCGATCCACACGGGCAGGAACCGGTCGAGCGTGGACAGCTTGCCGACGACGGGTCCGGCATGCTGTCGACCAGCTGCAGGGGTGTTCACCGGCACGCTCACGCCAGCACCTCCGGCGCGGTCACGCAGGTCTGGGAAGCTGCGGCAGCTGGCGGGCCCAGCACCGAGGGGGAGACGTCGGTCGAGCCCAGCACCGAGGACAGCCGGGCAAGCGCCGCAGGCACGACCCAGTAGTAGACCCAGGTTCCGCGTCGCTCACACTCGAGAAGCCCGGCCTGGCGCAGCACCTTGAGGTGGTGGGAGATCGTCGGCTGGGTCAGGTCGAGCCCGACGGACAAGTCGCAGACGCAGGCCTCTCCCCCGGCGTGGCTGGCCACCCGGCTGAGCAGCTGAAGGCGCACCGGGTCACCCAGTGCCCTGAACATACGGGCCAGATCAGCGGCAAAGTCCTCGGTGAGCGGCTCGCGTACCAGCGGGGTGCAACACGGCTCGGTCAGCACCAGCGGCAGGCTTTGTTTCGACATACTTCAATATTGACACTCATCGAACCAAGACACAAACCGGATACCCGCGGCATTGACGTTGCAGGCAGGAGATCCAAAGGGGATCGAAAGAGACCACCCCGCTGAACGGTCAGGGGGTGGCCGGCGAGATGTCGGCGGGTGCGATGTTGCGGCGGACACTGCCCGGCGCAATGCTGAAGTCCAGATAGCTCAGCGGTCCGGCTGGCAGGTTCCAGACTGCCCTGCCACGGGTGAAGATGAACCGGTCACCATCAGGTTGCCAGCCCTCGATGGGCGTGGTCCACTCCGCCCGGACCAGGCCGCCGGGAAGGTCTGCGTACCGATCGGTGGTGCTGAAGCTGAGAGGCCGCCCGTCCGCGTTCAGGAAGACTCGCGCAGTCACCTCCCGGCCGCAGTCGACGAGGGTGACGTCGAACGACTCGTCGTCCACCGCCGCGAACGAGGTATTCGGCTGCAGGAGCATCGAGGGCGCCATCAGCACCGCGTCGTTCAGGTAGGTGACCAGCTCGCTCATGTCCGTCTCAGGACCCGACGAGCGCGCCACGGTGATCAGGTTGAGCAGCTTGCCGTGCATGACCCCCTTGCCGCCGATGTAGGTGTCCCGGCCCACCATCGGCACGACCGAGGCGAAGTCGACTCGCATGTGAAAGATGCGGGCGACCTGGAGCGCACTGTTGTACTGCCAGACCTCGGCCGGCATCCAGGATCCCTGCCCCTTCAACCTGAACCGTCCGGTGATGTGCGCCTGGAACGACCAGTCACGCTCCCGGTTAACCACGCCCATGGCATGCAGGTATCGCTGCACCGTGGCCGGCAGCCCGGCCAGGTCCTGCTCGGTCACGAGCCGGGGGTCAGCCGTTCCGGCCATCACCCCGGCCGCGCAGACGTCCTCGGACAGCCGCCGGTACATCTGCCTGCCGCGCCAGAACATTCCCACTCCCTTCGTCACCTTCGATCGTTACACACTGAAGGGGGCCAGTGAGATTCAGGGCAGCGGCACAGGCTGATGTGGCAGCGGTAGTCCGCCAGGACTAGGTTCGAGTCATGGCTGAGTTCAACGATGTCTGATGCCCGCCAAGATCAACCCGCGATCAACCCGGACCTGCACGATGTCGTTCACACCGTTCACAAGGAGTTCGACAAACAGCTGGATCCGCAGGCGGTGGACGAGTGCCTGAACCGGGTGGCAGCCCAGTTCGACGAGGCCACAGTCCGTTCTTTCGTCCCTCTGCTGGTCCGGCGATACGTCAACGTCGAGCTTCACGAACGCCTCCAAGACGCCTAGACGCCCTCTACCGGGGACGTACTTCTGCCCACAGCTGCTCGTAGCACCGGGCCGCCCGGCTGGTTGGCGCGAAGGCCGGGACGGGCGCCCTGCGCTCGGCCATCTGCTCAATGATCGACAGCGCCGGGATCACCGTCTCGGCGACCCTGGTGCGGTCCCGCGCAATCGCTTCTATCACCTCGCGGTGCAGGCGCTTGCGTCGGTCTGCCATCGAGAAGAAGGCGACGACCTCGGGCCGACTGCCCTCAGAGTCCGCCACGAAACGGTTCAGCTGGTCAAGGGTGCGCAGCGAGAGTGTCGCCGGGATCAGCGGCACCAGGAGCGTGTCGGAGGCATGCAAGACATTCTCGGAGACGAGCGAGATGCTTGGCGGGCAGTCCAGAAAGACCATGTCGTACTCGCCGGCCACGGTGTCCAGCAGCTGGCCGAGGCGTCGGGTTCGCTTCTTGGTGTCGTCGAGGTCGAGGTCCATGTTCCGATAGCTGAAGTCGGCGGGAAGCAGGTCCAGGTTGTCGAAGTCCGTTGCCTTCAGCGCCGCCTCGATCGGCCGCCTGCGAGTCACAAGGGCGTGGCCCCCTCCCTTGACTCTCGGCCGGACCCGGAACATGTACGTGGCGGCGGCCTGCGGATCGAGATCCCACAACAGGGTGCGCCGGCCCTCACGTGCGGCGAGGTAGGCCAGGTTGACCGCCGTGGACGTCTTCCCGACGCCACCCTTGATGTTGTATGTCGCGAGGACCTTCACCGCCCGCCCCCCGGCCGGTGCATCAGCTGGAGCCTCGACCGCCGCCCAAAGCGCGCGAAGGCCACGTCGAACGCCCGTCGGGCCCGTTCCTGCTCGACGTCGAGGTGCCCGATCAGCTCACCCATGGCCAGCATCGCCCCCGCGGTGGTCCCTTGCGCCATCATCTCCTCGGCGAACCCGCGCAGCGCCCTGCGCTGCACCTCCGAGTCCTGGAAGCGGCCAAGGACGTCCTGCAGATCCTTCAGGTCGGCAACCGCCCGGCCGCGGGCGGCGTCGTCGATCATCGGCGCAAAGACCTCCAGCGCATAGCGCAGCTCCTTGCATCGTTTCCTCAGCCCGTGAAGGTCCTCGGCAGGTGACTGCGCCCCGATGAGGGCACCGTCGCGAGCCACCCGCCGGTGTGCCCGCGCGATGGTCTGGTCCGCGAACCCGCCGGCCGGCTGCTGTTCACGGTCCTCCTGGGCCGGCGAGTCCAGGAGCCCTGCCAGCTCCTCACCCCACCCCATGACCAGCCGCCCAAATCTCGCGGACCTCAGCGATCGGACCAGCGCCTTGCGTGCAACCATCCGCCGGCTGCGCAGATGGGCCGCGAGAGGGTCCAGATCCGCGGGGTCCGCGGTCACCAGCCAGCGGCTCATCACAGGCAGGTCCAGCTCGTAGACGTCGAGGTCGCGGACCGGTGTCGTCAGGTCACCCAAAGACTTGAATGCCGGTTCCCAGCGGCTCCGCATCACGTCGGGCAGCACGGGCCGCCCCAGCTTGAGTGTGGCCCGGGACCGGCGTACGGCGACCCGGAAGTCGTGCAGAAACTCGGTGTCCACATCATCGAGCAGACCGGGAAGGTTCCGGCGCATGGTCACGAGGAAGCCGTTCAGTGCCGTGGCCAGGAGCACCCGCGCGTCGACCGCACGGTCTGTGACCGGCATCTGCGGCTCCGGGGCGGACCCGCTGATGTCACGGTGGTCAACGGCGCGAAGACCGAGACTGCACAGCAGTGCGTCGGCCCGTCGTGCCTGGTCGTCGTAGCCGCGCAACCCGTGCACGGTCAGCCGGGCAGGCTTGGCCGGCGCCGAGGGAGAGGCCGGCTCATCCACCTCAACACGTGCCACGATCTTCCCATCCGAGTTACGCAGCTCCAACCACCGCATACGCCGACGCTCATCGGAACCCACCATCAGGGCGCGAACCCCGATCACGGGAGCTACGGCGTCCCGGACCGGACCGAGCGGCAGGGCATCTGCAAGCGCGGGCCACCGGAGGTCCGCCACCGGCACTGCCAGCGGGGCCAACCCGGCAGGTCGTCCAAGCACGAGCTGCTCCGTCACATCTCGCGCTCCCCGGTCTCGCACTGCAATGAGCCGATGCTCGAGCGTGAGCCCCGCCGCGCGCAGCCGATCGTCAAAGGTGTCGAGCCGCCGGCGGCGAACCAGTCGTCTCGAGCCAGTCGCCACATCGAACCGGGCAGACAGGACCGCGACAATCGACTCAAGCTCGAGCGGGTCATCGACTGCCGCCTGGAGCGCTCGGGGCAGGCTGATCATGTGGCGACACTATCCGCCGCGACGACCGAATGTCCCCCTCAAGATGGCTCTTTCGCCGGTCGCCCCTGCGAACTGGCGCTGTCCACTCTGTGGTCAGCGAGTACAAGAATGACTGTCATGCTGTACGCATGGACAAAATCCTGAGCGACCTCGAAATCGGCCACGCCGCCCATCTACTGCCGATCGAGGAGGTCGCAGCCTCGGCTGGCATCACAGCCGAGCACCTGGAGCTGTACGGCCCATACATCGCCAAGGTCACTCCCACAGCAGCCGCCGCACTCTCCGACCAGCCCCCAGCCAAATACATCGTCATCACTGCGGTGACGCCCACCCCTCTGGGTGAGGGCAAGACGACCACGTCGATCGGGCTTGCCCAGGGCCTTGCGACGCTCGGCCACCGGTCGATGCTCTCCCTGCGCCAGCCGTCGCTCGGCCCGACATTCGGCATCAAGGGTGGCGCGGCCGGAGCCGGCTACAGCCAGGTCGTGCCGATGGAAGCCGTGAACCTGCACCTGACAGGCGACTTCCACGCCGTAACCTCAGCGCACAACCTGCTCGCGGCCATGGTCGACAACCACCTGCACCACGGCAACGATCTCGACATCGACCCGCGGACGATCGCCTGGCGCCGGGTGCTGGACGTCAACGACCGGGCCCTGCGCAACATCGTCGTGGGGCTCGGCGAACGGATGGACGGCGTGCCCCGGCAGGCCGGGTTCGACATCACCGCCGCGAGCGAGGTGATGGTGATCCTGTCGCTGGCAACGTCCTTGCAGGACCTTCGGGTGCGCCTCGGCCGGATCGTGGTGGGTTACACCTACGCCGGCAGGCCGGTCACTGCGGAGGACCTCAAGGCCGCCGGAGCCATGACCGTCATGATGCGGGACGCGATCAAGCCCAACCTCCTGCAGACGTTGGAGCACACGCCGGCCCTGATCCACGCCGGGCCCTTCGGCAACATCGCCACCGGCAACTCCTCGGTCGTCGCAGACCTGCTGGGCATCCGCACGTCGGACTACCTCCTGACCGAGGCCGGATTCGGTTCCGACATGGGCGCAGAGCGCTTCTTCAACGTGAAGTGCCGGGCGTCAGGCCTGACTCCGGATGCGGCAGTACTCGTCGTCACGGTGCGCGCGCTGAAGACTCACTCCGGTCGCTACCAGGTCGTCGCCGGCCGTCCGCTCCCCCCGGAGATGCTCGAGGAGAACCCTGACGACGTCCGTCTTGGCGCGGCCAACCTGCAGCGCCACATCGAGATCGTGAAGCACTTCGGCGTGTCACCGGTGGTGGCCATCAACGCCTTCCCCACCGACCACGAGTCGGAGCTCGACGCCATCCGGCAGATCGCGGCCGAGGCCGGCGTCCGGGTGGCCGTCACCCGGCATGTCGCCGACGGGGGGAAGGGCGCCGTGGACCTGGCGAATCTGGTCATCGAGGCAGCCAGCGAGCCGAACTCGTTCCACCACCTCTACAACCTGGACCTGCCGCTCGTCGACAAGATCGAGAAGATCGCCAAAGAGATCTACGGCGCCGACGGCATCGACCTGACGCCGGCGGTGGCCAAGCAGCTCAAACGGTTCGAGATTCTGGGCTACGGGGAGTTCCCGGTCGTCATCGCCAAGACCCATCTGTCCCTCTCCTCCGACCCGACCCTGCGTGGCGCCCCCACCGGCTGGCGGATGCCGGTCCGAGCGGTCCGGGCTGCTGTCGGCGCCGGCTACGTCTACGCCATCTGTGGCGAGATGCGCACGATGCCCGGCCTGCCAAAGCACCCGGGCGCCGAGCGGATCGACATCGACGAGGACGGCAACGTGGTCGGCTTGTCCTGAGTCCCGGGCGCCTGAGCGGGCGCACGGGTCCAGACTGGAGTTGTGCACGATCCGACTGAGGTCGAGCGCCCCGGCTCAGCACCGAGGCGCTCGTCGGGGCTGACCTTCGTCGCACTGCTGGTCGGCGCTGTCCTGGTGGCGGTGCTGCTCGGGCAGCTGGCCGGCTCAGACGCCAGACGTGTTCCTCTGACAGGCGTTACCCCGACCAGGGCGCCTGACCTCGTCAGCGGGCCAGACCCGACCGATGTGCTCAACCTGGCCAGCGGGCCTGACTTCGCCGATGCGCCCGACCTCGCAACGACCCCCCAGCTGCGCAGCCGGGCCGCATCGGGTTCGCCCGCGCGATGCCGGTCGGATGTGGGGGGTCTGGCTCTCGGGAGTCACCTCCGGGTGCCCGCATGGGCACTCGAGCGCTGGGACTGCGAAGCGCCCGGCGGACCCTGGTCGGTGATCATCAGGGGCCCCGGTGGCAGGTTTGGTGTCAACAGTGCCGTCGTGACGTTTCCCGTCGACCGCGCGAAGGTCGGAAGCCCGGCTTCCAGGCCGCCGGGAGGGGTCTGGAACGCAGGCGCGCAGCTGTTGGTCTGGCCGCTGGCCGGCTTGCACGCCCAGATCGTCGGGGATCTCGGGCAGGCCAGGCTTGCCGACCTCGCGATGAGCATCCGGATCGAGAGGGGTGAGCCACACCTGGCGGCCTCGAACGGCTTCGCCACCGCGGCCACCATCCCCTACCGCCCCACCGTTGTCCACGAGATGCGTTACGGCACAGCGGACCTGGGGCAGCGCAGCGAGCTCGGGGATGGGCTCCTCTACACCGGAGTCCTGCAGGGAGCGTCGTTCGAGAGCCAGGTGCTCGAGGCCCGCGCCGAGCCTGCAGGGTTGGTTCGCGGCAGGCCGGCGGTCTATGCCGAGGCGAAGGGCCGCAACGGGACCCTGGCCTGGGAGCCCGCCCCGGGCGAGGTCGCCTACATCGGCTTCAGTGGCCCTCCCGCCCCGGCCGGCTCGATCGAGGTCCTGCGTGCCCTTGCTGACCAGGGTCGGGCGCTGACCCCGGCCCAGTGGCAGACCAAGGACCGTATCCCGGTCGGCAGGTCCCCTGGCTAGGTGATCCTGCACCGCTTACGCGAGCCAATCGCAGGGATCAGAGCACCCGAAGGCATACCCGAACCGCCCATCCGGGTAAAGCGCTTACCTCAATAGGGTAACGATAACGTCTGCGGTAGGGCAGGATTGCGCCATGCTCAACGCGAAGCCACAGGCCAGGATCAGCAGGATCTTCAACAAGCTGGCCATGTACAGCACCCTGTGGGACGTGCACACCCTGGAGGTCGCACGTCGCAATGCCGTTGACCCGCAACGTGTCCCGGTGATTCCGTTGGAGCTCGACGGCTCGCTTTTCGTTGTCTCGCCCCGCGGGGAGTCCGACTGGGTGAAGA
>JBDTWH010000151.1:0-9208 GCA_040006795.1 Actinomycetota bacterium | reverse complement strand
ATGGGCTTCCTGGACAAGCTGCTGGGCCGCAGCAAACCGGTGCCACCCAACCTGGACCAGCTGTTCGCGCTGCCCGCGGCCGCCGTGACGCTTCAGGTGGCGTCCGACCTGCAGCCAACCGGAATCGGGGCGGTCTGCTTCAAGGCGGCCGAGGGCGCGCCCTTCGCAGGTATGCGCGCCCAGGTGGAGCAGCTGCTGGCATTGGACGGCGGCCGCTACACAGAGCAGACCGACGACTACGGCTTCACCTGGCTGGTACGCCGCACCAAACCACCGGACCTGGAGTCATTGGTCACCGACCTGCACGCCGTTAACTCCGGGCTGCTCGAGGCAGGCTTCGGGTCGGCACTGCTGTGCACCGTGATCTGCTTCACCGGCGGCCCCCGGCCGTTGGCGCTGGTGTACCTGTATAAACGGGGCACCTGGTACCCCTTCGCGCCCCTGGAAGACAAACGCCGGGACAACGCCCGGGAACTGCAAGTGAGTGCCGTCCTCGGCTCCGACCTGCGAATGGAACCGGACCCGTCCCGCTGGTTCCCCCTCTACGGCGCACCCGGTCTGTAACACCCGGCCCGTAGCAGGCCCTTTGGGCCCCTCAACCACCGAGCCAGCCTGCCAGCGCGATACCCAGGGCCAGACATACAATCGAAAGAATTGTCATGGCAGCTTTCGCGGCGATCGTAGGGCCAGTTGTTCCGGCGGCAGAATGGTCGTGATCGGGCAGTGGCCGCCCGTGAGATGGTCCCTCCTCCGCCGCTACTTTCGAGTGCTGGACGGCGGGCTGGTTGACGGGCCGGACAGTAATCATGCCGTGCTTGAGGCCATTGGCGACCAGCCACCAGTTCATCGGATAGGCGAGAACGAATCCGACGATGAGGGCCATCGACAACACGAACCAGAAGCCGACAGTCAGCGGGTCGGTGCTCCCCTCGATCTGTGGCATGAGGATGCCCCGGGTTATCACCATGCCCGTCATCAGCAGGTTCATGGAGAGGAGCTCGGGCAAGAACGTCTGCCGCAGAGAGCGTAGATAGTTTCCTCCCGCCATCTCACGCATGGCAAATGCCTGGAAGATCGCCCAGCCAAACCCGAAACCTAGGATGTACTCGAGGGAGAAATCGGCCCATGAGGGAAGACCCCACTGAGCCGCCAGAGCTGCACCGACAATGATGCCGACGCCGTCTCCGGCCGCACAGTGCATCGTGGACCCGAGTACTTGCTTCCAGCGAGCGGATACAAAGTCTTCGTGTGTCTTGTTGAGCGGCTCACGGCATCCAAGAACATAGAATATGGCAGCGAACGGGCCAGTAAACAGGGCGAGGATGACGAAGGCCAACTTGATGACCGGATGCGCTGGCGTGCTGCGGATATCGATGCTGATGAACGCGACCGACAGACCCGAGAACACGAACCAGACAAGCATTGCGCCTGAACCCATAGTGGAGAACCTTCTGCCTAATAGCCGGATGCCTTATACGAGGTGATAGCCCCCGATTACGAGGTGATCTTGTCACGAGTCCCATGAGTCGTGGGCAACGATGACGACCGCAGTCCATCCTCGTCCACAGGGCGAAATTCTGCGTAGATCCCACTCGGTTCCGCTCCATGCCGGAAGATCATCCTGTAATACCACGATCCAAGGCACCAAAGCGTGGTGGTCAGGATTGTGCCTCCCGCGACGACAAGTCCTCCCAGGACTAAACCAAGCACCGAGAGTCCGTACTGGAAGGAAACGGCTGAAGCCAACAACACGACAGCAGAGAGAATGTAGGAAAACTGTCGTGGCCTTGGTGTTGACGGCAGGGCTGGGGCGTGAACTAGATGCCGAATGCTGAAATTGTAAACCAGATCAATAATCATGGCGTCAGGAAGTAGCGCTCCGCTGAGAGCAACAAGTGCCATTGACCCAAGCCACATCGGTGACTGAAAGATTAGTCCGATCACAATCAAGGTGGTGCCTACAGCGGGTGTGAACCGTAGCGGTAACGCGATACGTGCTTTAGCATCTTTATCAAGCTTGTCAAAGCCTTGGTTATTTAGGTTCGTTTCTGCAAAGGCACTTAGTCTTGCCATTTTCAGGGTCCTCTCCGAGCTTGTCTTACAGTTGGCGGAACGCGCCGAAATCGGCGTCCGCGCCCGGACGTGGAGCGGTTGTGAGCATTAGGTGACGGTGATCTGGGTGTACATTCCGGCGGTGTAGTGGCCGGCGAGGTTGCAGACCAGTTCGTATTGCCCGGGTGCCAGGTTCACAGTCACCCAGCCTGAGGCGCCCGGCATGATTCCCTCGCCGGCTCCGGCACCACTGGTCTTGGATGCCTCGCCGAGGCTGCCCTTCTCATCGACCCTGGCGCCTGCGCCGATCGGGCGAGCACCGACACCTGCAGAGCTGAGAAGCGGGAGAATGACCATCTCGTGTTTGATGCTCCCGGAGTTGGTCACCAGGAAAGACACGGTCCCATGGGGGGCTGTCGCGTGGTCCGCGCTCAAACGCATACCACCGCCGTTCATCATGCCGCCGCCCTGACCCCTCCCTTGTCCACCCATATTCGTCAGCGCAACGTTCACCACAGTTCCGGGAAGGCTCGGCGCCGGCCGCGAGGAGCTGGGTACGAATCCGAAGCCGCCACGGCTCACCCCGCCACGCGGACTGGAGGGTCCAGGAGCAGCGCCGATGGCGCCGACCGCCACTGATGCACTGGCGACCAGGGCGATCACCGCCGCGGCCAACGCGCCGAACATCAGGGGACGTCTCACGGCGCTCATTTCCGGTCTCCACGGGCGGTGAGGATGGCGGCCCGCTGGGCCTGCCATGGCTCAACGTCGATCTGCCCGTTAGCCAGGCGGCGGTCGAGGATCTCCAGCGCCGACTCCGTACTGCGGGTCGTTGCGCTGCCGCTGCCGGGCAGCAGACGCACCACCAGCCAGATGACCAGCAAGATCAAGACGAGCCAGAACACGCCCACGCCAACAAATCCGAACGAGCCCATTCCGCCGCCGCCATACCAACCCATCATCGTGAACTCCTTTGTCGTCTGCCCGGTTCCTCCGGGCTACTTCCACACTGGCGCCCGCGTGCTGCGATCGCGTCGAGGAACCACGAAGAAACGATGTAGATGCCCGCACCCGCGCAAGTCGAGAAGATCTCCCGGCGTGGAGCAGTGCGGGCTGGAGGTCAGCGCATCACCAGCGCCGCAACGGCCGCCAGTGCCACGAGCGAAGCGGAGCCCAGCATGACCATCGGCCCGTGGGCGGTCGTTCTCGGGATCCCCCGCAGCGGGAAGAGCAGCTGCCGTCCGGCTGTGTACGCGGCGATCCCGGCCACGAAGACCAGACCCCCGGCGCTGGTTCCGACCAGCAGGACCGCCGCGAGGGCCACAGCGCCGACGACCCCGGACAGCGAGGACTCCAACAGCTGCACTGGGATACGGCGGACACCAAGGCGCCGGTCCGAGGACCAGACGCCCCAGCGTGAACTGGTGGGGCGGCCCGCGCAGCACCCGCCCAGCAGACAGCCGAAGCGCCCCACCATCATGCCTAACAGCAGGCCTGGCGCCGTCGAGTCGAGCACCAGGCCCGGCGACAACCCCAGCAGCAAGGAGCCACCGAGCAACGTGGCGACCGCGACCAGCACGAAGCCCTGAATCGACATGCCGGGCGTCAGAAAGGTCCGACGCTCCTTCCGGTGCGTGGCGAGGTAGTACGTCTTGGCACCCAGCAGTCCAAGGAGACATGTCACCAGAGAAAGGGCAAGCAGCCGCGGTATGGGAAGCCCGAGGCGCGAGGCCAGCAGGCCCTGGATGACCAATGCTAAGGCGGTGCCGGTGCCGACCAGCACCGGCCAGGCCCCGAGGCGCACGCCGGGTGCCAGGACATCGACCACTGGCCCAAAAACGGTGGTGCCGACGGCCGTACCGTTCGGCATCCGGGGGTCGATGACCGACACCCAGTCGGCTCCTGAGTGCTGCGGGGCTGGCTCCACCGGAGTGGCCGTGACGTCCCAGGTGCCGTGCGGGAGGTTGGGGATCCTGGTCGTGACAGCGATGCGACCGCTCCCGGGGACGACGTCGTCGACGGTGGCCAGGGCGGTGAACGTCTCGCTCTGGCCGGGCTCCGGTTGCTCTCGAACTCGTCCGCTGAGGTGCACCCGGACGGTGTAGGGAGCGCCGTTTGGCGCGGCGTCAAACCAGTAGGTGACGCCCAGAGTCTGAGGATCCCTCTCTGCGAGGGCCTGACACGTGAAGGAGCTCATCTCTACGGGTTTGGAGCCGCAACGCAGGGCAAGCCGCGGCGGGCGGCTGTGCGAGATTGTGTTAGGTGTGGCCACCGCGGGGGTCGTCGACGGGCTGCGTGGCGGCCGCGGTGATAACGGCGGCGCCTCCTGAGCTGCGGTGAGCAGGGCCTCGGCCGACAGGGGGACCCGTCCCGGGATCGGCCGCGAACCCCGCCTCGGTTCGGCCCGGCGAATGCGGGGCGAGGAACCATCAGATGGCCGTCCCGCCGTCCCCGCTGAGCTCTTGCGCACGAAGGCGCTGCCGTTGGGCCGCAGTCCCAACGGAGAGTCGTTGTAGGTCATCGGGTCCTCCTCAGGGTGGGGGCAAGTCGCCCAGCTACTGGTACGGCGAATGGTGTCTGGTCGCCCTGGTGAGAGCGGGCCTGACCGACCGGGAGGGTGACGATCACCTCGCCGAGGCACGCAGGGGGTCACCGGTGTTGGGGTTGGTGACCATGTCTGAACCCGCGATCCGCGGGGGACACCCCGGGCGTCGCGGGCATCCTCTCGGCTGGCCGGGTGCTCGCCGGGCATGAAGCAGCCATGCCCGGCGAGGTCGCTACGACACCGAGGCGTTGACGTATTTGCCCGGGTCGGCAGCGAAGCTCTTGGCGCATCCCTTTCCGCAGAAGTAGTACGTCTGGCCCTCGTGCTCAACGGTCGCGGCGGCCGTGGCCGGGTCCACGCTCATACCGCAAACCGGATCGACCATCTTCGGGGATTCCTGGGACATGTCGTGCTCCTTCTCTTGATCGCGTCCGACCTCCACCACCGGGTCGGTGGCGGGTACGCGGACGTTGTCGGGGATGGCGCCGGGCTTGAAGCCGCGGAGCCGGTTGGCGTTGGCCACCAGAGGCATCTCGGAAACTCGGACGAGGAGGCTATATTCCGCTCGGGCATCTGCTTAGCCCCGCGAAGCGTCAGCAACAGCCTCCGCGGGGACGCTGTTCTTGAGCCGCGTCCTCGACCTGGACGCTGGAGTCGGAGAGCACCGGGGTGTCCTGTGGACTCCCCGACCGGGAGTCCACGGCTACTTCCGGGTGCGATTCCTGCGGACGACGGGAGGTGTCGGACTCGTGCCGGTCAGGCGCTGCTGGCTCGTGGCGTTCCTTGGCCCGACCGCCGCCGCACCCGCCGCCATGACCGGACTTTCCATGGCCGCGGTGCATCCCGAAGTGCATGAACGCCATCCCTGCGAGAACAAGAACCAACACCCAGTTGCGGGCGAGGAAGCCCGTCATTTCCACCACCCGTTCCCTTGTCGTTGCCCCCTGCGAGGTCGCTTCCTAAACAGTCATCCCTGAGACGGTCAGGCAATGGGCGAAGCCGTCATGGCCATATCCATCCCTGACATGCCACCGCGCATGACCGAGGGGTTGTGCGCCCCTGAAAATCCCATCGTCCTTGCACAGTTGGAGACGTGGTGACCAAACGTGGGCGCTGGGGGGGTTGTCGCAGCGGAGGCGGCGGTTGCGGACAGCAAAACGGTGCCGGCTGCCATAGCGGTGGCTAGAAGAATGCGAACTGGCTTCATGATCAATGCCTTTCGTTTGCGGTGAAGTGCTCAGATGCGCAGGACCCATGTGACGGTTTCATTCCCGTCAGGGGGCCTTTGGTGTCTTCCCACCCTGTCGCGCTGAAGTGTCGGTTGGACTGAGAGAACATAGAGAAACGATGAAGAAGCCGGCGAACTCGGAGCGCACGCCTGAGAATGGGAGGCAAGCGCGGTCAGTCCGCAGAGGTGAGGCCGTCAAGCGGTGCCTGGCGTGATCCGGGCCCTTTCAACTGAACGCCCACCGTGACGGCTCAGGGTGGTGAGCCGCGATAGGTAGCGTGATCTCGAACTGTGCTCAAACGCCGGGCTCCGTCGCCGCGGCATAGCTGGCGACGCCGCCCCAAGAGCCCAAGAGGCCGGCTTACTCTGGGGAAGCTGACGCAATCGTGAGGGAGTTTGCACGACTTGAACGCCTTCGGACGGGCACTGGCCTGACGGGGCCAATGACCTGGGAGATCCTGTGGGCCCTTGTCCTGGGGTTCTTTCCGTCAGCAGTCGTCCAGTACGACGCGCCACGGTGGTTCGGCTGATCCCTGCGCAAGAGCGCGAGCTTCACCGCGGCCATGGCGTTCGAGATCGCCTCGACCAACCTGGTCGTCGAGCTCGGCGTGATCATGTTTCTGCTGCTTGGCTGGCCATTCACCGTGACCTAGTTCATCGGCGGCCCGATCATCATCGTGCTCGCCGCGATCTGGGGCCCGATCATCGGCCCCATCGTGGCCATCCTCAGCTAGTGTGCTCGATCGGCAACGTACCCCTGGCTGTGGTGCTGTGGAGCGGAGGGATCAGCTTCGGCGGGGTGATCTCGTTCATCTTCGCCGACCTGCTGATCCTGCTGATCCTGCCGATCCTCAACATCTACCGCAAGTACTACGGCCTGAAGATGACCGCAGTGATCACCGGCGTGTTCTACCTGGCCCGCCTTCCTAATCCTTGCCGCACTCCTGCTGTGGCGGTTCTTCCGCACCGGTGGCCGACAGATGCTCGCGATGATGGGTGGGTCACCCACCAGCGACCACCTAACACGGCCGGCCACCGTCGGCAGCGTAACGAAGCCCGGCTTCTACATCGTTTCTTCATGGTTTCTCGCCACGACCGCAGCATCCGGGCGAGAGGGTGGACCTATGCCCGATCAACCGGGCTGGTCAAAGGAAAAGGAGTTCATCATGATGGGCTGGAATAACAGCGGCGGAATGGGTTCGCTCGGATGGCTTGGTATGGGCGTGTTCTGGCTCGTCCTGCTCGGGCTGATCGTGTGGCTTGTCGTGAAGTTGCTGCCCGACAGCGGCAGCGGCAACAGTGCGGCCCGGAGCACGGGTGACTCGACACTGGACGTCCTCGACCGCCGACTGGCCAACGGGCAGCTGGATCTGGCTACCTGGCAGGCCCAGCGGACCGCTCTCCTGGGCGTCCAGGACGTCCCGAAGTGAGTACCGCCAGACGTCCCCTGCTGGTCGGAGCTCTGGTGGCGGCAATAGTCGCCCTGGTCGCCTCGACAGCCGTGGCCGTCGGCGCGATCAGCGGCCCGTCCTCGGGGCCGTTCGGGGGGCGCGGTGGCGCAGGCACAGGTGGCCGCGGATTTCTCTCCGGCCCACCACGGGCTGCGCCGAAGCTCCCCGGAACTCTCGTGAACGTCTCCCTGACGAACATGGGTGGATCGATGATGGGCGGCCAGGGGAACGGCATGATGGGCGGCGGCGCAATGGGTCTGAGGGCGGACCACGCCACCGTGCCCCATGGGACCGTGTCGTTCTTGGTGACCAACGACGGCAGCATCGACCATGAGATGGTGATCCTGCCGCTTGCGGGTTCTCAGAGCGTCGGCACTCGCCCAGTCGGTGGCGAAGCCAGGATCGATGAGGCGGGCAGTCTCGGCGAGGCATCCAAGACAGGCGGTGCGGACGCCGGCGACGGGATCGCGCCCGGGGCCTCAGGCTGGGTGACCGTGACCCTGGCACCCGGACATTACGAACTGGTCTGCAACCTGGCCCGCCACTACGGCGCCGGGATGTACACCCAGCTCAACGTCACCTGATCCCTGCTCACGGCACTGGTCAAGGTCGACGCGATACACAGGCTGTGGTCGGACGCCATGGCACTAACAGCAAGAGAACCGGGCATACGAAGGAGGAGCTAGAGATGATGGGTTGGTATGGCGGTGGCATGGGTCCGCTGGGATGGCTTGCAATGGGTTTGTTCTGGCTCGTCCTGCTGGGGCTGATCGTGTGGCTGGTCACGCGGTTGCTGCCCGCCGGCAGCAGCGGAGCGACCCGCACGACCGGCGAGTCGCCGCTGGAGGTCCTCGACCTCCGGCTTGCCAGCGGTGAGATCGACCTGGACACCTGGCAGGCCCAGCGGGCAGCGCTCCTCGCAGCCCGGGGAGATACGAGGTGAGCGTTACGAGACGCCCCCTACTGGTCGGGGCCCTGGTGGCGGCGGTGATCGCCCTGTTCGCATCGGCGGCGCTGGCCGTCGGCACCCTTGGCGGCCCCTCATACGGTTCGTCCATGATGGGCGGTTACCGTCAGGGCCCATACGAGGGCATGATGAGCGACCAGGGTCAGGGACCGTACGAGGGCATGATGGGCGACCAGGGCCAGGGACCGTACGCGGGCATGATGGGCGGCTCGACGATGGGCTCGATGGGCATGGTCTGGCTGCCCGGTGACGGGGTTGCGGTGTCATCCATACCTGCGGCCAGGGCCAGGGCGGCGACCGCCGCCAAACCGTTGGGCCTGCACCCGGGAGAGGTCATGCGGTTCGACAACGGCTTCTACGTCGAGCTCAAGGACGCTGCGGGGAAGCCGGCGACAGAGGTCATCGTCGATCCGCAGGGCGGCGGGGTGAGCACCGAGCCGGGACCGGCAATGATGTGGAACACCCGGATCGGGATGCACACGCTCGGCGTCCCCGGAGCAGCTCGGGGCGTGGCGGTTGACGCCGCGACGGCCCGGGGGATCGCCACGACGTGGCTGGCCGCCAACCGGACCGGCACCACGATCGGCAGCATCGACGCCTATCCCGGCTACTTCACCATCGACCTCAGACGCAACGGCGAAGTCAGTGGGATGATGTCGGTCAACGCGTCCTCCGGGGCCATCTGGTACCACACCTGGCACGGGGCGTTCATCGCGATGGAGGACTCCTGATCCCGCTGACACCGCCGCCCTCGTCCACGACCAGCACCCCCCTGCGGGCGCTGGTCGTGGACGACGAGCCCAGTCTGGTCCGGGCAGTCGCCGGCTACCTCGAGCATGACGGGTTCGTGGTCACCACGGCAGCAGACGGGGAACAGGCCCTTGCGGCGGCCCGACGCGATCCACCGGACATCGTCGTGCTCGACCTGATGTTGCCGGGCATCGACGGCATCGAGGTGTGCCGCC
>JBDTWH010000150.1:0-10009 GCA_040006795.1 Actinomycetota bacterium | reverse complement strand
CCCGGTTCCAGATGGAGGTCTCCGAGGCCGGTCGGGTGGCCGGATTCAACCTCACCCACCTGACCTTGTTCTCGATGCCGAACCTGGCCGCGACGGTGACCGCGCCGTGGAGGAAAGGCTTGAGACGCGACGTCTCGGCCGGCTATAGCCCGACAGCACCAACGCTCCAACGCTGAACGCCCGACAGCATCTGGCCACACGGCCAGCTCAAACGCGCTCTCCCCAGCTACTAAGCTGCTGAGCTACTAGGCCGCTCATCTGCTCAGCGCCGGCCCGGCGTGTCCACCTGGACCACGACTCCCTGCGTGGCGCTGAGCCGGGCCGCATCGATGACGGCCAGGGTGTGCACCGCGTCATACGGGTCAACCGGCATGGCGCCCTGAGGATCCGCAGCGCCCAGTGCGCTCCCTACCTGGAGGTAGAAGTCCACCTGCCCGCTGGCCGCCCGGGGCACCGGAGTCCGCAGGGCCCCCTGGTAGACCCACCCGCAGTGCGCCGCGTCGGCGTTGGCCAGATCGGGATAGATACCAGGGCCGTCATCCTCGAACTCGTCGAGCAGGAAGGCGCCGGCCCGCCCCAGGATCCGCACCCGTGGTCCGGGCGCCGCGGACAGGGATGTCGCACCGAGGTGGGAGACCACCCCCGAGGTATGTCGGCACGCCAGGAACGCGTCGTCCTCGGCTGCCGTGCTGCGGGCTGCGACCTCGGCGTAGACCGAGGCAACCGGGCCGAAAAGGTCGACTGCGGCATCGATCATGTGACTGTGCAGGTCGAGCAGGATGCCACCGCCGGCGGCTGGCGAGGCATTCTCGCGCCACCGGTCCTTGGGCGTGGGCCGCCAGCGTTCCCAGCGGAACTCGTGACGGAACACCTCACCCAGCCGCCCCGACGCGACGGTCTCCCGGGCGCTCACATGCTCGGCGTCGAACCTGCGGTTATGGAAGACGGTGAGGGCGACGCCGGCGGCGCGGGCCGCCTCGACAACCCCCCACGCCTGTGCGGCGTCGGTGGCCAGGGGCTTGTCGACCACGACCGAGATCCCCGCGTCGACACACTGCCGTGCCTGAGCTGCGTGAAGGCCACTGGGGGTGGCGAGCACGATCAGATCCAGACCCCCCACCGTCAGCAGGGCGTCAAGGTCGGGGACCACCCGAGCGCCGGGCACCTCGGCCCGGACCTGCTCCGTGCGCTCCGGACTGGCAGTCGAGACCGCCGCTATCGTCATACCGGCCTGCAGCAGGAGTGGTGCGTGGATGCCCTGGCCCGCCGAACCGAAACCGGCCAGACCGACGGTGGTCGTGGAGACGGGGGTCATCGAGGCGGCGTCCATGGGTGAGATCCCTGACATCACGGGCTCTCAGCCTGCCCGACCTTCACGGGCACGGTGTTCTCATCCGGCCGCGGCTTCTGGTCCAGCCTGCTGGGCCACCAGATCCGCCGACCCAGGTCATAGGCAAACGCCGGCACCAGCAGCGAGCGGACCACCGTGGTGTCCATCAGCACACCGAACGCAACAATGAACGCGATCTGCACCAGGAAGACCAAGGGGATAAGCGACAGGGCCGAGAACGTCGCCGCCAGAACGATCCCGGCGCTCGTGATGACCCCGCCGGTCACCGCCAGCGCCACCAGGATTCCGGGTCTCGTGCCCCGCTCAGCCGACTCCTCGCGAACCCTGGTCATCAGGAAGATCGAGTAGTCGATGCCCAGTGCCACCAGGAAGACGAAGGCGTAGAGCGGAGTTGCCGGGTCAGACCCCGGGAAGTGAAAGACGTGGTTGAAGACGACCGCCGACACGCCAAGCGTCGCCGCGAACGACAGGACGTTGGCGGCGACCAGGATCACCGGTGCGACCAGGGACCGCAGCAACAGCATCAGGACCAGGAACACCACGGCCAGGATCGCCGGGATGATGACCCGAAGGTCCCGCTCGCTGGCCTGTCTGACGTCGAAGTTGACGGCGGTGCTCCCGCCGACCAGGACCTCGGGGCCCACCGAGTCGAGCGAGCTGCGAAGCTTCTCCACGACGGCCTCGGCGGCCGGGGTGTCGGCGGCGGGGGTGAGGGTTGCCTGGACCAGGACGTCTCCGTCGACGACCTTCGGCGGAGCCCCCGGGACCTCACCCACGAACGCCGAGGCGACGCCATCGACGGATCTCGTCTGGGCCAGAGCCTTCTCAGCCTTGGTCTGGGGCGTGATGATCTGCACCGGAGACCCGGACCCGGCCGGGAAGTGCCGCGCGAGGACCTCCTGGCCAGTGACGGAGTCAACCTTGTTCAGGAAGATCTGCGACTGGCTGATTCCCTGGGCGTGCAGGGTCGGCACGAACGCGGCACAGGCGAGCAGCCCCACCAGCGTCAGGACCCAGGTGCGACGCGGGTGACGGCCCACCATGGCGGCAACGCGACCCCAGATACCCCGGCGCCCGAGCGAGTCCTCTGCGTGGACATGGTCGACCCTGGGGATGACCGGCCAGAAGATGCGCCGCCCGAAGAGCAGCAGAACCGCCGGCAGGAAGGTCAGCGCCGACACCAGCGCCCCCGCGATACCCAGGGCGCCGATGGGCCCGAGGCCGCGCGTGCTGCCGAGCTGGGACAGGAGCAGGCACAGCAGGCCGAGGATGACGGTTGCCGCACTGGCCGCGATGGGTGAGAAGGCGGCCTTCCACGCCGTTGCCATCGCGACCCATTTGCTCGGGTGCTCATGCAGCTCTTCCCGGTAGCGGGAGACAAGGAGCAACGAGTAGTCCGTGGCTGCGCCGACGACCAGGATCGACAGGATCCCCTGGCTCTGGCCGTTCAGGCCGATGACCTCGTTCTTGGCCAGGGGGTAGATCACCAAGGCGGCGAGGGCAAGGCCGAAGACCGCCGTGAACAGCACTGTGATGGGCAGGATCGGGCTGCGGTAGACAACCAGCAGGATGACGAACACGACCCCGAGGGCGACGAACAGCAGGATGCCGTCGATGCCGCTGAAAGCGGTCACGAAGTCGGCCAGAACTCCACCCGGACCCGCCACGTACACGGTCAGTCCGGCCGGTTTTAGGCTGGTGGCCGCAGAGGCCTTCAACGCCTGAGCCCCCTCGTAGAGCGGGCTTGATGAGCCGATCACCTCGACAGCCTTCTTGGCGTCGAGCTGGACTGGCACCAGGAGCGCCTTGCCATCCGCGCTCGGGATGGCAGCCGCAGGGGGCGCCGCCAGGTACGGCCCCAAGGTGTAGCCCTTGACCTCGAAAGGCAGGGACGGAATACCCGCGATGAACGTGTTCACCGCCGCGGCATCGGTGGGCTTGAGGCCGGTCGGGCGCTCGATCACCACAAAGTAGGGCAGAGTGTCGACCGAGCTGAACTTCGGCGCCAGCCTGTTGACCTCAGTTGACTCCGCGGTCTTGGGCAGGAACGAGGCGTTGTCGTTCTTCTGGACCTCTGACAGACGCCCGACCAGTGGGCCACCGGCCCCGGCCAGTCCGAGCCACGCGAAGAGAACCATCACCAGGGCGACGAAGCGAATCAGCTTCTTGCGACCACTGGCCTTGGTACGTTCGGCAGCTTCTTGCTCGGGCGTGATGTCGTGACGATTCAACTGCTCTGCTCCCCTGATTGCCACTCGGCATGTCGTCAACGTTCACTCAAGCACATTTTGCCCCGCGTAGTCTGGCGGCATGCGTTTTGAGCACATGGGTTTTGCCCCGGACTATGTCGACTACAAGGTTGCCTGGGACCACCAGCGAGAGGTCCACGCCGCGGTCGTCTCCGGCGACGAACCCGACACGGTACTGCTGCTCGAGCACGCCACCGTCTATACCGCGGGCAAGCGGACGGAAGCGCACGAACGCCCCTTTGACGGCACCCCGGTCATCGACGTCGACCGAGGGGGCAAGATCACCTGGCACGGTCCCGGTCAGCTGGTGGGATACCCCATCATCCGGCTCGGCTCCCCTGTCGACGTCGTCGCCCACGTGCGCCGCCTCGAGGAGATGATGATCCGGGTCTGCGCAGAGCTGGGGGTGGTTGCCGCCCGGGTGAAAGGCCGCAGCGGTGTGTGGGTCCTGGCCGATGACGCCCGACCCGACCGAAAGATCGGCGCCATCGGCATCCGGGTGAGCCAGAACGTCACGATGCACGGTTTCGCCCTCAACTGCAGCTGTGACCTGTCCTGGGCCCAGGTGATCGTGCCGTGCGGCATCGCGGACGCCGGCGTCACCTCGCTGAGCAAAGAGCTGGGACGAGACGTCCCGGTGCACGAGGTGCTCCCCCACGTCGAGAAGCACCTGAGCGACATCCTGGGCTGACCCCGGGCCGACCTCCTGGGCTGCCCCGCATGCCCGAGCTCCCGGGCTGACCCTGCGTTATCGACATACCTGGTATGCCGTACAGTCGCCCCACGCGTCGGGGTGACGCACCGCGGCGACCATCGGGGCCGATCACTTGACCACAGGGACAGCAGACTTCGCCATCTCCACGCGCGGCCTGCGCAAGACCTACCGGAACCGCAAGGGCCGCCACGTCGCGGTGCAGGGCCTGGATCTCGACGTTCCGCGGGGCGGCGTGCACGGCTTCCTGGGGCCGAACGGCTCGGGCAAGACCACGACGATCCGGATGCTGCTCGGGCTGGTCCGGGCCGACTCGGGCACCATGACCGTGCTGGGCCACGACGTGCCGAGGCAGCTGCCAGAGGTGGTGGGCCGGGTCGGCGCGATCGTCGAGGCACCCAAGTTCTTCCCGGCCTTCAGCGGTCGCAAGAACCTCCGGCTGCTCGCGGAGGCCATCGGGCGGCCGCGGGACATCGTCGACGAGGTTCTCGAACAGGCCGGCCTCGGTGAACGCGGCAAGGACAAGTACCGCGGCTACTCCCTGGGAATGAAACAGCGGCTGGCGATCGCGGCGACCCTGCTCAAGGAGCCGGATCTGCTCATCTTCGACGAGCCGACCAACGGGCTGGACCCGGCCGGTATCCGCGAGATCCGAAACACGATGCGCTCGCTCGGCGAGCAGGGCAAGACCGTCCTGGTCAGCAGCCACATCCTCGACGAGGTCGAGCAGGTGGCTGACTCGGTCTCGATCATCGGTCACGGCAGGTTGCTGGCCTCGGGAACCGTGGCCGACGTGATCGGCAACCAGAATGCGACCTCCATGCGGGTCGGGGTCGCCGATCTGGTGGCGGCACGACGCATCCTGACCGACGGCGGCCTGGTGGTCCGTCAGGAGGGCGGGCTGCTCGTCGTGGCGGGGACGAGTGATGGAGCAGAGATCACCAGACGCCTCGCCACCCACGACCTGTTTGTGAACGAGCTGACACCGGTGCGCGCAGACCTCGAGTCGGTCTTCCTCGAGCTGACAGCCGACGAAGGTCTCGAAACCGTAGGAGCGCCACGATGATGCGGCTGACCAGAGTCGAGCTACGGCGCCTGTTCTCGCGCCGGCTGACCACGATCGCGCTGCTCGGCGCCCTGGTCCTCACAGCGCTGATGCTGTTCGCCACCTACCAACAGGCCAAGCCGCTCGGCGGATCAGAGCTGGCTTCCCAGCGAACGTCGTTCAACGAGGCGCGCAAGCAGTGGGATGCCAACGGCCCGCAGATGGTCCAGGACTGCCTGACCCAGCAGACCGAAGTCCAGAAGTCGGACTCCAAGGCCAACCTCGCCTGCAACCAGATGGAACCCAGGTGGGAGAACTGGGGCAAGCCCGTGGCGAAGTTCTCCGAGATGATGCCACCAGTCCTGACCGGCGGGTCAATGCTGCTCGCCTTCGTCGGCTTCCTGATCGGCGCAGGCTTCGTGGCTGCCGAGTTCAGCAGCGGGTCGATGGCCAACTGGCTGACCTTCGAGCCAAGACGGCTTCGGGTCTACGGCAGCAAGCTGGGTGCCGCCGGTCTGGGCCTGCTGCCGATCGCGGTGGCGGTGCTCGGCCTGTTGACAGCGGGCGTGTGGCTGATCGTGGGCCACTTCGCGACAACCGCGGGAACGACCTCGAAGGCGTGGGGCAACCTCGCTCAGATGGGGGGCCGGGCGGTCGCGCTTGCGCTGGCTGCGGCCCTTGCCGGAGCGGCGATGGGGGTGCTGTTCCGCCACACGGCGGCCGTGCTCGGGATCGCGGTCGGCTATCTCGTGCTCGTCGAGGGAGTCTTCCGTCAGGCACTCCAGGGCGCTCAGCCCTGGCTCCTGTCGCTCAACTTCCAGGCCTGGCTGCAGCACGGCGCCACGTACTACCCCCTGGTCTGCAAGACCGATGTCCAGGGCAGCTACGTGTGCCAGGGGGTCGAGACGCTACTGACCTTTGGTCACAGCTCGACCTACCTGGGCATTCTGGTCGTGCTCATCGTCGGCCTGGCCGCCCTCGTGTTCCGCCGCCGAGACGTCAGCTAGACACCCGGCGGCCGCGGCGGCCCACGACGCTTCGGTAGCCACCATGGCCTTCGCCCGACTCCCGGGTCCGGCGTACTCTTGAGGCAGTCCCTGGTTCACGTCCGCCCCAGGGGACTTTTTGATGACCTCGACCTGTTTGTGACACGAACCTCACGTGGCACAGATGTCCAGACACCCGAACATGGCAAGGGAGACTTAGTGAGCGTCGCACCCGATGGTCGCCGCATGCTGCGCGTCGAAGCCCGCAACGCGCAGACGCCGATCGAGCGCAAGCCGGAGTGGATACGCACGACCGCCAAGATGGGGCCGGAATACACCAAGCTCAACTCGATGGTGAAGTCCGAGGGTCTGCACACGGTCTGCCAGGAGGCTGCCTGCCCCAACATCTTCGAGTGCTGGGAAGACCGGGAAGCCACGTTCCTGATCGGTGGTGAACAGTGCACCCGACGCTGCGACTTCTGCCAGATCGACACCGGTAAGCCCGATGACCTTGACCGCGACGAGCCGCGGCGCGTCGCGGAGTCGGTACAGCAGATGGGGCTTCGCTACGCCACGATCACCGGCGTGGCCCGCGATGATCTGCAGGACGGCGGAGCCTGGCTCTACGCCGAGACGATCCGGATGGTGCATCAGCTCAACCCCGGGACCGGCGTCGAGATACTGGTCCCCGACTTCAACGGCATCCCAGAGCTCGTCGACCAGGTGCTGGAAACCCAGCCCGAGGTCTTCGCGCACAACGTCGAGACAGTCCCCCGCCTGTTCAAACCGATCCGCCCCGCGTTCGACTACGAGCGCTCCCTGGGCGTCATCACGATGGGGCGCGATGCAGGCCTGGTGACCAAGTCCAACCTGATCCTGGGAATGGGCGAGGAACAGCATGAGATCGAGCAGGCCCTGCGCGACCTGCATGAGGCCGGAACCGACCTGATCACGATCACCCAGTATCTGAGGCCGTCAACGCGCCACCATCCGATCCACCGCTGGGTCAAGCCGGAGGAGTTCGTCCGCTGGTCCGACCTGGCTGAGGAGATCGGATTCAAGGGCGTCATGAGCGGGCCCCTTGTTCGTTCGTCCTACCGTGCGGGCCGCCTCTGGGCCCAGGCCATGAGGCACTGGGGTCGCCCGGTGCCGGAAGAGCTCGCCCATCTCGTTTCCACCTCGTACAGCCCTGCCCGCCAGGAGGCCGCCTCGCTGCTCGAGCGCCGCCTCTCCACCATCTCCTGAAGGTAGTCTGATCACCATGGCCCGCAAGGAATCCGAGAAGCCGAAAGCACCCAAGAAGCCACGTTTCAAGCAGATCCGCCAGATCCGTGAGGTCTTCACCGCCGCCCGAAGTGTGGACCCGATGATCGGCTGGTGGATGGCGCTGGCCGGCCTCGGCACGCTCACCGTCATGGGCATCATCGGCCTGCTCGTCACTGCCCCGGTGTACTTCCTGATTCTCGGCGTCCCCCTCGCCGCCCTCGCCGCGTCGTTCGTGCTGAGCCTCCGAGCCAAGCGCGCCGCCTTCAAGTCCATCGAGGGAAAGCCCGGCGCCGCGGGTGCGGCCCTTTCGTCTCTGCGCAAAGGCTGGTACTTCGAACAGCAACCCGTGGCCGCTGAGTCTGGCCGCGCGGGTGACATGGCGTCGACGGCGATGGTATTCCGGGCAACGGGTCGCCCGGGGGTCGTTCTCGTCGCGGAAGGACCTGTCGCGCGGGCAACCAAGCTCGCCGAGGCGGAGCGTAAGAAGATCAGCCGGATTGCAGGATCGAGCGTTCCGGTGACGGTGCTCAGGATTGGCGAGGGCGGCGGCAAGGACGAGGTCTCGGTTCGCAAGGTGGCCAACAAGCTCCAGCGCATGAAGCCGGTCCTGACCAAGGAAGAGGTCGGCGCAGTCAACAAACGCCTCAAGGCCATGGGCGGTATGCGCCTGCCGCTGCCCGCCGGCATCGACCCGAACCGGGTTCGAATGGACCGCAAGGCGATGCGCGGCCGCTGACCCACCCACAAACTAGGGACCCTGCGGACAGGTCAGTGACAGGGCTCGGAGCCCAGCGGGCCGGGTCCCTTCGCAGAGGTTGGAGAGACCTGGCTTCTGCTGCCCATGTAACACCGGTGAAACACAGGGGTGTTGGCGCCGAAATCCAGCCCCGATAGGGTCTGTTGCGATCAAGGAAAGGCCCTGCCACTATGCGCCGGGCCCCACAACAGGAGGTTGCATGTTCAGCAAGCCTGAAGAGGTCCTCGAGTTCATCAAGAACGAGGACGTCAAATTCGTCGATGTTCGCTTTTGCGACCTGCCCGGCGTCATGCAGCACTTCAACGTGCCGGCACCCTCGCTGACCCTCGACTTCTTCACCGAGGGCCAGATGTTCGACGGCTCCTCGATCCGCGGCTTCCAGGCCATCCACGAGTCCGACATGAAGCTCATTCCCGACGCGACGACGGCCTATCTGGACCCGTTCCGCAAAGAGAAGACGCTCATCATGAACTTCTCGATCGTGGACCCGTTCACCGACGAGCCCTACAGCCGCGACCCCCGCAACATCGCCGCCAAGGCCGAGGCCTACCTGAAGTCGACGGGCATTGCCGACAACGCCTACTTCGGTGCCGAAGCCGAGTTCTACATCTTCGACGACGTGCGCTACGAGACCAAGCAGAATGCCTCCTACTACTACATCGACTCGATCGAGGCGGCCTGGAACACCGGTCGGGTGGAAGAGGGCGGCAACCAGGGATACAAGACCCGGTACAAGGGGGGCTACTTCCCGGTTCCGCCGCTCGACCACTTCGCCGACATGCGCGATGAGATGTGCCTGAAGCTGGCCGAGGTCGGACTCAGCGTCGAGCGCAGCCACCACGAGGTGGGAACAGCGGGCCAGCAGGAGATCAACTACCGCTTCGGCTCACTGCTGCAGTCCGGTGACGACCTGATGAAGTTCAAGTACGTCATCAAGAACGTCGCGTGGGCCGCTGGCAAGACCGCCACGTTCATGCCCAAACCGATCTTCGGCGACAACGGCTCCGGCATGCACACGCACCAGAGCCTCTGGAAGGACGGCGAGCCGCTCTTCTACGACGAGCGCGGCTATGGCGGCCTCTCGGACCTCGCGCGCTGGTATATCGGGGGCATGCTCAAGCACGCCTCGTCCTTGCTGGCCTTCACCAACCCGACGGTCAACTCATACCACCGTCTGGTCCCCGGCTATGAGGCTCCGGTCAACCTGGTCTACTCGGCGCGCAACCGCTCCGCCTGTGTCCGCATCCCGATCGCCGGAAACTCCCCGAAGGCAAAGCGGATCGAGTTCCGGATCCCGGACCCGTCGGCCAACCCGTACCTCGCCTTTGCTGCTCAGATGATGGCCGGCCTCGACGGAATCAAGAACCGCATCGAGCCTCCTGCCCCGGTTGACAAGGACCTCTACGAGCTACCGCCTGAGGAGCACGCCCAGATCGAACAGGTTCCCGGTTCGCTGCCTGAGGTGCTCGCGGCACTCGCGGCCGACCACGACTACCTGCTCGAGGGCGACGTGTTCACCAGTGACCTCATCGAGACCTGGATCGAGTGGAAGACCCTCAACGAGGTCGACCCGATCCGCTTCCGCCCGCACCCGCACGAGTTCGAGATGTACTACGACATCTGAGGCTCTTGGCCCGCTGACC
>JBDTWH010000149.1:0-4909 GCA_040006795.1 Actinomycetota bacterium | reverse complement strand
CCAGGACAGGTCGAGGTGCCTCGCCTTCTCGGGGGAGCCATCACCGTGCGTGGGTACCCGCTATGCATGGTGTTTGCGGAGAAGATCGTCACGGCAGTTCAACGCGGGACGGTCAACACTCGCTGGCGTGACTACGCCGACATCGTCCTGCTCAGCGCGGCGCACGACGTCGATGGCGACGAGCTCGCAGCCTCCATCGACGTAGTCGCCTCGCACCGCAACGCCACTCTGACGCCGCTGGAGGAGGTTCTGGCTGGTTACGCCGAGATCGCTCAGAGCAAGTGGCGTGCGTGGGTTCGCAAACTGCGACTCACAGACCGCCTCGATCAGGACTTCGCCAGCGTCCTTCAGGACCTCTTCACGTTCGCGGGACCTGCCGTCGCTGGCGCAATCACGGGGCACACGTGGGCTCACCGCATCAGGCGTTGGATGCCCCGATGACGATTGCCGCGGGGCGACCGCTCAGTAGGCACCGTCCGGCGTCAAGTCAGGTAAGGATCCTCCCACCCGCGGGTGCACGCGTCACGACTGCTCACGTGGTTCGCGCTGATGGGATGAGCGTCAGCATCCTGTCGACGTCATCGGGATCGACACGGAGCAAGCGTGGCCCCATGCGGTAACCGGCCAGTTGGCCCGTCGCGATCCACCGGCGGAGCGTCCTGGTGCTCACGCCAACGCGGGCGGCGGCGTCGCCAACGGACTCGTACTGTCGCCGACTGGACTGTGAGGGTGTTTTCATAGCTCGATTTCCTTCCCGTCACTATGGGTAAGCAACGTTGCAGCCTCCTGGTGGACACCTGACCTTCTACGACCACAAAGTCCGCATGCATTGCTGCCGTGTTGTTTACGTGCGGGGCGCGCAGGTTGATGACGAATCTCATTCTGGGGATGGGTGATTGGGTTTGACGAACGTCTGAGCCGATCGGCAGCGGCGGCGGGTTCGGTTTCGTTGGTGGTCTGGGATGCGGCTCGCAGCCGGTATGCCAGGTCGGTGGCGGTGCCTTGGGTTGCGAGTCGACCCATGGCCGCCGGACGGGGGAGTTCGGTGACTGCTTCGCATCCGGCTGAATGAGCGCCTGGGTGGCCCGCTCAAGGGTGGGCCAGTCTTCGGAAGTGGTGAGCCGGAGGTCGATTGAGGCTGCCAGGTCTTGTCATGCCTGGGACGGTGCCGGGCTCCTGGATGGTGGCGCTCGCACCGGATCTGCCAGTGGCGGTGATCGCAGCCGGTGACAGGTGGCTCGACGTGCGCCACCACAGGGCAGCTGGGGCCTGCTCGTCCGGCAGCGGCTTTTCGCCGGCTGCGGGGTGAGCATTTCCGCCGCGTCCAGGCCGACCTGACGCAGCAGGTCCAGATGGCCGGCCAGTTCTGGCCAGCGCGGGTCCTGGCTGACATCGAGCCCAACCGGTTTGCCAGTGGCATCCATTCGCACACGGCGCTGCGCGGTCGTCCAGGTCGTGCTGGACCCGGGCCGGCCGCGGCACCGAGATGGGGTGCGCCGGTGGGGCGCAGGTTCTGTGTCGGGACACCGGTGGCGGCCCGGCACACTGCGAGGTCACTGACCAGCTGTTGCACGTAAACAACAAAAATGGTGCCTGATGGACACCGGAACCGAAACGCTTGTCACGGGGAAGCGGAACGTTTGACATTGGGCCCGGTGACTGCAGCGCCCCAATCGAGCTGATCACTTACCGTTCGATCATGTTCGTTGAAAGCGAAGTGGCATTGTGGCGTTGCCGCGTGACGCGGTGCCTCCCGTAGGGTTGCGGATCGTGGCAGGCAGAGGGGTCGATGGCACCGCGTTGAGGCAGGCGCGCCTGAATGCCGGCCTGACTATGAGCGAGGTGGCTGAGGTGGTTGGTGTCGCCGACGGGGCTCGGATCGGCGCCTGGGAGCACGGCCTTGAACAGCCACACCCGCGGTTCATCCCCAAGCTCGCGAAGGTGTTGAATCTGCCGGTGATGGCTCTGCTGATGGGCAAAGGACTTACGCCCAGTCTTGCCGACTTGCGCCTCACGAAGGGACTCACCCTCACCGAGCTTGCGTCTAGTGCCGGCATCCCACGAACGACGTGCCACCGGTTAGAACAAGGAGTCAGGACCCGAGCCCCTGACCAGGCAACTCTGTCTGCGCTTGCGGCCGCGCTGGACAGTTCAAGCGATGCGGTTCTTGCGGCAGTCGCGCGAGCTCGTGCTGATCGCGGGTCGAACACCAGAACCACCTGACGACACGCCGTTGTCGCAACCTCTTGCAAAATCCCCTCCAAATAGAGTGGTATTTTCCCAACTGTAGCCGATTGTCCACGAAGTCGTCGCGGGGCTGCTTACCAAGGGTATGAGGAGGTGTGTGGCCCATGCTGCACCGAATGTTGAGGCCAATGAGCTGCTCCCAGAGCCATCGTCTGGTTAAAGACTCTGTATGGATTTGCTTTGGAGGCGCCGTTCTGGGGCAGAATCGGCGAACGTTGTGTCCCACGTCACATAGGGCGGGCATGGCGATTGGAGGGGATCTCACGTTCATGAAGCGGAACCTGATCGCTGCCGCGCTCACTTTGACAGTCTTGGCCACTTCCGCATGCAGTGGAGCGGAGACGGCCGCGAAGCCCACGGCCCCGACGTCGCCGACATCGTCGACTACCACGACGAACACGAGCAACCCACCACCGACGATCGATCCGATAGCGAAACCGGCAGTTAACGCCTACATGAACTTCGTCGCCGCGCTCGCCGAAGCGTCGAGGAGCCCTCGCAAATTGGGTCAGAGCTATCTCCCCGCATCAGACTTCACGAAGTTCTCCTTCGACCCCATACGCGGCCGAGCGAACGCGTCCATCGCGTCGCTAAGTGAACAAGGGCAGTTGTTCAAAGGGGATCCAGGGCGCCCCAGAGTGAGCGTGGACGCGATTGAGCCGGACGCAAAGCCATATCCCATGGTCGTGCTCAAGGACTGTCCAACACCGACGCCGACCTGGCGGATCTACGACGCCAAGACCGGGAGGGCGATGACGATGACGCTGCCTCCGGGCACCAAGCCAACACCGTACCTGTCGACAGTGGAAGTTATCTACTACCAGGGTCGTTGGGGCGTCTCGAAGATCGACGCTGACACAAGCCGGACATGTACCGCCTAAGTTGGCTTGCCCGCGCCGCGCTCGCCGCGTTGGCGATCGTGTTCTTCGCCGCCATGTCAATCACCACAGCTACCGCATCGACTGGTTGCCACTACGACACAGCACTCCGACAGTGGGTATGCCGCGCGGCGAATTCTTCGAACCAAGGCTCCACGCCCGCGCCGAAGCCCACGACTGCTCTGGGATCGTGTTCTTGGCAAGGGCGCGTGTATCCGTGCCACGACGCGGCATTCGGGTGGTTTGACACCCAGGCTGGCTGTTACTTCCTGGCGCTGACCCCTCAGCCGGCGTATGACGTGAAGCTGTGGGAGGGGCACCCGAATGGGCAGGGGGCGATCTATCAGTTCCAGTGTCCGGCCTCGCCTGGAACCGGTGGGGGGTGGCGCTGGCGGGCCAGTTCCCCTCAGCCGATCACGGTGTCACCGCTTCAGTTGGCTCAGAAGGCGCTGGCAACGCTGACGTTGCCGAAGCCGGTTCCTCCGTCGTCTCCGTCCGGGGCGACGTTGCGGGACGGGCGTCCATACACGGTGGTGCGGGTGCCAACCTGGTACTGGACCACGCCGGCCTCCTATCGGGCGAAAACAGCCCGTGCCGCTGCGGGACCAGTTTTTGCTCAAGTGACCGTAACGCCTGTGGCCTTGACGTTTACCCCGGGCGACGCCGGCAGCACCACATCGTGCCCGGGACCCGGCAGAGCATGGACCCCGCAGGCCGGACCATGGGCGCACGCTCCTGGCGGGTGTGACTACGCCTACCCGCAGTCGACATACGGATATCCGGGGGGTCAGTTGACTGCTACCTACGGGATCGTTTGGAGGGCCACCTGGGTCGGATCAGGTGGCACTGGCGGAACCTTCCCCGATGTCACGACCACTGCCACGTCGAGGTTTGCGGTGGCTGAGGCTCAGGCGGTGATTGTGAAGTGACGACGTTGAGCTCTGGATCCCCGGTTCCGACCCCGCCCTCAGCCCGATTGGGGCCGGCACCAGCGCAGTCCTCGACCTCTACGAGGGCCACGGGGGTGCCGGCGCCTCCAGCGGTGCGGGCCGCCGCGGCTCCTCGACAGTGGAAGCCCCGTCAGGTGCTGCTGGCCGTGCTGGTCGTAGTTCTGGGCGGGCTGGTGTCGATGTGGGCGGTGAGCTCATACGCCCACCGCGACCGAGTGCTGGTGATCGCCCAGAACGTGGCGGTGGGCCACAAGATCACTGTCGATGATTTGGCCGGGGCTGACCTGAGCGTGGATCCGCGCGTGGCCGCGTTCACGGTCGAACAGCAGGACCAGGTGATCGGCCAGGTGGCGCTGGTTGACCTGGCCAAAGGCACGCTGGTCAACCCCTCGCAGGTCGGGCAGTCACCATTGCTGACCGCGGGCCAGGTGCTGGTGCCGCTGCAGCTCAAACCTGGGCAACTGCCTGCGGTCGGCTTGGCCCCTGGGCAAAGGGTGCTGCTGGTCGCCACTCCTGCGGACACCACTCAGCCAGCTCCAACTGGCGGCGGGGCTGACCCGATCGAGGCGACGGTCGCGGAGTCTGGCGCACCGGATCCCTCGACCGGGGTGAGCGTGGTCGACGTGCGGGTGCCACAGGACGCGGGTGTCTCGCTGGCTCGGATGGCAGCGGGCGGGAACGTGACCGTGGTCGTGCTGGCCCCAGGTGGTGGGAAATGACTGTCGTCGCCTTGGCCGGTGGCAAGGCCGGGCCCGGAGCGACAACGGCCGCACTGGCTCTGGGTCTGTCATGGCCCAGAGCGGTGCTGCTGGTTGACGCCGATGGCGCCGGCGG
>JBDTWH010000148.1:0-31165 GCA_040006795.1 Actinomycetota bacterium | reverse complement strand
ACAGGAACCTGGCGGTCGGTGACCAGCCAGTAGTCGGCCGTCGTGTAGTTCTTCTGGACGGCGTCCGGGATGTTGACCTCGACAGCTGCATCTGAATCGTTCGGGATGGCCTTCAGGATGCGGTAGTTGCCGTTGCCGTGCGGGTCGTGACATGAAGCGCACTCCAGCGTGACGCCAGCCTTACCCGGGTTGACGGTGGCCGAGACGGCCCCGTTGCCCCACATGGTGCCGGTCGTCGTGCCATCGATCTGGTGCCTGGATGTGACAGGCGTCAGGGTAGACCCAACCGGGGCATTCGCACTGTGCTCCTGCCTGGGTGTCACACCGGTAATCGGGTCAGGAACCGGCACTGCGCCGATCGTCTTGGTTGCGGTAGCGCCATTGATCAGGCTGTACTGAAAACCACCGCCACGAAGCGCGGCACCGGAGCCGTCGACACCGTCGACGACATCGAGGGATGCTGCCGACCCGCCGTGGCAGGTGTAGCACAAGGCAGGCTGGGAGTCCTTCAGAAGGAACTCAGCCTTGGCAGTGTGCGCGCGGTGACAGGATGCACACCGGCCACCTCCGGCGACGGAGACGAGGGCTGTCTGTCCAGCCCCGACCGCGGTGGTCTTGTGCGGGCCGGCGTCAGCCGCTGCTGGGCCTACGCCACCCATCGTGAACATGAGGGCGCTTCCCACTCCGATGAGGAGAAGTTTCTTCATTGCCCTGCTTCCTTTTCTCATTACACGTGCTCCATTTCGTTCACTGTGTTCAAACATGTTGGAACCCTTCTACTGCTCCAAGCGGCGATCGAATCCCTAGTGCCTCTCTCCCATACTCAATAGCCCCACACCTGCACCCGGTTGTTTTCCCGGTCGGTGACATATACATGAGCACGTTTGTCGGTGGCCACCCCGTTGGGGTACTCGAACGTTCCGTCGAGCTGTCCCTCGGTACCGAAAGATCCGAGGTACGTGGGCGTCGGCTTTGACTTGTCGAGGCTGTAGGTGCGGACCGCGTGATCGGCAGTGTCCACGACCAGGAGCTTTCCCGAGTCGTCGACCGCCACTCCTCGCGGCATGCCGAGGTCACCCTCGCCAACGCCGGGACTGATCGTGGCGATCATCTTTCCGGCCGGGTTGAAGACCACCAGCCGGCCGTTGTTGCTGTCAGCGACGTCAACGTTGCCGCTGGCGTCGAGCGCGATCCCGTTAGGGAAGTTCAGCTGTCCTGCACCGAGGGTCCGCAGCACCTTGCCGTCGGCTCCGAAGACCACGACCCGGTGGGTCTTGGGGTCTGCGCCCCGAATATCGGTGACGTACATGGTGCCGTCCGGGGCGAACGTCAGCGCCAGGGGAGCAAATTTGCCGTCGAGACTGCCCTTGGGGGCGAAGGTTCGCAGGTACTTGCCCTTGGCGTCATAGATGTAGATCGAGGCGGTCATCCGGTCGCTGACGTAGACGTCCTGCGATGTCGGGTCGATGGCGACGTACATGGGCAGATGCGCAGTCGGGCCACCAGTGGACACTGGGGGCTTGAGGGTGCCGACCGCCTTGCCGGCGCGGTCGTAAGCCTTCACCACGCGCGTCCCGCCGCTCTCTGTGACGTAGACGCGGTCGCCGGAGGCGGTCACGGCGACGCCCAGGGGCTTGTTCACTCCGTAGAGGCTGCGCTCGTAGTGCGGCAGCGCCGACCCCCCGAGCCCTGGGAGCTCCGTGAGCGGCTTGCGGTTCATGAGATACCAGACGAACAGGAGAGCCAGGATCACCAGGAGGCCAACCAGCGCGGCGATCTTCTTCTTCTTGTTCTTCATCGTGGTCGCCGCGGCACCGCTGACACCAGCAACGTCACCTTGGCTGCTCCCGCGGGTCGCGGGGGCCTCAGGGCCGGCCGGGGGGGTATTGGTCACGTTCGTCATCTCAGCTTGGTCCTTGCGTCGTGGAGGAGCTCTTGGGCCCGGGGGTTGACTCCGTGCCGAGGCGCGACAGGGCCGAGGTCGCCGTCGCGTTGGTCTTGTCGAAAGTGAGGACCTGCTTGTAGCGGGAGACAGCCTCGGCGTTGTCCGACTCGCTCTCGGCGATCTGGCCGAGTCCGAGCAGGGCCTCGACCTTCACCGGTCCCGTGATCAGCGTCTTGAGCTGAGTCTTGGCCTCGGCCGGCTTCTTGAGGCAGAAGCTGGCCATCCCGGCGGCATACGTCTTCTGGGGGGCCTGAGCGAGCTTGCCATAGGCGACAGCGAGCTGTGAGTAGGGCTCACACCATCCGGTCGGAACGAACAGAAGGGCCCTCTTGAGGGAGGTGACGGCCAGCTTGGGGGCGCCTTGCTTGAGCTCGGCGACTCCGGTGAGGTACAGGGCGTCGGAGTCTGTGGGGTCGATCTTCAGCGCGCCCTTGAGCTGGGTGATGGCTTCCTTGTTCTTCCCCTGCTTAACGAGAATCGAGCCGAGGTAGTAGTAGGCCTCCTGCGCCACAGGGTCAGCGCCGGCGAACTCGCCCTTGGCTGCAACATCGACGATCTTGTGGTAGCTCGCGGCGGCCCCGTCGAGGTCACCCTTGGCGATCAGGATGCGGCCACGTCCCAGCATCACGGTCCGGTTGCCCTTGTCGGCCTTCAGGATCTCGTCGTACTGGGCCAGAGCATCGTCTGGACGCTTGTCCTGCAGGTAGGCGGCGGCGAGCTGGAGACGGCTCTGGATGTCGTTCGGTGTCTTCTTCACGGCCGCCTCGGCGCCCGCGATCTGTCGCTCGGTCATCGTGGGGCCCGCGTTGACGTGCTGATCCTTGTAGTAGATGCCGGCGAACGCGAGCGCGCCGACCACGAGCACTGCGACCCCTAGACGCAGCGCATGGCTGAGCCTGCGGTCCGAAGCCGAGCTGGTCGGTGTGTTCTTCTTCATCTACTACGACGTTCCCTTCACGTTCTGCCAACTTTTCGCTTGCCATGCCGGTCACGCCGCAGAGAACCGGCGAGCAAGACATAGAGGCAACTCGCCTCATTGATCATCCTGTCCCCCTGCGAGGGGGGTTCCCATCCGTCGCAGGGTAGATCTCCGGTACAGGCTTTCTAGGTCCCAGCGACTGTCGATAGTGCGTTCGGCGGCCGTCTCATGCTCCGCGGAGCCTCACCGGACACGAGAGGGAGTCACCGGGCAGGCGACGCCAGCGTTCCGACATCGCGGGTCTCGGACGGCCCGGCCACAGTGCTGCCGCTGTCACGGACGGCCTGGATGATCTGCTCGAGCCCTGCCACGCAGGGGGCCTGGACCGAGCCCCGGGTGATCACCGTGCTCACGTCGATCAGGACGGCGTGCGGGACGAGGGTGCTGAGGTCAAACTGCTGGAACGGGTCGTTGGACTCGAAGATGACGACCTCGGGCCCGAGGGCCAGTGCGGACTTGACCGCACCCGGGTTCCGCGCCGACTCGAGCCTCGCCTGGACCCCGGTCTGAGCACGGAGATACTTCGCGATTCCCTCACCGAGCAACGCGTGCTCATAGAGAATCACGACCGTGTGCTGACCTTCGCCTGCCACCGACTTGCCCCTTCCAAGGTGGCGAGTGATTCCCACCACTTTGGACGGTAGTCACCTCCGGGACTCCTGACCATCCCCGCACCGGCACAGTCGGCGACGTGCTGCCCTCTATCTCGACGTATCGGCGGGTCTGCCTTCTCCCGGCGCGCTGGTGCTCACCCGCACGCTCGGAGCACCCGTCAGTCGCGGTCCGGGCGCCTTCCCAGACCTTGGCGCACGATGTATGCCGTGGCCTGGATCCGGTTCTCCATGTGCAGCTTCTCGAGGGCATTGTGGACGTGGTTCTTCACGGTGCCCTCGGTGATCGAGAGCTTCTTGCCGATCTCCTTGTTGCTGAGACCCTCGGCAACCAGCTGGAGGATCTCGAGCTCTCGCCGCGTGATGGGGAGGCCCTGGGGCGGCGCCGGCGACGAGCCCCTCTTGGTCTCACCGTTCTGAATCTCCCGGAGCAACCGGCCCGCGATGGCCGGCGAGATGGGAGTCTCGTTCCGCATGACGCCACGGATCAGGTCGTAGAGCTCCTCGGGGCGGAGGTCCTTGAGCAGGTACCCGTGGGCCCCGAAGCGGATGGCGTCGAAGACGTGGTCGTCGGCCTCTGAGACCGTGAGCATGATGACCTTGACCGTCGACAGCTGCTCGCGAATCAGGCGGGTCGCCTCGACCCCGTTCATCACGGGCATCTCAACGTCCATGACCACCAGGTCCGGAACGAGCAGGCGCGCCTTTTCGACGGCTTCGAGGCCGTTCTCGGCCTCCCCCACGACCGTCATGTCCTCCTGGCCGTCGATCAGCGACGAGATGGCGCCACGAAAGAGCGGCTGATCGTCAACCAGCAAGATGCGGATCGGTGCTTGCTCCTGCATTCTTCACCTCATCGTGAACCGGCCTTGGATGCGATCGCTCGGGGACCTCCGCAATGACACGTGTTCCGCGCCCCGGCACCGAGTCGACGGTAAGGCTACCGTTCAGCAGCGCCATCCGTTCGCGCATCGTGTAGAGACCGAACCCGTCGCGGTCGAGCTCCGAGCCGCCCGAGTCGAAACCATGGCCGTCGTCCTCGACCACGAAGATGGTCGCGGAGTCGGTTTCGGTGATTCGGACAACGGCGGACCTCGCGCCGGAGTGTTTACGAACGTTCGTCAGCGCCTCCTGGATGACCCGGATCACCTGGACCTCGCAACGTGGCGACAGGGCCATGTCGTGGTCGAGGTCACTGTCCAATGACGTTGCGATCTCACACTGTTGGCTGTACTTGGCCAGATACGCCCGAAGGTTGCCCAGCAGCCCCCGCTCAGTACGGTTCGAGCCCCGCAGACCCAGGATCGACTCCCGGACGTCCTGGTAGGCCTCCTGACAGATGTCTGCGATCTCCGCGAGCTCGGCGGCGATCTCGGGGTTCTCTGTCACCTGTTGACGCGTGTCCAGCGCCCTAAGCCGAAGATGGGTCACGCCGAGAACCTGCGCCAGGCTGTCGTGCATCTCGCGCGCGATCCGACCGCGTTCTGCCAGGACGGCGCGCTGGCGACCGTTCTCGCGCAGCTGGGCGGCCGTGATGGCGATCGCCGCAAGGCCGGACAGAGTCACCAGAAAGGCCCGGTCGCGCTCGGTGAAGGGGATCTCTGAGCGCCGGCCGATCCACAGCTCTCCCAGCGTCCCGATGGGGCCTCGAATCGAGACCGTCATCTTCGCCCCCCAGTCCGGCGACGACCTGACCGGGCAGGCGGCCTCCCGGGCGTGCGCGATGTGACGGGCCCCGACAGCAGACGTGATGCAGGCGGTTACATCGGCGACGGGGGTTGCCCCCTCGGGCGCTCCGGCGAACTGAACCGACCGGGACGCCTCCTCATCGAGGCTGAGGACTGCCTCGTCGCTGCCCATCATGTCTCGGGCGTGCTGAACCACGGCCGAAAGAATCTCAGGGGGCGCGTTCTGGTTCGAGATCTGGAGCAGGACGTCGTAGAAGGCGTGGCCCTCATGCTTCCTGCGCTGGAGGTCGGCAACGAGCTGGGCCCGCTGGATCGCACTCGCCAGCTGATGACCGATGTTCTGAAGCGTGCCCGAGGCGAGATTGTCGTCCACGCCGGCGCCGACGGGGAGCCGGAGCCGCATCCGGCCGACGGTCAGGGTTCCGGTCGAGAGCGGAAAGTCGATGACCGAGGCGGGGCCCACGCCAGGCAGGCCGGCTGCAGCATGTCCGGCGGCCCTCACCCGACGCCGGGTCACGCCTGGACCGTCGGGCGACCGGTCGTCGTTGCTGAAGATGGTGACGGATGCCTCGTCGGCTCCGCTCGTGCTGAGCACGCTCTCCAGGACCACGTCGATGATCTGGTCAACGCTGACCTCGCCCCTGACAGCACTCGACACGGAGTTCGTCGCTGCTAGCTCGCGATTCTGACGGACCACCTGACGCTGCGCCCGATCGATGAACCTGAACATCAAGGCGCCAAAAGCGAGGATGGAGACGATCGTGACAGCAACGAAGACAAGATGATCCAGGTAGTCATCGCCGCTGCCGAGCCGGTACCGGATGACCTCCAGGGCGATGATGAAACCGACGGGCAAGAAGATGCTCAGCACCTTGAGGCGGTTGTCAACCCATTGATAGGCCCAGCGCTCAACCGTGCCGGATGGCGCGGCGTCGACGGACCCCGAGGTCGTTCCATACACCGATTCGGATCCGGTGGCCTGCACAGACCCGGATCTGGCATGCGCCGATTCGGAAGGAGACGCCGACACGGATTCGGACAGGGATTCAGACGTGGTGCTGAAGATCACGCTGCCTTTCCCGAGCACATGCTGTCTCCTTAGTCCCTTCGTTGACATTGGGCGAGCGTCAGGACCCTCTCAGTGTACGGTCCCCCTAGCTGCCTGGTACAAGGCGGCTCGGCTGGACGGCCACCCCGTGTCTGCCGCACCATCATGTGTCTGACGGCCTCAAACGCATGAACAGGGATGGTATCGACTTCGGGACCAAAGTCCTAAGGGAAGCCTTACCTCACCACTTACGATCGACACATGACGCTGCCCGAGAGTCCGATAGGCGCGGAGCTGCGCGTCACCGGTTTACGACTGCTTGCCGCTGACGCCTTCCGGCTGGGGGAGATGGGCATCCGGCAGGGGACGCTTGCCCACGTCACCCAGCATGCTGCCTTCGGCGGAAGGGTGATCGCCGTGGCAGGGTCCCGTTTCGCCCTCGACGGGGGGACGGCGGCGCTCATCGACGTCGAGCCCGTAGAGCGCATGGGATGAGCTGTCACGGCAGTGGGCAGAGTCCCGTGCTCGGCGGCTCCGGCAGGGCAGCCCTCGCTCCCGCGGCCACCCTTCGCGTCCTTCTCGTCGGTGCTCCGAATGTTGGCAAGTCCACCCTGTTCAACGCGCTGACCGGCGCTCGACAGCACACCACAAACGCCCCGGGCACCACCGTCGAGCTGGCCACCGGCACCTGGCGCACCGCTGCCGATGAGCCGGGCGGCCCGGCCGTGGAGCGGGAGATCATCGACCTGCCCGGCACCTACAGCCTTCTGGCGCGCTCGTCCGACGAGCAGGTCACCACTGACGCGCTGCGGGAGCTTGCCCGGACCTCCGGGGAGATGGGCGCCTCTGCGGGGGTCGCGGTCGTCGTGCTCGACGCCACCGCTCTTGCCCGGTCTCTCTACCTGTTGGCCCAGGTTGCCGAGACCGGAGTCCCGATCGTCGTCGCTCTCACCATGCTCGACCTCGCCTCGAGCGCGACCGACTCTCCCATCGCCGCTGCGGACCCGGAGACCCTGAGGGCCGCACTGGCCACCTCACTCGGCATTCCCGTCGTTCGGATGGACGCACGCAACCGGAGCGCGAGCGGCACGAGCGAGCTCGCCCGTGCTGTCGACGCCGTCGCAGAACAACCCCTGCCGGTGAGCGGGATGAACCCGTCCACGTCCTGTTTCTCCGAGGCAACGGAGGCCGTCCTGCGACAGCACGACGCCCCCCACGACGATCTTGAGACGGAGCTCGAACATGCCGAGGCGCTGTTCGGATGGGTCGAACAGGTCGATGAGCAGGTCCGCAGATGCCTTGAGCAGCACCTGACCGGGCCAGCTCCCGAACCTCTGCCCGCACGTCTCCGCCGGACTTTCTCCGACCGGGTCGACACCGTCCTGCTCAACCCGTGGGCCGGCATCCCCGTGTTCCTGGCGGTCGTGTGGCTGCTCTTCGAGCTCACGACCAGATTCGCCGCGCCGCTGCAGAGCGCGATCAGCAGGCTCGTCAACGGGCCGCTGGCCGATGGGGTCACCTGGCTGCTCGGCCTGCTGGGTCTGGGTGACAGCTGGGTTCAGGGGCTGCTGGTCGACGGTGTGCTCGTGGGCGTCGGCACCGTGCTCACCTTCTTACCGGTGATGGCAGTCATGTTCGCGGCTCTGGGCGTCCTCGAGGACTCCGGGTATCTTGCCCGGGCCGCCTTCGTCGCCGACCGGGCGATGCGCTCCCTCGGACTGGACGGGCGAGCGCTGCTGCCACTGATCGTCGGGTTCGGCTGCAACCTGCCGGCCCTCGCGGCCACCCGGACCCTGCCGCTGGCCCGCCAGCGACTGCTGACCGGGATGTTGATCCCGCTGACGTCCTGCTCTGCGCGGCTTACGGTCTATGTGCTGATGGCGAGCGCCTTCTTCCCCGACCACGCCGGCACCGTCATCTTCGCGATGTACCTCACCAGCATCCTGCTGGTGCTGGGCGGAGGTCTGCTGCTGCGGCGGACGGCCTTCCGGGACGTGCGGGCAGGGCCGTTGATGCTGGTGCTCCCGCCGTACCAGCGCCCGCACCTGCCCGCCCTGGCGATGTCGGTCCGTCTGCGGGTCGGGTCATTCGTCGTCCGGGCCGGGAAGATCATCGTCATCACCATGGTCGTGGTCTGGGCGTTGATGGCTGTGCCGGTCACCGGGCAGCACTCCGTCGGCCACGTGCCCGTGGCGGACAGCCTCTACTACAGCGTGGCCTCGGGCATCGCTCCGGTGCTGGCCCCGGCCGGCTTCGGCAACGACCATGCGGCTGCTGCGCTGATGACGGGTTTCGTCGCAAAGGAGGTTGTCGTCGGTTCCTTCGCCCAGTCCTATGCGGTGGCCGAGCCCGGCAGCCCCGCCCGGGCCGAGAGTCTCGACGAGCGGTTGCGCCAGTCCTTCGCCGAGTCCTCAGGCGGGCACGGCGGCGCCGCGGCGCTGGCGTTCATGGTCTTCCTGCTCGCTTACACCCCTTGCGTGGCGGCCCTCGCCGAGCAGCGCCGCCTCTTCGGGTGGCGGCCGACCGCATCTGCCATGACGGCACAGCTCGCGGGCGCATGGCTGCTCGCCGTCCTGGTGTTCCAGGTGGGGTCGCGGCTGTGAGCGCGTGGGCCGGGGTGCTCGACGAGGTCGCTGCGACCGGCGGGACCCCGGGTCAGGTCGCAGCCCGGCTGGGGCTGCCGGTGTCCCTGGTTCAGGCGGTTCTGGACCACGCGGAACGCCTCGGCGTCATCACGGTGGCCGGCATCGGCTGCGGCCCGGGTTGCCCCGCCGGACCGGACGTGCCACCGGCCTGTGCAGGATGCCCACTTGCGTTGCCCTAACCTTGAACGGGTCACCTCGGATAGGTCGGGGCGCCGAAAGCGCGAATGGAGCGGTATGAACGTCGAGAGTGTTCTTCTCGAGATCGACCGCATTGCCGGGGGTCGCCACGGCGACCACACCATCTCCGAGGAGATGCGCACCGACCCCAGAACGAGCCGGGTCTTCGTCGTGGTCACCGGGTTGCTGGTGGTCGAGCTGGTGATAGGGACGGCGGCGCTCGTCGTGCCGGTGCTGCTCGGGATGCGTCACCAGGTCCCCTGGATTGTCTGGATGCGCCTGATCGTCGTCCTCGGCATGACCATGACACTGTTCTACTTTGCGTGGCGTGCCCAGCGTGGCTACTGGTGGGCGTACTCGCGACTGCGGCTCTTCAGCAAGATCTTCCCGATCGTCGCGCTGACAACCGCAGCCATTCCAAGGCTCTACCCGCCGTGGATGGTCGCCGAACAGATCTTCTTCGCCCTGATCCTGCTCGGCATTGCCGAGTACCTCTCGACGGATCACATGCGGGCGGCATACGCCAAGCCTCCGCGAGCCCCGAGGGTTCCCAAACCCATCAAGCACTAGCCGGCCAGCAGACAGCAGACCGCAGAGCGTTACCCAAAAGAGAATCGCCCGTGCTCAGGCCGGGCTCCGCAGGACCAAAGCCTCTTGGCCGACACAGATCCGGCTGCGATGCTTTGGCAGACGCCCGAGGTTCTCCTCGGGCCCCGAGGAGGAGCAGGATGCAGTCTCGACCGCAGGTCGTGATCGTCGGCGGCGGGGTGAGCGGTCTTGCGACCGCTCACTACCTACACAGCCATCTCGGCCCGGACGTGCAGCTGACGGTCGTCGAGGGCGGGCCACGGCTCGGCGGCAAGGTGGCGAACCAGCAGTTCAGCGGGCACCTGGTCGACACCGGGCCCGACGCGCTGCTGGTCCGCGTGCCGGCCATGGCTGCGCTGCTCGAGGACCTGGGCCTGGGCGACCAGATCGTCGCCCCGGCAGGGCTGGGGGCACATGTCTGGTCACGCGGCAAGCTTCGCCGGCTCCCGACGGGCACTCTGTTCGGCGTCCCCGACCGCCTGATTCCGCTGATGAAATCGGGCCTGATGTCTCCCGCCGGCCTCGCGCGGGCCGCCCTGGACCTGGTGCTGCCGCGCCGCCATGCCTCTGCGGCCGACCCGTCGATCGCGGAGCTGGTCACCCCGAGGCTGGGCTCACAGGTATTCGACCGCCTCGTCGAGCCTCTGCTGGGTGGCGTGCATGCCGGCCGGGCCGCCGAGCTCAGCGCCAGGAGCACGGTGCCCGACATCGTGGCGCTGGCGCGCAAGAACCGCAGCCTGTATCTGGGCCTTCGCAAGATGCGCCGGCACGCCCCACCGTCAACGGGCGCCCCGGTCCTGGTCACCCTGAACGGCGGGCTGGGTCGTCTCGTCGAGGCGCTCGTGGACCGGCTGGCCGGCGACGACCTCCGCGTGGACAGCACCGTGCAGGCCATCGAGCGAACCGGCGACCGGTACAACGTCACGTTGACCGATGGGCAGGGCATCGCGGCCGACGCGGTCGTCCTGGCCACCCCGGCGTACGCCACCGCCGGGCTGCTCGCCGACCTGGCCCCCGATGCGGCGAAGGTGATGGCCGAGATCCCGTACGTGGATGTTGCGACCATCTGGCTGTCCTACCCACGTTCCGCGATGGGCCGGGTCCTTGACGGAACCGGATTCCTGGTCCCTCCCGAGGAGGGCAGGTTCATGGTGGGCTGCACCTGGTCGAGCGCCAAGTGGCCTCACCTGGCCGACGACGACCTCGTCCTGATCCGCTGCATGGTGGGTCGCCGCGGCGACCGTCGGTGGCTGGACATGGACGACGACACCATGGTGCGCCTGCTTCACGAAGAGCTGGTCGAGGCCATGGGCCTGACCGCCGGCCCCGAGCATCAGAGCATTCAGCGCTGGCCCCTGGCGATGCCCCAGTACCTGGTAGGACATCAGGACCGGCTCGACGCCCTGGACTCGGCGATACATCACCTGCCCGGTCTGTACCTGACCGGCGCTGCCTATCGCGGTGTTGGCATTGCCAGCTGCGTGGCAGACGCCAAACGCACAGCACAGGACGTCGCCAACGACGTCTCCCAACCCCCGGCCGATGTCCGGCCCCTCACCGAGGTAACTTCATGACTTCTGGTATCACCACGCCCATTCCGCGCGCGCGGCTCAACTTCGCGCAGCGACCCATGCTGGTCTTCTGGGAGATCACCCGCGCCTGTCAGCTGGCCTGCTTCCACTGCCGGGCGAGTGCCACGGAGGGGGCCCTGCCCGGAGAGCTCACCACCGCCGAGGGCTTCAACCTGATCGACCAGGTCGCCGCCTTCGGACGCCCCTACCCCATCTTGGTCCTGACCGGGGGTGACTGCCTGCTGCGTCCGGACCTCTTCAAGCTGGTCGAGCACGCCAACGAGCTTGGTGTGCCGGTCGCGCTCTCGCCATCGGTCACGCCGCAGCTGACCCCGGCGAAGATCGAGCAGATGGTCACCAGCGGCGTCAAGGCCGTCTCGATCAGCCTCGATGGCGCAGTGCCCGCCACCCACGACGGGGTCCGCGGCATACCGGGCCACTTCGAGGACACGATCAAGGCGATCAGCGCCCTGTCCGCAGCCGGGCTGACCGTCCAGGTCAACACCACGGTGATGCGCGCCAACGTCGAGGAGCTCGCCGACGTCGCCGACCTGATCTCGAAGGCCGGCGCACACATCTGGGAGGTCTTCTTCCTGGTCCAGGTCGGGCGCGGCGTGGCGACCGACGCGGTCAGCCCGCAAGAGCACGACGACATCTGCCACTTCCTGTATGACGCGTCGCAGCACGGCTTCATCGTCCGCACGGTCGAGGCGCCGTTCTTCCGCCGCATCGTGTTCCGTCGCCAGGCTGGGGATGCAGCCCCGACCAGTGCCCTGTACACCGCGCTGGCCGGACGGCTCGAGGCGTTGATGGGACCGGCCACAGGGCGGCCCAGGGCCCAGACCGCGTCCACCCGCGACGGCAAGGGGATCCTCTTCGTCGCCCATGACGGTGAGATCAACCCGGCGGGGTTCCTGCCGTTGCCACTGGGCAATGTGCGTGACGAGGCGATCGCCACGATCTACCGTGACGACCCGCTGCTGCGCAAGATCAGGGACGCCGAGTTCACCGGCCGCTGCGGCCGCTGCGAGTATGCCGACCTGTGCGGCGGCTCACGCGCTCGCGCCTACGCCGCTTTCGGTGACCCGCTTGCCGAGGATCCGGCCTGCCCGTACGAGCCGGCTGAGTCTGCCTCTGGTGTCGAGCAGGTACTCGTCGGCGACTGACCAGCGGGTCATTCTCCTTCGCAGCCGATTTCCGGATTACCGGCTGATTTCCGACCAATTGTCACCCGATCGGCAACAAGTCAGTAGTGCCAACGGCTCATTGCGGCGGGGTGGTTCTGGCTCCAGTATCGAGGCAGGCAGTTTTCCCCGGTTCCGGAGGTTGGCGTGACGTGCGAAGGTGCGATCGACCCGAGATGGGCCGGAATTGTTGAGGTGCTGGTCTCGGGTCTTGGCGGCGCGGTGAAGTGGGAGCCGGACTCGGTGGTGATCTCCCTGCCCGGCCGCCCGGGGGTTGACCGCGAGGCCGACCTCGATGGGCTGAGGCTCTGTCTGGGCCTGATCGACGTACCGGTCGTGTTCGACGCCTGCCGGGTGAGCGTGCCCGACCACTCCGTTGTCGAGTTCCTGCGGAAGCTGACGGAATCCGGCCTGACCGTGGGCATGGGGAAGGTCGCCGCCTAGCCCGGTGCCATCTGGCGCGACGCCGGGATAGCGGGCAGCATAAGGCGGTGCACACAGCATCCGGCGGAGACTCGATGACCGACCTGCATCCCGGCCCGACCAACAGCCTGGCTGACGTCGCCGGTATCCGGGTCGGACATGCGGGTCGCCGCGCGGACGGCTGGCTGTCCGGCACCACGGTGATCCTGGCCCCCAGCAGCGGCGCCGTCGCCGGGGTTGACGTCCGCGGCGGTGGGCCCGGCACCCGGGAGACGGATGTCCTCGACCCGCGCAACATGGTCGAGCGGATTCACGCCATCGTGCTGTCGGGCGGAAGCGCCTTCGGGCTCGCCACCGCTGACGGGGTGATGCAGCGCCTCTTCGAGGCTGGAGTCGGCTATCCCGCCGGCGGGCCGGGTGAGGTCGTCCCGATTGTGCCCGGAGCTATCATCTTCGACCTCGGCCGCGGCGGCGACTTCACCCGACGTCCCGGAGCTGCCATGGGCGAAGAGGCATACGACGCAGCACTTTCCGGCAAAACAGGGCCCGGGCACCCAGGGCCCATTCCACCCGGACCCGTTCCGGCCGGGGCGGTGGGAGCCGGCACAGGGGCCGTCTCGGGAGGGCTCAAGGGCGGAGTTGGCTCAGCCAGCGTGGTGCTCAAGGACGGCACGACGCTCGCAGCGCTCGTGGTCGTCAACTCCCTTGGCTCCTGCGTCGACCCGGCCACCGGTGAGCTGTATGCGGCCCGGTTCGGCCTGGCCGGGGAGTTCAGCCACCTTCGACCCCCCGACATGGACGAGGTCGTGGCTGCACGCGCGGCCGCTGAGCGGGCCCGCGACCCAGACGGTCGGGGCTACGCGCTTGCCACCACTATCGGCGTCGTCGCCACCGATGCCTCCCTGACCAAAGCTCAGTGCGCCAAGGTCGCCGGGATCGCCCACGACGGGATGGCCCGGGCCATCCGCCCGGTGCACACGATGTTCGACGGTGACACCGTCTTCGCCCTGGCCACCGGGGGCCGAGTTGCGCCCGATCCGTTGGCATTCCACGCATTGCTTGAGGCCGGCGGCGACTGTTTCACCCGTGCGATCGGCCATGCGATCCTGGCGGCGGAGAGCGTCGAGACCCCGGCTGGCCATTGGCGGTCCTACCGGGACGCCTTCCCCTCCGCCTTCCGGATCACTGCCGCCGGCGAAAGGAGGGTTGACGGCGAATGAGCGTCGATCCTGATCGCGAGCCGGAGAGCTACACCTGGCCGCTGGTGGCCATCGTCATCGTCATCCTCCCCCAGGTGCTGGTGCCGGCCAACAATCGAATCGGTCCCCCGCTGCTCGTCCCCCTGGTTGAGGGCGTGGCCTTCCTGGCCATGTTCCTCATAGCGGCGAGGCCCGGGCCGGTGCCACGTGGCGCCCGCCCCCTGATCCTGTCCATGTTCGGCCTGCTGATTCTCGCCAATGCCGGGGCCACCCTCAGGCTCGTGCTCCTGGTTCTTGACGGTGGCAAGGTCGATGGGACGGCCCTGAGCGCCAACCGCCTGCTCATCGCGGGCGGGATGGTGCTGACCACGAACATCATCACGTTCGCGCTGGTCTACTGGCAGCTCGACAGCGGGGGGCCGGCCGGGCGCGCCACGGACCCGGTTCCCTACCCGGACTTCCAGTTTCCGCAGACCGCCACCAGCGGCCTTGCGGCGCCCGGCTGGGAACCGCGGTTCCACGACTACCTCTATCTCGCGTTCACCGGCGCGCTCGCCTTCAGCCCCACCGACACGTTGCCACTCGTAGGCCGCGCCAAGGGACTCATGGCGGTGCAGTCGATGATCTCCCTGGCTGTCCTGGTGGTGGTCCTGGCCCGGGTCATCAACATCCTCCCGGGCTGACGCATCGGACGGGACCCTCGCGCCACCTGCGCAAGGGCACCCGCGCGATGGACACCAGAGCGGCCAACCAAACGACTACTCCCGCGACTACTTCTCCGACTCGAGCGCAAACTCGATCGCGACGTCGAGAGCCTCCGAGATCTTCGCGGCAGCCGCCACGGTTCTGGGGGCGCCCACGATGGGAGCCACTGCGACGAGAACATCCTCGGCGTCCTCGACGGTCAGACCAGCATCCATGGCAGGTCCTACGTGCAGCAGGTACGACGGGACGGGAGCGTCGACCGCGGCGAGGGCGGCGAGCCGGACGAGCATGAGCGACCGGGCGTCGAGCTCTGTGCGAGATATCGATACCGCGTTGATCTCGACCAGTGCCTCCAGCACCGGGGTGTTTCCTGTGGCCATGAGTCCTACTCCTCTTCCTGATTCTTGGCTTGCTGACAACGCGTCGGGGCGCGCGTGTCCCCTGGTATGGATCACCCATGGGCAGTCGCGACAGCCCTGGCTCAGGTCGCGAGATCCTTTTCGGCTTGCACCGATAACGCTGCGCCGTCCCGTATGCCTCGACATCCTCCACAAAGGGTGAACTGGAACGCGCGAGGTCAGCAAGCGGCGTTGGACGTGGGCGGGCCTGCTACCTGATCAGCGAGCTGCACGAGGGCGCCCCGGCGAAGGCCTGTCCGATGGTGCTCCTGCGGTTCGTGGCCCCGGTCTTGATTGCCTGCGTCGTCGCGCTGAGGCCGGACAACGAACTGCCCGCAGCGGTTCCGATGGACGCCAGTGCGGTCGCCCTGGACACCCCCGATGTCCCCTCGAGCGCCGCCACCTTCGCCTCGAGGTCCGTGACGGACGCCTTGAACCGGTCGGCAGCAACTTTGACCGCGGCCGCGTCGGGGTCGCTCTCACTACCTGACGGAACGGCGTCGATGGCGCTGGTGAGAGCCCCGGCCGCCGTCTTGACGGTCGCCACCTGAGCCGTCAGGGCGGCACTGACGTCACTGCCGGCAGAGGTAACAGCCGAGGCAAGTCCCTCGACGTCCTTCTGCAGGGTCGTTGCCGCGGTGCACACCCGGCCGGCCCATGCGGTCTGCTCCGCAGTCGGCGCCGGGCCGCTGGTCGAGGCCGAAGACACCGGCGGTGAGGCCTCCGTGGACGATGTCGTTGCCGTCGTGGACCCGGACCCACCGCATCCCGCCAGGAGCGCAGCCGCCGCGATCAGGACGATGGATCTTCTCATGGCCTTACCTCGTCTGACTTTGCTGTCGTCGTGGCATGTCGGTGTGCTTCGATCACATCACCTCCGGCCGGTCTGGAGGGCTGGCCGGGCGCTTCTCACCCGGGTGAACGTGCGCGACCCACGCCGGCTCTGGTCTTCCCGGCCCCCGGTTCACCCGGGTGAGATCAGTGTCAGGGGGTGCCCGTCATCGGATGGGACGCCTACCGTGAGATCACCGGTCCGGGAAGCGGGTTCAACGCCACCCGCTTACGCATATCCCGGTCGGAGGATCGTAACGGGCGGACACAGGGGCGCCCTCCGCTGATCGATCCAACCCAGACGTCTCAACCAGATCCCCGGTCAGCGCGGAGGGTCGGCAAGGAGAAGCCACGTGTCCGAAACAATCGATGAGCTGGGCGCAGTCGACTGGGTGGTCCTCGAGTTCCCGGGCAGCAAGTTCAACGGCGGCATCGCGCCGGTCATCAATGACCTGACAGACCGCGGCCTGATCCGCGTCCTGGACCTGCTCGTGGTCAAGAAGGACGTCGACGGCAGCTTCGAGGTCTTCGAGGCCGAGGATCTCGACGACAGTGAGCTCGGAGACCTGCGCTCGTATGAGAGCGCGCTGGCGATGGTGCTCGGCGAGCAGGACCTGACCGACATCGCCACCGTGATCGAACCGGGTAGCTCGGCAGCGGTCCTGGTTTGGGAGAACAAGTGGTCCGCGCCATTCGCCACCGCGGTGCGTCACTCCGGCGGCCAGCTGGTCGCCCGGGGAACCATCCCAACACAGGCGGTGCTGGCAGCAATCGAGGCCGACGCCGAGGAAGGAGCCTGAGATGCCCATGGCAAGACGTCAGCGTAGGCGCAGGACAGCAGCAGTCGTCGGCGGCGCGGCCGTCGTCGCCCACGGCCACCACCGTCGCGAGAACCGTCGAGACGATCGCGGTGACCGTCGCGAGGACCGTCGAGACTGATCGCGAGGTGGGAGCGGCCCGCTGAGCGGAGCACTCCCACGGACCACGACAGTGTCAGTCCTGTCTGAACCCTGCTGCTCGCCCAGGTCGGCGGGCATCGCCTTCCTGTGGTTCATCGGCGTCATCCGAAACCACCTCGGCGAACGTGAGGACAAGTTCTTTGCCACGGTGTTCCTGGGCTCAGGGCTCCTCCTCGTCGGCATCCTGTTCACGGCAGCAGCGGTGATGGGCAGTGCGCTGTTCGTCTATTCGGAGTCACCTGCCTTCCCACGGGACACACTGCGAATCGCCCTGGTCCTGGCCAGCACGCTGCTGGTCACGTTCGGAGCGAGGATGGCAGCCGTCTTCACTCTGTCGGTGACCATGGTCGGTCTGCGTACCGGACTCGTTCCCCGCTGGCTGTCTGTCATCGGGATCGTCTGCGCCGCGGCCCTCCTGCTGACACCACCGGCACCCAAGCTGACCCAGCTGATCTTCCCGCTATGGGTCTTGATCCTCAGCCTGCACATCCTGGTGGTGTCCATGAGGTCGTCCACTCCCGGTGCGGGTGACCCCCGTTGAGCGAACCACCGGTGCGGCACCACCGTGAGCAACAGACGCAGCCCTCTCAGAGCCGGCCACGCCCCATCCACTCCCCGCCGGAGCGTCGTACGGCCGAAGCCAGCGGGTTGGCCCAGAGGCTCTCATACACGAGCAGCCCCATCAGCCGGCCGGGAGCAAGCCCCGTCGCCGCCTGACCGAGGCCTTCGGCCAGGAGACGATCGTCGAGAGCTGCGGCCGGGGAGTCGGTGATATCGGCATCGCCGGGATCCGTGATCCTCAAGGCGCCGTCCGGGCACTTGGAGACCATCGCGAACTGGACCACCCGGATGAACTCGGCCTCGCTCAGCCGGGTGATCTCACGCACCACGTTCCTGGGGTAGGACCGGCTCCCCGCCGGTAGCTCGAAGACGAGGAAGTCAAGGGGGCCCACGTCATCCATCTTGGTCATGGCCAACCCCCCCGGCTCGGGTGCCCGCCACCCGCCAGGCCTTCACGGCCGTCCCCAGCGTCGGGAAGAAGCGATCGTCAGGAATCGTGGCACCAAGTCCGAACTGGCGCGTCTTCTCCTTCACGGGTCCCTTCATCTCGGCGAACACGAGGGTGACCCCCTGCCGGTCCAGCTCCGTGACCAGGTCCTCGAGCATGTCGCAGGCTGTGGTGTCGACGTCGGTCAGGGGCTCGGCAGCCACGATGATCCATCCGTGGCGTGGGCTCGACTTCGCGAGCGCCCGGATCTGGTCACGGAAGGTGTGGGCGTTGGCGAAGATGAGTGGGGCGTCGAACCGGAAGATCGTGCACCCCGTCAGCAGCTCGGCCTCGGGGTGGCGGGTGATGTCGTGGTAGCCGGCGACTCCGGGCCGGCGACCCAGGATGGCCTGGTAGGGCCACCAGGTGCGGCGGAAGACGTTGGCCACCGAGAGGGTGATGGCCACGACGATCCCGAGCAGCACACCGAGGAGCACCACCCCGACAAAAGCGGTCAGCGAGAGGATGAACTCGGATCGGCTCTGGGACCAGAGGCGCCGGGTGGCCGGCAGGTCGGCCAGCGACAGCGAGGCGGCGATGACCACGGCGGCGAGCGTCGGCTGGGGAAGGTTCTGCAGCAACCCCGGGAACAGCAGGAGCATGAGGGTGATGACCCCGGCCCCGACGAGCCCGGTGACCTGGGTCTTGGACCCGGACTGCTCTGCGACGGCAGTCCGCGACCCGCTGGTGCTCACGGGGAATCCCTGGAAGAGGCCGGCAGCCAGGTTGGCAACGCCGAGGCCCACCATCTCCCGGTTGCCGTCCAGCTCGTCACCCTGGCGCTCGGCGAAGGCGGATGCAACCGAGATCGTGTCGGCGAGCGCCACCAGGGCGATACCCAGGGCACCGCCGATGAGCGGTAGCAGGTCGGACCACCCGACCTGGGGGATGGTGAACGACGGAAGACCCTGCGGCAGCACCCCGACCAGGACGACGCCCTTTGCCTCGAGCGAGAACGCCGTCGCGGCGATGATCGCGGCCACCACCGCGATCAGGACCGACGGAAGCTTGGGCAGGTAACGCTGAAGCAGCAGGATGAGCAGGAGTGCGCCGATACCGACCGCTGCCGCCGCCGACACGATCTCGCCCGCCGCGACCCCGCTGACGAACCCGGTCAGCTCCCGAATGAAGTTGTCGGCGTCGACGGAGAACCCGAAGAGCTTAGGGAGCTGGCCGACCAGGATGGTCAGAGCCAGCCCGTTCATGTAGCCGAGCATCGTCGGCATGGACAGCAGGTCGGCGATGAAGCCGAGCCTGCCCACCCCTGCCAGCACCATCGCCGTACCGGTGAAGAGTGCGAGCATCGAGGCCAGGGCGACGGCACGAGCAGGGTCTCCGCCCGCTCCCATGAGCGGCAGGATCGTGGCCGCGATCATCGGGCCGAGCGAGGAGTCCGGACCGAGCACCAGGATCTTCGAGGGGCCGAAGATCGCATACCCGACCAGGCACAGGATCGAGGTGTACAGGCCGGTGACCGCGGGCAGGCCTGCCAGCTGGGCGTAGGCCATGCCCTGGGGCACCAGCAGGGCTGAGAGGACGAGCCCGGCGACGACGTCCTTCGCCAGCCAGCGTGACTGGTAGGTCCTCAGCACGACCAGGCCCGGCACGTTCCGGTTGATCGTCTCGGCCCTCATCGGACAAAGACGGTTCTGGGCGTCACCAGGCTCAGCCCGATCAGCGACAGCGCCACGGGGAGCACCCGGACTACCGTGAGGGTGGGCACTGCGTGGCCGATAGCCGTCCAGCAGGTGTCTCCGGTCAGGATCGTGAGTCCGCTCATCCGCTCGCCGCCCAGGTCGCGACCTGGCCCGTGGCCAGCACCCGACCGCCGGACCGACGCACCGCGCGGCCCAGTGACGAGGCCCAGGTGTTCAGGTAGGCGACGGCGCCGGCGGTCCTGCCGGGTGCCACTGCCGCAGCAAGACGGGCGAGAGCGCGCGCGGTGAAGATCTCCCGAACGGGATGGTCCAGGACCGGAAGCCTGTCGTCGCCCGGCATCTCGTCGAGCGTGAAGTCCGCCACGGCACCGGCGAGGTCCTTCACCAAGATGCGAACGTCAAGAACCCGGATGAACCCTGCCTCGGCCAGAACAGCCAGCTCGTCCGCCACGGCGCCGCTGAAATTGTGGGTCCCGGGCTCAAAGGTCAGCAGCAGCACATCGATCGACCCCAGAGCGTTCGGCTCGAACATGACCTGTCCTTCCACCTGACACCGCCGACCCGAACCCGTGACAGGCGTCACCGGCGGCGGGGCGGATATCCAGACTGTGGCAAAGCTCAGGCGCTGAACACATCGTCCCCTCGGGGTGAACCCTGGCTCTGGAGGTCAGGCGCCGCGGCGCAGCAGGCCGAGCGCACGGGCCTTGGTGACGGCGTCGCTTCTCGAGCTGACGTCGAGCTTGCGGTAGATCGACAGCGTGTGCGACTTCACCGTATTGCGGGAGACGAAAAGGGTCTCGGCGATCTGTTGCAGGGGCGCGTGCGTGGGCAGGAGCTCGAGTACCCGCCGTTCTGCAACCGTGGGAGACTCACCGGTCAGGCGTGACCGGGTCGCCTCCTCCAGCTCGACCCCCAGGCGATCGACCAGCCTCAGGACCAGCGAGGCACTCGGCTCCAGCACGCTCGCTTCCGTCGCTACGCGGTGCAGGACCCGGGCCACGTCGAGCTCACCAAGGCACAGGTGCGACTGGGCGAGGCAGGTGGGGACCAGGACGAGAAGCCGGTTCACAAACCCCTTGGCGTCGTTGAGCGCAGCCAGCACGGTGGCGGCCTCGGCGGCGTAGGCATGAGCCTGGTCGACGTGACCGGCATGTGCCTGCACCCACGCCGCAACCGCACTCACCAGAACCAGCATCGGCAGTCGTTCGAGGTCATTCGCGCGCGCGATCGAGCATGCCTCGGCCACGTGGATCTCGGCGCCCTCCCAGTCGCCCTCGGCGATGTCGCCGAGCGCGAGGTTGGCGAAGACCAGGGCTCGCAGGTGGGCGACCTCGAGGTCGGCGAGCGCCTCGAGCAGCAGTGCCCGGCCTCCCGCGATGTCCCCCATCAGGAGCTGGGACTGGCCCTGCATCCCGATGGCCAGCGCGTACCACGGATTGCCCTGGCGGCCGGCGTCGCGAATGACGTTCGTACGCCGAGTCATCTGGTCGATGGGGAACTGTCCGGCCAGGGCTTCGACCACGGCGACCGCGACCGCGACCGACGGGGTCCCGTCGGCAAGCCGTCCCGTCTCGCGCAGGGTCCGAAGCACCGCGAGGTGCTCCGCGAGCGCGGACATGTCGGCAGTGGCGACCGCGTGCAGCGCCGCCCCCATCGCCATGGAGGCCGTTTGCCGGGTCCACCTGGGGCCCACCTCGTCGAGCCATCGGCCGACCGTCTGGCACCGGCCCCGGCCCACATATCGGGTGGCGTTGGCCAGGACCAGGTCACCGGCGCGATCGGCTGCCTGTGCCGCCACGGCATGACTGATCGCCGCGTCGATGTCGCCTTGGTTCTCGCACCAGTCGCTGGCTGCCAGATGAAGCTCCCGGAAACGGTCCGGACGGGTGCGGCGGAGCTCGTCCTGGAGCAGGCCGGCGAACAGCCGGTGCATGCGGTAGCCGTGCCGACGGGTGTCGGTTGGCGTGAGGAACAACCGCCGGGTCGCGGCAAGCTGCTCGAGCAGCTCGGCGCTGCCGGTGCGGCGAAGGACCTCATCGCACATGTCCCCGTCGAGGTTGTCCAGGACGGACGTCTCCATGAGGAAGGAGAGCACCTTGGGCTCGATGGCCGTGAAGACCTCCTCCCGCACATACTCCGCAAGGAAGCGGTCACCCTGGCGAAGGGACCTGGACCTGCTCCTGTCTGAGGCGGGTTCCGTCAGGTAGGAGGAGGTCCCGGCCTGGGCGAGGGTCATCAGCTGGAGGCCGGCTACCCAGCCTTCCGTGGCCTGGTACAGCTCGTCGAGGGCCGGCTCGGCGATCTCGAGTCCACGCGAGCGCAGCAGTGCCTGCGCCTCGTTGCGAGACAGGGCAAGGTCATCGGGTCCGACCTCGCGCAGCCGGCCGTCGACCCGCAGCCTTCCGAGCGGCAGATCAGGACGGGAGCGACCCGACAGCGCCAGCACCGCGCCGGTGGGCAGCGCCCGTTCGATATCGGCGACGAGGCTCTCCGCGGAGGTGTGAGCCAGGTGGTGCACGTCGTCGAGAACGAGGACGAACGACTCGGGGACATTCCCGAGCACCTGGGCGACCAGCCGGTGCACCTCGCGAGACGGCTCGACGAGTCCCGCCAGGGCAAGCGTGAGGTCGTCCTCCAGCGGGGCCTGACGATCGACGGCGACGGCCACCCTCCGGGCGAACAGGACCGTGTCGGCATCGCTGGCGTCGCAGTTCAGCCACAGGAAGGGGCGGGGGTCGTCCTCGGACCACTGGCGCAGCACCGTGCTCTTGCCGTAGCCGGCGGGAGCAGAGATGACCACCACCCGGGTCTCAGGTGCCACGAGAGGTTCGACGAGCCGGAACCGCCGCACGTTGCGCGCCAGGGGCTGGGGTGGGCGCAGCCGCCAGTCGTCGACCTCCGCGTAGACGGATTCGCGGGCTGCGGCGACGTTACCGGCCGTGGTCATACGGACGCTGGTCATTCCCCTAGGGCCTCTCGTCCGGGCTCTCAACCGAACAAAACACGATACCCGTCTCTGGCCCCCAGCCCAACGGGTGAGACGACTGAATCACCCGATCCGGATGAGGCCGCGCAGGCTCGAGCCGCGAGACGATCGGGCATCGAGGATGGGATGAGTCCACATGGCGATGACACCGGGCACCGTTACCGCACGCCGTCGAGCTCTCGCGATCCTGGCTCTCCTGGCCGATCTGCTCCTGCTGGTAGCCGTCGTGGTGTTCCTTGTGAACAACGGCGTCCAGCTCGTGATCGCGCTCATCGGCCTGGCCGTCGCGGTCGCCGGCGGCTGGTGGATGGTGACCGAGAAGATGCCCCGGCGGGGCCTCGGTATCGGGGCGCTCGTGGTGGGTTTCGTGATCATCGTGCTGGCCATTCTCAGTGCTGCCAAGAGCGCCGACCAGAGGCTGGTGAAGATCGCCATCCTCGCGGCCCTCTTCGCGGTCAGCGGGTTAGCCTCACGGTCAGCGCTCATGCCCGATCTGCACGCCCTGGACGAAGAGCTCACCGAGGACAGGTGGCGCCCCAGGCATGCCGTGCTGATCTGCAACCCCTGGTCGGGCGGCGGCAAGGTGAAGAAGTTCGGGCTGCTCGAGAGGGCTCGCGAGCTCGGCGTCGAGACAGTGCTGCTCGACCACGGCCTCGACCTCGAGCAGCTCGCGCGGGACGCCATCGCCGGCGGCGCCGACTGCCTGGGTATGGCGGGTGGAGACGGCTCGCAGGCGCTGGTCGCCTCGATCGCCATAGAGCACGACATCCCGTTCGTCTGCGTCACCGCCGGCACCCGCAACCACTTCGCCCTCGATCTCGGGCTGGACCGCGAGGACCCGCGCGCCAGCATGGACGCCTTCCACGACGCGGTCGAGCGCCGGATCGACTACGCCACGGTCGGCGACCGGTTGTTCGTCAACAACGTCTCACTGGGCGTCTACGCAACGATCGTGCAGCAGGACAGCTACCGCGACGCCAAGCGCGAGACCTCGAGGACGCTGCTGCCGGAGATGCTGGGGAGCACGGCCGAGCCCTTCGACCTGCAGTTCGCCACGCCGGACGGCATCGAGGTCGACGGGGCCTTCCTGGTCATGGTGTCCAACAACCCCTACGTGCTGGGCCCGTCGGTCGACGTCTCGCAGCGGCGCAGCCTGGAGACCGGGACCCTCGGGGTGTTCGCGGTCAATGCCGACTCGGGAGCGGAGGCCGCACGACTCATGGCGGCGTCGGCCGTCGGACTTCGCGGCCTCGACGCGGGCTGGCACGAGTTCACCTGTGAGGAGTTCGTGGTGAGATCGCAGGGCGGCTCGGCTTTCGCCGGGGTCGATGGTGAGGCACTGGACATGCCCACGCCGCTGACGTTCCGCATCCACCCCCGGGGCCTGCGCGTGCTGGTGCCCGAGTCCAATCTCGAGATCGCGGCGCGTAGGCGCGCGCGGAACGTGAGCCTTGGAGCACTCCTCGCGGTGGCCCGAGGGACAACGCAGGTCAACGAAACCGTGGAGGTCTAACTCATGGCACCAACCCCCGCACGCAAGCGGACGGCAAAAGCCCCTGCCCCATCCGCCATCACTGCTCCGGAGACCACAGCCAGGGTCCCGGCGCGCAAGAGCCCGGCGAAGGCCCCGGCCCGCAAGACCGCCGTGAAGGCGGCCGCGCCGGCGAACGTCAAGGCCGCAGTGGCCAGGCCTGCGCGCAAGACCACGCCGAAGGCTGCCAAGCGAACGACGAAAGCTGCCACGCCCACGCGCAAGCGGACGACGAAAGCGCCCGCGCGAGCGCGATCGACCGCCGCCCGGACCGCACCGTCGATACCCCGGCGCGGGATACAGGCTCCTGATGCACCAGCCCACCTGACCATGCCGGAGCGCATCGAGGTCGGGCGCGAGGCACGCCGCAGCGTGCCCCGGTCAAGCCACGGCGGCTGGGAACCCGCCTCCGGCCGCCGCGACCCGGTGACCCTGCTCGAGGAGCAGAACGCCATCAGGGTGCCGTGGCTGGTTCCGGTGCGGCATGCCCGGATGCGGGTCTCGCCCTTCACCTTCTACCGCGGCACAGCCCGCATCATGGCCGCCGACCTCGCTTCCACACCTACCTCCGGGCTGCAGGTGCAGCTTGGCGGGGATGCCCACCTGTCCAACTTCGGTGCCTATGCCTCCCCCGAACGTGAGCTCGTCTTCGACGCCAACGACTTCGACGAGACGCTCCCCGGGCCGTGGGAGTGGGACGTCAAGCGGCTGGCGGCGAGCTTCACCGTGGCCGGGCAGCATCTGGGTATCGGCCGCAAAGCCGTGCGCAAGGCCACGGCCACTGCCGTCAGGTCCTACCGCGAAGCCATGGCCGAGTACGCGCCGATGGGTTACCTCGACGTCTGGTACGACGAGTTCACCGTCGATGACCTTCAGGCGGCAAACCACATCGACGCCGAGGAGATGGCCCGGCGGGTGGACCGGTTCAGCAGCAAGGCGCGCAAGCGCACGAGTCTGCAGGCTCTGGCGAAGCTGACCGAACGGGTCGACGGCCGATACCGCATCCGCAGCCAGCCGCCGCTGCTGGTGCCGTTGCGGGAGCTGCCCGATGAGGCGTCTCCGGCCGCCCTGGAGGAGGTCGTGCGTGTCGGGTTCGAGCAGTACAAGGAGACACTCCCGGGAAACCGGCGCGTGCTGCTGGAACGCTTCACCCCGGTCGACATGGCCCTCAAGGTCGTGGGAGTGGGCAGCGTCGGCACGCGCTGCTTCATCATGCTGCTGGAGGGCCGCGATAACGAGGACCCGCTGTTCCTGCAGATCAAGGAGGCAGGTCCATCGGTTCTCGAGGAGCATCTTGGTGCAAGCGTCTACCCCAACAGCGGCCAGCGGGTTGTCGAGGGTCAGCAGCTGGCACAGGCGCAGTCCGACATCTTCCTGGGGTGGACCGAGGGGCGCGAGAGCCGCCAGTTCTATGTCCGTCAGCTGCGCGACTGGAAGGGCTCGGTCGAGACCGAGGGAGCGACCCCGAACCAGCTCGAGTTCTATGCCCGGCTGTGCGGTCGGACACTGGCCCGGGGGCACGCCCGGTCCGGCGACGCGGCATCGATCTCGGCATACCTGGGCAAGGGGGACGCCTTCGACCGGGCGGTCACCGACTTCAGCGAGGCCTACGCGCAGCAGAACCTGCTGGACTTCGGCGAGTTCGTCGCCGCGATCGAGGACGGCCGCCTGGAGTGCGCCGAATCGGAGAGCACCTGAGGGCGGCCTAGACCAGCGCACCGGACGGACGACCCGACGGGTGGGCAACCTCGTCCACAGTCACCAGCAACGGGTGGGGGAAGGCCTGCTCAGACACCTGGGAGGCGTTGAACGCCAGCGTGACGAACGACGGATCCACTCCCCCGTGCAGCAGCCAAGCCGTGGACCGGGTCGGACACCCCACGGACACCATCGGTGACCGCAGCCGGCCCGTGAGGGCTTCCCGCAGGGTCCTGGCCCCCAGCAGGGTCATCACGTCGTGGCCAAGGACCGTCCGCAGCTGGTCCTTGCCGAACGCCCCGGTGGCCCAGCGCAACGCGCACTGCTCGCCGTCCCGCTCATGGCGAGCCCTGGCCGCACCCCACCACGACCAGGCGTCCACCCCGGCAAGGTGCCAGATGACGTCCGCGACGGGCACCACGCGGCTGGGCCGGGCCGGATCGACCCCTGTCGCGCCCCATCCCAACGTCAGCACCCCGCCGTGCACCGCTTCGACCGCCCACGTGTCAGCGCCGGGGGCGCCTCGCGAGCCCGACGGCTGGGCATGGACCCTGACGGTCTCCTGCAGGACCGGTAGCGGTTGTCTGACCCACGCGGCACAGCTCAACAGGTCGGTGACCAGGTCCGAGCGGGTTTGAAACGGCCACGCCGGCGGGCAGATCAGCGACAGCGTCCCCCAGGGAATGGTCCCGTCCAGGGACTCCAGCCTCAGCCCGTCTGGATCGACCGCCATGTCATCGCGATCTTGTTCGACCAGGACGCTCAGTGCCACCTGGCGGATGCCGTCGTCCTGGTCCACGGGCGTTGGTTCCGTCCGGGAACGCTAGGCGTCGTCGAACAGGAAGCTCAGCTCGTTGAGTACCTGGCGTGCCCGGCTCTCACCACTGTCCTCGTCCCTGGCGTACCCGCCGAGGGAAAACACCTGGTCGACCGGGATCGGCACGACTTTGGCAGGGTCCGGTTCAGCCTCTGATCCTGCGGTGTGCTCGGCCAGCGCGGCAGCCTCACCGCGCCCGGTGCCATCAGCCGTGCCGGTGACCGCGAAGGGGTGGCCCTGTTCCTCCGAAGACGCCCCGTGGCCCTCTGACCAGGACCCCATGACCGGGGAGCTGGGCCGGTATCCGCCCTCGACAAATGACGTGTCCGGCTCAGCAACGTGAACGGCAACCGGGGCAGCTGGCTGCTCAACCACGGCCGGCACCGGTTCTGGTTCGGGTTCCGGTTCCGGTTCAGCCAACCGCGCGGCCTCCGCCTCGAAGGCGGCGACCACGATCGGGAAGGGGACCATCTCGTTCAGGGGGATGGGTTGAACCAAGGCAAACGCGGCGTACCCCAGCGAGCCCAGCGACGCCGGAACGTTCACCGGGGTCAGATCCGGCTCTTCCGTGGGTGAGGTGATGCTGGGGTTGTCCACGCTGATCAACGGTTCCCTCCGCGATGTCGTGCGCCCCGACCGGTGGCGCGATCCTCATTACAGTTCATCGGCACGTTCTGTGAACGAGCCCACCCCCGGGACGTCACCGGCGCCGAAAACGCCCGAGCTTGCGGCGAGTGTGGGGTTCGGGCTGTTGCACACCTCGGCTACCTGCACCAGCACCCGCACCCACACCCGGGCTGACAGCGGGGGTGGCCCCAGCACCAGTGCCGGCACCGGGCCTCGCAGCTGCAACCGGAACCGGCCCCGGCGCCGGACTGGTCGCATGGGAGGTCACGGCTGGGGCGTCCCAGGATGCCGGGGGAAGCAGCTTGGTGTCTTGCATGCACGCCTGCGCCAGGGCGTAGTAGGCCGGGCCCAGCTCTGTGTGCTCCATGAGCATGTGCATCCGGTTGTAGTTGGTCGCCAGCTGAACATCCTGGGCAGCCATCGGAACCATGCCGATGATCGGCACACCCAGAGCCGCCTCCAGCACCTGCGACTTGTCCATGCCCACGTTGAGCATGGCCTGGTTCACCACCACGCCGATCTTCGCAGCCGGAATACCCATCCCGTCCGACTCCACGTCACCGGTGATCTCGTTCAGCGCCCGCGCCATCCCCTGAACGGCCGTGGCCACCAGGGTCGTCACGAACATGATGGCGGTCGCCTCGGGCAGGCACACGGTGGAGATCAGCGGGTCCATGTAGTTCACCGAGGTGTCCATGATCACCACGTCATGGGTGCACTGCATGGTGCGGATCACGTGCCGGTAGAACTCCGGGCCAACGTCATCGGCGGAGCGGGGCCGGACCGGTGCCAGCAGGCAGTCAATCTCCAGCCGGTCCGAGTGCACCAGGTTCCGCAGGACGGTGGCCTCGTCCCATCGGGGCTCCACCCGGATGTTGATCGCCGTCGGCATGTACTGGCCGATCATCGAGGCGACCTGACCGTCACGGGTGTCCATGTCCACCAGGGCGACCTTCAGCGGGCGATCGACCAGCCCGGCCTCGAACGCCTTGCGTGACCCGCGCGCGATCGTGGCCGCCACGAGCATGGCCGTGGTCGACTTCCCGGAACCGCCCTTGCTCGAGGTGACAGCCAGGGTCACCTGGCCGGCGATCGGGGTGCCGGTCACGCGCTGACCTGACACGGCCTGGCTGTTTGCCGGGGGGCTGTAGGCCGGCTGGCTCTGCACAGGTGCCGGAACGGGGGCGACTGCCAGCGGTATCGAGGCCGGAGCCGACGGCACCTGTGCGGTGACCGGGGCGGCAACCAGAACAACCGGCGCCGGGTCAGCAAACGGGGTGCCAACCGGAGGTGGGAATGGGGCCATGACCGGGGCGAGGGACCTGCTCAACGGCTGGTAGAGGTCACCGGTGTACTCGTTCGGCCAGGGCAGGTAGTCGGAGAGATGTTCGCCCATCCCGTCCAGCATGGCCGCGCCGGTGTCAGCGGGAACGAAGTGGATCCCCTCAACCTTCGGCTCGCCCTCGCCCACATGACCCGCCTGAATCTGGGCCATGATCCGCAGATGCAACGCGTCAGCAGCCTCGGGATCCCACGTCACCACAAACACGTGCAGGTACGGCGCAGCCCAGGCCACCAGCGCCTCCAGCTCACCGGGCTGAGTCGGCACCGAGTCGCTGATCACCATGATGCTCGACTGCGAGCTCAGCCGCCCGGCGCCCAGGTCGTCGCGCATCTGCGCCAACGTCCTCACCTGATGCTGCAAGTCCCAAGCAACCCCGCTGGCCGACAACGCGGCATACACCGCGTCCTCACCAACGACGATGACTCGCGTCGTGGCAACCTGGGTGGTCTGGGTCACTGTGTCTTCCTTCTTCATGGACGTGGGGCGACGTGTGAACTACTGAGTCCTGCCCCACCTATCGGCATGTTCACCCCGCCGGAACACCCCGGGCTCACATCACCGGCTTCTCAACCACCACCGACGCCGACACCACCCCATACTTCGCCAACCACGGCACCCGGCCCAGCACCAGCGACGGAGCCGTCCGAACCAGGGTCAACGACACTCCGCCACCAGGCAGCACCTCAAAATCAGACCGCTGAACCTCTTCCCCCTCGTTAAACGCAGCCACCTGCCCAGCGGCCCGATACCCCACCGTCGCAGCCGCGCTCGTCACCGGCAACCCCGAAACGGCCTGAGCCGCAGCTCGACCAGCCTTCCCCGCGTCATCCGTCAACGACATCTTCGTCAACACCACCGACCCGGCATCCAACACCACCACCAACACCAGGCTCAGTCCCACCAACCACTTGACCCACGCAGACCCCAACGATCCGCGCCACAAACTCCGCCAGTCCACCCGAACCCGTGCGCCCACTGCCACCAACCCCGTTCACGTCGAATCCGGTCTCCTGCTGGGTACCTCTATCGGCACAACACCCCCGCACCCGAAGGGCGCAGGCATGTTGCGTGGAATGTTGGGTAGCAATCGAACCCACGCTCGAACCAACAGCGCAGTCCCACCTGGCTTCATCTTCACGATGAGGACGTTGCCGATAGTTACCTTGAACCCGTTCATCCACATACGACCGAGTAGTCGTGCGCATCGTTCCAAAGAGCGCAAACAAGCCTATTCGAAAGGCCGTCCCTGCCAGCCGCAGAGGCTGGCAGGGACGGTCTTTCATGCGGTTGGGAGTCAGAGTGCGCAGGGAGCCTTGCCGATAAGTCCGCCATTTACCGAGTCGTAGGACATAACCTTGCCGGCACCGATGAAATCGGCCGTGGCGCTGGGGTTGGACGCGGTGATGCAGTAGCCGCCCGCAGTACTGGTAAGGGCCCGAACAGTGACGGTGTTACCAGCGCTTCCCTTGAAGCCAGCCAGGCTGCCCGTTCCGGCCGCGGGGTTTACAGCAGATCCGGTGTAGGCCGCAGCCAGCATGTTGGGGTCATCCGTGATGAGGGTCTCGACCTGTGTGGCGGCATTCTTGAGGTCAGACTTCAGCCCGGCGTCGATGCCCTTCTTCCGCTGGTTCAAGAAGACTGGGATCGCGATCGCCGCGAGGATACCGATGATGATGATGACGACGAGGAGCTCGATCAGGGTGAAGCCCTGGTCCTTGTCTGCCATGGACTTACGGATGCGAGAGAGCATGTTGAACGACTCCAAGGGGGCTAGATGCGCTTGATGTGCTGGTCGGTTATATCTTCGGCCGGTAACTTCAAAGTCTTTAGCCCGCGCCGCCTCTATTGCGCGCCCCGACGTCAACGTTGCCTCTCAAGTTGGCTGCCAGCACATATCCGCACTCTGATGGCGAACACGCAAACCGTCACCCCAGGCGAACCTTGAGGTGACGGTCTTTCGCGCGAGATAGGAGAAATCAGGGACATGCACCCGCGGTCGCGGTCGGCTGCATACCGCCGCTCGCCTCCAGGTACTGCATCATATCGCCGCTGCCTCCTGGGTTAACGCCCGAGATGCAGAAGTCACCGGCAGCTGGGGTACCGGAGATCTTCCACGTAGTGGCGCTGTCGAACTTCCAGTCAGCAGCGACAAGGATCGGCTGCGTGAAGGCAACAACGCTGCTCGGGCTGGCGACTGTGATGGTCGCGGCGACGGTGGCGGCGTTCTTCATGTCGGACTTGATGCCGGCGTCGACTCCCTTCCTTCGCTGGTTCAGGAAGACCGGGATGGCGATCGCCGCGAGGATACCGATGATGATAATGACGACGAGGAGCTCGATCAGGGTGAAACCCTGGTCCTTGTCAGCCATGGACTTACGGATGCGAGACAACATGTGTCTAGGCCCTTTCTGAAGGCTTTCGCTGTTCCGACGTGTGGTGTCCATGGCTTCGCCCGGCCCGTTCACGTCTGTTGACATGACAGGTATCGTCGCGGCTTGGTGTTG
>JBDTWH010000147.1:0-13222 GCA_040006795.1 Actinomycetota bacterium | reverse complement strand
AGGTCGACCGCGTCGTCCCCGACCTGACCACCGCACCCGCGTGGCCCACCCTGCGGGCCCACCTCATCCTGCTCGCCGCGCGCGGCGTCGACCCTCTCACGGCGTTGCGGGCCGCGGCCGGCCTGCGCGAGATCGACACCGCCGGCGACGTCGCCGCCGTCATCGACTGGCGCCTGGACGACACCGGCCTGCGCAGCGCGGGGACCGGTCCGCTGCCATGGGTTCCGGGTGTCCCCGAAGCCCTCTTTGAGGACGGCGAATGGGGTCCCTACCTCGCCGCCCGAGCCTCACGGGTCCGTGCCTTGGCAGAGGAGGTCCGCGAGGCCACGCTCGTGGCCTCCACCCCGGTGTGGGCTCGTCAGGGACAGGCCCGCCCCGCCGGCGACCTGCTCGGCGACGTCGCCGTATGGCGCGCCGCTATGCAGGTCGACCCGGCCGATCGGCGCGCTACCGGCGCGACACAGTTGGCGACCGCAGCCGGGCGCTGGCAGCGCGGACTTGACGTCCGCTTCGCCCGGGACCGCTCCCCCGCTTTGGCCGAATGGAGTCTGCTGCTGGACCGGGTCGCGCCCGCCACCGGGAAGGACGCATTCGCCCCCTACCTGGCCGAGCGGCTCGCCGCCATCTCTCGATCTGGCCTGGACGCCCGCACCATGGTGGCACGCACCCTCGCGGAAGGCGCCCTGCCCGACGACCACGCCGCGGCTGCGCTGTGGTGGCGGATCTGTGGGCACCTGTCCCCCGCCGTCGCGGCCCAGGTCGACGCCGACCACGCCCTCACCACCGCATGGACCCCCCGCCTGAGCGAACTAGTCGGCGTCGAGCGTGCCGCCGAACTCCAATCCAGCAGTTGGTGGCCGGCCCTGGTGACCAGTGTCGACCACGCCCTCGCACGGGGCTCCGCAGTCGAGGACCTGCTCACCACTACCCCGACCCGTGACGGGGACGTCGACCCCTGCCAAGCCCTCGTGTGGCGCATCTCGGTCCTGTCCGACCCGCCCCCGCACCCCGACGAGACAGAGGCATGGCAAGAGCTCGACAGTGCCCCCGACGACATGTGGCAAGGTACCCCTCCTCCCTCTGACGCACTCACCCACGAGGGGTGGCTCACCCCCTTGGCCGAGCCACCCGCAGAACCTGACCCATTCGACGAAGACCCCGTCGACATTGACCTGACGGAAACCTTGGAGGAGGACACCGACATGTCCGTGGCCGCGACGCTGCACTGGGCTGCACGGACCCGCGAGTACGCCGGGCCGCTGGAGCCCAGCGAGCGGGAAATCTCCACCATGCTCGACCGCGCCTACGAGGCTGACACCGCCGCCACCAGTCCCAGACGGATCAGCGAACTCAACACCCTGGCCCAGGGGTACTTCTCCACTCACCTGCACGATGGGTGGGCGGGGTCCTACCTGCGCGACCGGTTGGGCACCGACCTCGAGGGCGACCCGGGCATCCGGCCGGGTTACGCCCCCGCCGGCTGGACCGGGCTGGTCACCCACTTGCGGGGCCTCGGGGTCACCGACCAGGAGATGAGCGACGCCGGTCTGGCCACAGTGGCCCGGACAGGCCGGCTCGTTGACCGCTTCCGCGACCGGGTGACGTTCCCGATCGAACACGACGGGCAGATCCTCGGATTCGTCGGCCGCCGCAACCCCGGCCTCTCCGGCAAGGACAGCGCCGGACCCAAGTACCTCAACACCGCCGACACTGCACTGTTCCACAAGGGTGCTCAGCTGTATGTCATCCACCCCGAATTGCTCACCGCGGGAGCCACCCCCGTCCTGGTCGAAGGACCAATGGACGCCTTGGCCGTCACGCTCGCCGGCGAAGGCCGGTACGTGGGCATGGCACCGTTGGGCACCTCCCTGACCGAGGCACAGGCCTCGCAGCTCGCCCACCTTGGCACGAACCCCATCGTGGCGACCGACGCCGACCTCGCCGGCATCGTCGCCGCCCACCGCGACTACTGGCTCCTCACCCAGCACGGACTCGCCCCTCAAACCGTCACGCTCCTCCCCGGGTCGGACCCAGCATCCCTTCTCGCCGACCACGGCACCGCCGCAGTGCGGGACGCGCTGGCCGCAGCGACCCCACTGGCCGAGACGATCCTCAGCGAACGCCTCGCCGGTCTGACAGGCCATGAAGCCCTGCAGGAGGGCGTCATGGTCGCCGCCGCCGATGACCCCACCCGCTGGGACACCGCGGCCGACCTGATCGCCCAACACATCCAGGTCCCAGTCGCCGCAGTCCGCCGCGATCTCGCCGGCGCCGTCCGCCGCTGGGACACCGACCCGCGCGCGGTGACTGCCGACCAGATCGGCAAGCTCAGCGAGGTCCACGGACGGCTCGCCGCCCAGAGCGCCCGCATCGCCGCCGAACGCTGGATCCCGCTCGGGCAACAACTCGACGAGCGTCTGGTCACCCAAAGTGACTGGCCTGCACTGGCTGGCCTGCTCGAGCACGCCGACGCCTCCGGCGTCGACGTCGCAGCCCTCACCCACCGCCTGCTCATCGACGCCCCCCTAGGTGAGATCCCCGCCCAGGATCTGCGTTACCGTCTCGCTGCCCACCTGCCCCTCGATGACCTGCAAACCGACCCGGCCCCTCCCACACGGGCACGCTCACCTCAGCGCTCATCCCAGGACCCGCCGATCGGCACCCGCCCACAGCACCGCGGTCCACGCCCCTGAATCGCGAAAGGGGCTCCGCGAATGAAGGCCGCCGCCGGATCGGGAGTCAAGGGCGGGGCCACGAACCCCGGGCCTGGCTACGCATCAGCAGCCAAGCGAGCCTCCGCCCCCCAGCCCTGCCTGAGAGACCGGTGGCGTCTTGCGATTAGCTGTCTTGCTCGGAGTCGGTGGTGAGGCTGTTGGTGTTCGATGGCCGCTGGCAGTGGTCGGGCCGTCTTAGGGACGTTGGAACTTCGGAGCGAGGAAAGGGTGACGTGATGGGTCAGCAGTCGATCAGACAGGAGACTCGGCGGGCGGCGCTGGATGTGCAGTCCAAGAGGCGGCGTGAGCGCGCCGACCAAGAGAAACGGTAGAGGACCTGGCCGTGCGGGTGCTGGTCGCGGTACGTGAACGGGATGCGGCGGTGGCCGATGCCGAACGCCGGGCGGGGAAGTCGCTGCGGGAGATGACCGAGGATGAAGGGCTGTCGGTGCGCGAGGCCGTCGATTGGTGTGGGGATGAGGTCACCACTCGTGAGGCGACGCGACTTCGGCGCCTGGTCGAGGAAGACGAGCCGAGCGAGCCAGATGGTGACAGGAACGGGACACCGGGCACGGCGCAAGGACTGGCGCGGGTGTCCGCTCGCGAGGACGGGCGGGGCGCCGCATCGTCGTGACTGCGCGGCGGCTCGACTCGGCGATACCCGGTCCTACGACATGGCGGGGGCCGTCAGGTGGCTGACTGGGCGACGACGGCCTTGGCTGTCTTGGCGGTCGTGAGGACCTTTTCTGTGACGAGTAGGTAACTCCAGGTGCCATAGTCGCCCGCGTCGGTGACGTACCTGGCCCAGTCTTCGGCGGCTTGCTTCTTGGCCTGGACCAGCGCAGTGTCCACGTCCTTATCGGCCTTGACCTCGACCAGGTAGTGGGTGCCTTGGGCCGCCCGGACGTAGAAATCGGGCGTGTACCGGCCCTCATTCCACTCGACCGTCATCTCGCCGCGCTGGATGCGGGTCCATACGGCCACCTGGTCGTCGCTGTCCACGACGTTCGCGAACGTGCGCTCGGGGGTGGAGTCAAACCAGTTGAGCGGGTACAGGCAACGACCCCAGCCGGAGTAGGCAACCTTGCGGCTGAACTTCCCGTACCGGTTCGGCTCAACCGTGCGGGCGTTGACCCGGGCCGGGTTGAAGGGCGCATCGTTGATGACGGTCGTTATGACCGGCGGGGACGCGTGCCACGCCTTGCGCAGGATCTGGTGACAGGCATGACTGGCAGCGTTCACGTACGACGCGAGGGCCTGCTCTCCGCCTGCGCCTGCGACGACGGCATCCGCGAACCGCTTGGCGGCGTTGAGGGCGGCCTTGTCGGTCGGAACAAAGTCGAACCCGAGGATGGCCTGCTTGATGGCTTGGGCCGCCCCGCCAAACGGCAACTCCGGAGTGGAGGCGGCGATGGTGGACGCGGCGTCAGTCGGCACGAGCCGATAGCCGGTCGGTGCGGTGTCATCCTCGACGACGATGAGGAGCTTGCGCTCGAACGACGTGCCGGCGCCTCCCGCGAGCCCTTTCCCGAGTGCAGTGAATGGGGCGTCGGGAACAGACGACAGGTTGAAGTTCCGGGTCGTGATGGTCCTGATGAGCTTGGGGATGTTCACTTTGACGTCGGTCCGCGCCTTGACCGGTTGAGCGACGGCGGCAGCCTGCGCTTGTGCGTCCGCGGTGCGTTGCTCTACTGAAGCGATGACGACGGTGGGGGTGATCGTTTCGGGGTCTCCAGTGCCCGGCACGGTAGTGGCTACCGCCGCGGTGACCTCGACCTCATCTGCGCCCAGTTCGGTCGTTGTAACCGCGACCGAACCGTCGCCAGGCGCGGCCATTCCCGGCGTTGGGACGGGGCTGGGCACCGGGATGACGACGGTGCGGTCAGGCACGAGCCCTTCCAGGAGGATGCCAGCTTGGGCGAGTAGTTGGGCGTACCTCTCATGGGACAGCACCTCCACGGTGTCGAGCAGCTCAACATCGGTATAGGCGCCCCACGGCATCCGCAGCCCTCGCCCGAGGGTTTGCTCCGTGAGTGCCTCGGAGATGGACGGACGGAACGAGCAGATCACGAAGATGTTCTTCACGTCCCAGCCTTCCTTGAGCATGGACACCGACACGATCACGCGCACGGGGCTGTCGGGCTCCTCGACGGCGGCGAGCCGTGCGAGGGCGTCGTCAGGTGCGTCGGAATGGATGACCAAGACCCTGCTCGCATAGTCGTCACCAAACAGGCCTGGCTTGCGCAGGACGTCGGCGATGGCGTTCGCGTTGTCGATGCTGTCCGCGACGATGAACATGACAGCATTGATTGGCGGCTTGCCGGTCGTGGCCGCATAGTCGTCGGCGGTCTTTTGCTTGGCTTCCAACAACAGCAGCCCGTCGCGTAACCTGGTGTCCACGTCCACGCGGTCGTCCTTGCGCCCGACAAGGACGGGGGTTTTGACCAGTTTGTCGCTGATGGCGCGGGCGAGCTCGTAGCGGTAGATGACCTTGGGCTTGTCCGCAGCCACGGGGGTCGCGGTAAGTCCGATGAGCGCCATCGCGTCAAGGTCGCGCACCGCGGCCGAGAACGCAGCCCCCTTCGAGTACACGTGATGCTCGTCGGCGAGGACCACCAGGTCGTCCTGGGCGCGCAGGTACGCGTAAAGGTCCTCGCCGAGCCACTCCTGATATTTGCGGGTCTTTCTAGTGGACTTGTCTGGGCGGAGCAGCGACTGAACGGTGAAGATGAATAGCTTGACCACGGTGTCGTCGGCCAGGGCGGCGGCGACTGCCCCGGAGTTGAAGTTGTCGGCCGTGATGATCATCGGGCGGGTGTCCATGCCTGTCAGCACCGACTTGGGATGACCGTCGGTGAAGTTGGTGATGGTCTTGTCCTGGATGGTCCGGCCCGGCGTCACGATGACGAAGTGTCGGATGCCGGAGAATGCCAAGTACTCGATGAGGGCCCCGGCCAGGTACGTCTTGCCGACAGCGGTCGCCAGATCGCAGATCACTTCGATGGGTTCACCAGCTGCTGCGTCGAACGCGTTGGCGACAGCCACGGTGGCTTCATGGTTGGGGACGCGCAGGTCCATTCGGGAGGCGATGTCGTCTATGAGGGTGCCCTCGAACGGCACGACTGGGTGGACGAGACTCACGGCTGCTCTCTCTCCTGCTCGGGTGCCTTCGGTGCCTTGCTCTGAGGGTTCAGGTGAACGAGGCGCGAGGTCAGCACGCTGGCGTGGGCAAGGTCGCGCGGGACCTTCCGGGCGCGCGACCCTGGTCGCTGTTCGCGCACGTAGTCCTCGACGCCGGGCTCCAACGACTGGGCAACGATGAGGAGCCGTTCGGCTGGCTCGAGTTGCGCCAGCAGGAAGTCGGCGACGTCAACGGTCAGCATTCCGTCGAGCACAGCGAGCCGGGTGCGGCCCTTGCGCCCAATGAAGGGCACATCCGGCTCGAGCCGGTAGCCCACCTGCGCGCACACCGCTTCAGCAAGAGCTCCGCCGGTGGCCCAGTCGGCAAGGATGACGACCCCATCGATCTGCTCGAACATCGACGCGCCGACCGCGGCCTCGGTGAACCCGGACCCTCCCTCCCATTCTGCCGCCGTGGTCACGCCCCCGGGGTCGGCGCCTTTCACGACCGCTTCGAGCCTGGGCCGCGTGTAGGTGGCGACCGTGTTGACGTTCACCTCGGAAGTGACCCAGCGCCTTCCCATCTTGGTGGCGACCGCCGCGGTCGTGCCGGACCCGGCGTAACAATCCAGGGCGATATCGCCCTCGTTCGTCGCAATGCCGATGATGCGGGCGAGGAGACGCTCAGGCTTGGGGGTGTCGAACGCTTCGACGTCGGGGAACAGCTCGAGGATCTCCTTCTTCGCCTCGTCGTTGTGGCCGACTTCCTCATGGGGCCACCACGTCCAGGGGACCAGGCCCTCGTCCTCGTCCAGATAGCGGATGAGATTGGGCTTCCCGCGTCCGTCTTTGCCGAAGTACACGTGGCCTTGAGCGATTAGTTCGTCCATACGGGGCTTGGTTAGGCTCCACGCGCGGCCGGCGGCCGGCTTGTGGATGACACCAGCGGGGGTAGTCACCGGGTAGAATTGGGATTTGGTTGCGTGCCCTGCCTGCACGTCCAGCGGTATGGGCCGCCAGCGGCCACGCTTGTCGTTATTCGGATTTCGATACTGCTTCGCCCCCTGGCGCACCACTCGATTCCGGTGGTCCTTCCACTTGCCGCCCATCGGCGAGTACACGTGGATGTAGTCGTGGACCGCCCCGATGGCCGGTCGGTTGTCGCGCGAGTAGCGCTTCTGCCACACGACGGTGGCGACGAACCGGTCGGCGCCGAACACTTCGTCCATGACGCACCGGGCGCGATGCTGCTCGTAGTCGTCAACGTGGACCCACACCGACCCGTCCGGTGCGAGGAGCGCCTTGATCTGGGTCAGACGGTCGCGGAGCATCGTCAACCAGACCGAGTGCTCGACAGCATCGTCGTACGTCGCGAAGGTCTGCTGGGTATTGAAGGGCGGGTCGATGTACACACATCTGACCTTGCCGAGGTACTCGTCGCGCAGCTCGGGCAGGGACGTGAGCGCAGTCAGTATGTGAAGTGCGTCCCCGGTGATGAGGAGGTTACCGGCGGCCGGGTCACCGACGGTGCTGACCGGATGGAGCAGACGAACCTCGGATACGCGCCAGTCGGTGGGGCCGACCCACTCGTACGTCGCTTCACCGTGGGAGAGGAGCCGATCCCCCTTGTTCGCCCATGTCAGCTCGAGCTTGCCTGTCGGGTCGTGCGCACCGTCTACCTCGTCCACCCGGTCAGTATCGGGGGTTCCTACGAAATGGGGGCCATCGGGGGCCGCTACTACGCGTGTCGTCTATCGGGCGTCTGGGGGGGACGTCGTCTTCCGGTCGTGATGCGTTCGGTCATGGCATCTGAGCGGTCCAGCCCGCAGGTTGCATGGGAAAGGCACCTCGACTCGTCGGGCGACGAGCACAAAGAGCAGTCCGTGCCGGCGTGGTTGGGAGCGCGTCCTGACCCTCGGCCACGTATCGCACATCTCAAACCACCACGCGCCGTGATTCCCCAACGAGCAGCACCCCCACTTCGCCGACGCGTAAGCCTGAACACTCCTTCAGCTTTGGTGAAGCACCGGCCCGCGTTGCCGATTGCCCGGTAATCCGCTGCTGGATGTCCGCTACGTGTGGCACGATGCGGCGCATGGGGCTGTATGAGGTCAAGGCTGGCGAGGGTCTGCTTGAGGGGTATGTCCGCAAGCCACCCACCGGACTCTGCGAGATGATCTGGAACGCCTTTGACGAAGACGCGGAGAACGTCGAGGTCAGCATCGAGTACACCCCTATGCAGGCGATCGACCGCGTCCTGATCTCGGACGACGGTAGCGGCATGTCCATGGACGCAGCGATGCGCGGCTTCCTCAACGTCGGGGACAGCTGGAAGGCGATGCCTGGTACGACGAGCGAGGTGAAGATGCGCCCCGTGCACGGCAAGTACGGACGGGGCCGGTACACGGCGTTCTCCCTTGGCCTGCTGGCCAAGTGGCACTCGGTCACCGAAGTCGGGGGAGAACTCAAGGGCGTCGACGTCAAGGGCTCCGGCAGCGACCTGACTCACTTCGAGATTGATGAGGCCCGGCCGGAATTTGACTCTTCTGGGACCGTTGTCACCGTTAGTGCGGTGCTGCCCGAGGCCCAAGATGCCTTCGATGCACCAAACGCCCTTCGCGACCGCATTCTCACCGAGTTCGCCCTGCATCTCGACCGTTTTAGCGACTTCAAGATCAAGTTCAAGGGCGAGAGCATCGACCCAACAAAGGTCCAGCGCGACAAGGTCGACCTCGACGTGCCCTTACCTGAGGGACTGTCCGGAAAGGCCGTTCTGACCGTCATCGAGTGGGACCTCAGGGACGTCGAGCGGCGGCTGTACCTCTGTGCGGGCGACGGGTCGATCGTGGATGAGGTCCCCCCTGGGGTGCAGGCGCCCGGGGCAGAGTTCACTGCCTACCTGACGTGGGACGGGTTCACACGGGGTCAACCTCTTCATCTCCTTGACGACAGTGATACACCAGTCGGCCGGGTGCTTGAGGCCGCCAAGGACAAGCTCCGCGAGCACCTCGTCGCGAGGTTCCGGTTGCGCGAGAGCCAGATAGTCCAAGAGTGGAAGGACGAAGGCGTATATCCCTACAAGGACGCAGCCAAGACCGAGAGCGAAAAGGCCACCAGACAAGCGTTCCACGTCGTCGCTATGGCCGTCTCGCGGACGGTCGAGGAGAGCCGAAGTAAGGATGCCAAGGCGCTCATGCTGGGGGCTCTGCGCGAAGCCTTTGAGCACGAGCCCGAGTCCCTCCTGCCGATCCTCGCCTCGGTGACGAAGTTGTCCAAGGTGCGCATCGACGAACTGCGGGACATCCTGGAGCGGACGACGTTGACCAACGTGATCATGGCTTCCCGCAAAGTCGGGGATCGGCTTGACTTCATTCATGGCCTCAACGCGCTGTTGTTCGACAAGTCGACTCGCAAGGCAACCAAGGAGCGACGTCAACTGCACCGCATCCTGGCTCGAGAAACTTGGATCTTCGGCGAGGAGTGGACCCTTACTGGTGATGACCAACGCCTGACTGAGGTCCTCAAGCTGCACTTGGCGCTGCTCGAGAAGGACACCGAGCTTGCAGAAGTGGGAGATGTCCTTACAGCCGATGGGCGTGACCTCATCCCCGACCTCGTCCTCGGGCGCAGACTGCAAACGGGCAAGAACCAGTTCGATCAACTGGTAGTAGAGCTGAAGCGACCGAACCACAACTTGGCGGATGAAGACGTCAGCCAGTTGCGGAAGTACGCGGACGCGATCTACGAAGACGAGCGCTTCTCTCAGCAGAACGTGACGTGGGAGTTTTGGCTGGTGGGGAACGACACACGTGACGTCGTGGATCGCATGCGGAAGCAGCCGCACTTGGCGCCCGGCGTCGTGCAAGAAGAGCCCTACAGGATCGTCGTGAAGAAATGGTCTGAGGTCGTTGGTGACGCCGAACACCGCATGAAGTTTGTGCAGGACTCGTTGAACTATGCGTCCAACCGGGACAAGGGGCTGGAAAGCCTCCGCAAGAAGTACTCGGAGTACCTTCCGGAGGAAGCCTCGCCGAAAGAGAAGAACGCCTGACGGGCCGTTACGACGCCACCCGACCGGGGCTGCGGGGGCCGTAACGGGGTCGCGCTCCTCTGCACCCAGCCTCCTTCGATGCTGGTCGGCGGCCTGGCGGGCGTGCCTCTCCCCCACCGACAACCTGGAACGCCAGATCAGTCCAGTACCTCGCCGCTGCCCAGGTCGACTCGCAGACCGTCGACGACGTGCAGGCGCGGTCCCGCTGGAGGCGCGGGCGGTCGCGGTGGGTCGAGGGCGGTCAGGTCCGCGCGGTATGCCGCCGCTCGCGCGTCGACCGCCTCGCTCGCCGTATGCCGGGTATACCGGCCGAGAGCCGGCCACCGCTGGTGCTCTTTCTCTTCACAGTGCGACTTGGTCCTGTTCTTCATTCGCTCGATGAACGCCGGCAGGCAGTAGCGGTGCCACTCCTCGAGGGGGTCGCTGGCGAACGCGAGACCCGCTCGTCGCCGTTGGTCGGCTAGGACGGCAATCTCGTGGACCAAGTGGGGGTGGCGCGGCCAGCAGGGCGGGATGATCCCGGCGACGTCCCACACGTACTCGCAGTTCAACCAGATGGCGACCTGCTCGAGCCACTCCCACAGTTCCCGCCGCAGTTGCGGCTCGGCGCAGGTCGGCGGATCCCAGGGTCGGGCCAGCAGCCGGAGATCCCCGAGGGCCTTGATCTGCTCGTCGCTGCCATTGAGAGCGATCGTCAGCTCGCGGTAGGCGTGGTCCAGTGTCCGGCCGGGGCGTGGGAACGGCAGCGCCATGGTCGCCGCTCGGACAGGGGCGGGCGCCGGGCGGTTCACGGGTGGGCGTCCTCACCCTCGAGCGCCAGGCCGCGGCGTTTGGCCTCGACCAACGCGGCTGTGGCGCGCGCCTCTGGGGTGACGGTCCGGCGGTTGGTGGCGACCAGCTGCTCACGCAGTTGCTTCTGCGACGCCAGCAGCACCCGGCCCGCGCGGCCCTCGATGCACCGATGCAGCCTGGCGACCATCGGCTTTCCGTTCTCCGCGACAACTAGGGCGTGGCCCTCCTTGAGCTGGCGGACCTCGGCGCCGGTGAGGATCGGAATGTCCTCGCCGGTGGTTGACCGTCCGCCCATCTGGCCGGTCTGCCAGGTGGTCCGCGCGATGCGCACCGGCCCGAGGAGGTCGCTGATCTCCTGGTTGAATGCCACATCCTTGGAGCCGCCGAAGAGGACGAGCGTGTTTGTCAGGCCGAGCAGAGTGCGGGCCTCCTGCTCGCCGAAGATCGATGCCAACTGAGGCCAGGTCTGCGCGGCCCAGATGAAGCTGATGCCCAACACCCGCTCATTAGCCATACGGGTCCGCAGCGTGGGCAGCGGTGCAGTAGAAGGGAGCTCGTCGAGAAAGGCGTGCATCGGTGGGCAGAGTTTGCCCCATGCGGAGCGGTTGGCTTCGGCTAGTGCAGTGTCCAGGACGTGCTCGGCGACTGCGGTCATCAACGGTGACGCGGAAGCGTAGGGGTCTTCGCGGCCGAGCAGGTAGATGGTTCCGCGTCGGCGGATCACGTCGGCGATGTCGGTGCTGGGCCGTCCCGGCCCGGGCACGCACCTGCGCCGGATGCCTTCCTGGAAGAACAGGCTCATGGCCTGTTGGACGGTGGTGATCGTGTTGCCGGCGGTGCGGTCGTCCCCATGCAGCGACCCGTGCAGGAGGCCGTGCCAGAACGGCGCGGCGTGTGGGTGCTCCCGCAAGATCTCCGTGGGCGCGCTGGCGCCGAGCGGGTTGGCGACCCACGAGAGCACGTCCTGCAGGGTCCGGCCAGTCAGCGCAGCGGCGTGGAAGAATGCCTGTATGACCTTGCTCGCCTCAGCGGCATAGAAGCGGGCGGCGTCGTCGCCGTGCCCTCCGGCGACCGCACCCTTGACAGTGCCCGCGGTGAATGCCTTCGCGCGGCGTTCGGCCACCATCGGATCGACACACCCGTCGATGGGGTCCCAAACCAGCTCGGGCAGTCCACTGGCCAGCCCGAACGGATCCAGCACGACGCAGGGCCGGTCGCCCTCGCTGCGGGCCTTGAAACTGAGCAGCAGGTCGTCGACCTTCGTCAGCGTCACCAAGGCTGCGCCCGGAGCGTCCAGCAGCGCGGGAATCAGCAGGTCCAGCGTCTTGCCTGAACCCTGGGGGCCGATCACGCCGGCGGTGCGGTCCCACGGCACCCACAGTTGCGTGCCGCGTGGCTCATGCGCTTTGCCCAACCGCCAGCCAATCTCGCGGGGGTTGAACGTCTTCATCTGTTCTTCGCCTTTGCGTGTAGGTCCGGGCGGACCACCTCGGCGGCGCGCCGCAGCCGGGTCCGCCCGAGCAGCTGCTCGGCCTCAGTTTTGCTCGCCATGCCATGGGTACGACCGGGTCCCCACCGGTCGAACGCGGCTTTGCCAGCCAGTCCGCAGACCACCAGGACGAGGGCCTCGACCACCGCGACCCAGATCCACAGCGCCGGCGACTGGGCGGCGTGGGTCATCGCGGTCAGGCCGGCCCCCGCGTCACCTCTCAGCACCCCGCCCAAGGTGGTGAAGAGCTTTTCGCGCGACACGAAGCTCCAGCCCCCGCCCGCGAACAGGTTCGCCAGCGATCGGCCCACCTGCACACCCGACACGAGCATGAGCACGACGGCCACGAAGATCCCCAACGGGATCTCCCACGTGAACGGGTAGGGATTGGCGCGACGAGACTGCTGCATGAGAGTTCTCCTTCCGTCACCGACCTAAAGCCACGACAGCCCGCACCAGAGGTCACCGCCCTCGTCGATGTCGACAGTCGTCGTCAGGGCTGCGTGCTGGGGGCGCCGCTGAGGTTGCCGACGCGCCAGATCTCGAAGATGTGGTGGGCCGTGTATCGGCTGTAGTCGTAGTTGCCGACATGGCTTCCACCGGCCTCGACGGTGAGGTGCTCGGTGGGGTCGTAGACGATCATCACGTGACCGATTTGATTGGGCCCGAGGTAGGTGTCGGCGAAGATCAGGTCGCCGGGTTTCTCTTGGCCGTATGGGACGCGGAAGCCGTTGCCGGCAGCCAGCCAATCGCGTTGTGGTGACGCGGTTCTCGCCATGGTGATGCCGATCTGGGCGAATGCGGCCTGGCTGAAACTGGAGCAGTCCCAGGCGCCCGGTCCGTTGGCGCCGAAGACGTAGGGGTCGCCGACCTTGCTCTCGGCCCAGGTGAGCAGCGTCTTGATCCGCTCGTTCGTCAGGGGCGGAAGGTTGGGGTTCCCGTTGCCGCCGGCGCCGCAGTCGCTGGGGTCCCCTAGTAGGGTCCCGCCGCCGTAAGCTTGCGCGTAGTAGAGGACGTCGTTGACGTACCAGTCGGCGTGGTTGTAGGCGAAGATCG
>JBDTWH010000146.1:0-2037 GCA_040006795.1 Actinomycetota bacterium | reverse complement strand
ATGACCTCGAACTCCGAGCAGCGCATCGTCGTGACCGGTCTGGGTGCGACCACCCCCGTCGGGGGCAACGTCACCGAGACCTGGGAAGCGGTCCTGGCCGGCCAGTCAGGGGTGACGCTCATGCCGTTCGACTGGGTAGAGACCTATCAGCTCCCCGTGAAGATCGCCGCATGCATCAAGCAGCCCCCCCAGGAGGTCCTGGCCAAGGTCGAGCTGCGACGTCTTGACCCCGCCGGCCAGTACAGCCTGATCGCCGCCCGGGAGGCCTGGGCCGACGCCGGCACCCCCGGAGTCGAACCGGAGCGCCTCGGGGTCGTCATCGGAACCGGCATCGGCGGCGTCCACACGTTGCTGGACCAGTGGGACACCCTGAGGGAAAAGGGCGTTCGTCGGGTCTACCCGCTCGCCGTGCCCATGCTGATCGTCAACGGCCCTGCCGCGGCGGTGTCTATCGAGCTCGGCGCGCGAGCCGGCGCGCACGCACCGGTGAGTGCCTGCTCCTCCGGAGCTGAGGCCATCGGCTATGCCATGGAGATGATCCGCAACGGCCGCGCCGACGTGGTGGTCGCCGGTGGCACCGAGGCTGCCATGCATCCCATGCCGATCGCGGGCTTTGCCGCAATGAAGGCGCTGTCGACGCGCAACGACGATCCCAAGGCAGCCTCTCGCCCGTATGACACCGGCCGCGACGGCTTCGTGCTCGGTGAGGGCGCCGCCGTGGTCGTCCTGGAGTCTGAAGCGCATGCCAGGGCGCGTGGCGCGAGGATCTACGCAGAGCTCGCAGGGGTGGGCATCTCCTCAGACGCCTACCACATCGCAGCACCAGACCCGGAGGGCGCCGGGGCGGCTCGTGCAATGCGCGACGCCGTCGACGGCTCCGGGCTCTCGCCCAAGGACATCGTCCACATCAACGCCCACGCCACCTCGACCCCGGTGGGCGACATCGCCGAGTCCAAAGCCATCCGGCGCGCCTTCGGCAACGATGTCGACCACATGCCGGTGAGCGCGACCAAGTCGATGACCGGCCACCTGCTGGGTGCGGCAGGGGCACTCGAGGCCATCTTCACCATCCTGGCGATCCACCACCGGCTGGCACCGGCCACGATCAACGTCGACGACTTCGACCCCGCGATCTCCCTCGACGTGGTTCACGGTGAGAACCGCAAGCTACCCGAAGGCGACATCGCCGCTTTGAACAACTCCTTCGGGTTTGGTGGTCACAACCTCGCACTGACGATCCGCAGCGTCTGATCGACGTGTGAGGCCACGGCAGCGTTCTGTGAAGGGTGCTGTCACAGCGCTGGTCGTCCGCCGTCTGCGTGGCGCCGGCCTCAGCCCACCATGTGCAGCCAGCGCGCAGCCGCTCCCTCGCCAGCCTCTCGGAAAGGTTCGAGCTCGTCGTCCCATGCCCGGCCCAGCAAACGGTCGAGCTCCTGGGCGAGCAGGTGGGGGTCGCCCTTGCTGACAGCGATCGAGGCGCGCAGTCGATCCTCATTCACCACCGCACTGCCATCGGCCGAGGTCCACGCATGGTGGATACCCAGGCTTGGAGTGTGTGACCAGCGCGAGCCGTCATTACCAGGGCTCGGCTCCTCGGTCACCTCGTAACGAAGCTTGTCCCAGCCGCGCAGCGCACTGGCAACCTTGCCACCAGTGCCAGGCTCGCCCGTCCAGGACACCTCCGAGCGCACGAGCTTCGCGCCGCGTGGCTGTCGAGCCCACTCGAGCGCGACGGGCTGACCGAGCGCAGACTCCAGAGCCCAGGTGATGTGCGGGCACAGCACAACTGGCGTGGAGTGGATGAACACCACACCACACGTCTTTTCACGCGGCATTGAGAACACCGGGCCTCCTGTGTGCGAGGGACATCTTCCCCAACGACCTCGACACGGACCGGTTTCTTGCTCAGCGGCTCCCACCCACGTTTGACAATGAAACTTTCGCCATTAGTGTGCACCATTCGTCGAGGGAGCACCAGAGGGACAGTCGCTCCTCCTCTGGAGGCGAGCAGCCGCCGCTGGAACCAGCATTCGACAA
>JBDTWH010000145.1:0-14524 GCA_040006795.1 Actinomycetota bacterium | reverse complement strand
CAGCTCCGAGAGCAGGTCGGCCGCGTCGTCGGGCTGCATGGTCTCCAGGATGTCGGCGGCCCGCTCCCTGCCGAGACCGCGCAGGATCTCGACCTGGTCGTCCTCGGGCAGCTCCTCCAGCACGTCGGCGAGCCTGTCGTCGTCAAGCGCGTCAGCCATCGCCGCCCGGCGTGCTGGGTTGAGGTCGTGAATGACCTCCGCAAGGTCGGCGGGCTTCAGGTCCCCATAGCTTTCGAGCAGCTTCGCGGCGCTCTGGTCCTCGGCCTCTTCCTGAAGGCCGGTCACGTCCTGGATGTCGACGAGCACGGTCTCGCGTCGACGTCTGCCAAGCCTCGAGAGGCTGCGGCTGCCACCCGGTCCCTTCCGGGCGAACACCTTGACGATGACCCAGTCCCGGTTGGCCTCCTGCTCGATGGCGATGTCCTCGACCGTCGCCTCGAAGGACTCCTCCGGCGTGCTGACCCGGATCAGCCGCTCGAAGAGCTCGGCGAGCACCAGGGTCTCGCTGGTTCGTTGTTGGAAGCGGCGCATGTTGACCAGGCCGGTGGTGATGACCTGTCCGGCGTCGACACTGGTGACACGTGTCATCGGTACGAAGACCCGCCGTCGCCCCGGCACCTCGACCACGAGGCCGATCACGCCCGGTGCGCGGCGGCTAGAGCTGAAGTGGACGACGACGTCACGAACGCGGCCCACCGGGTCACCAAGCGGGTCGAAGACACTCAGCGCGGCGAGGCGTGCGACGAAGACACGCGTCATGGGGCTCACGCCGCCTAGGCTATCCGGATCAGCGGCGAGTGCCGCGACGCCACTTCGGTCGACCGTGGATATGCCACGGGTGCCAGGTGCGGGTGGTGGCAGGTGTTGCGGCAGGCTCAGCCGCGCCCGACTGCTGCGAGTAGTCGCCCGGTCCCTGCAGGGCGTCCCCCTGGGGCGTCAGCGCGTAGACGGTGGCCTCGGCAGCCCACCTCGCGAGGATGTCGCCCGCGGGGGAGTTGAGGCGTGACGCCTTCAGCGCCTCGGTCGCGTCGACCCAGCGCGGGTCCGACGGCGTGAGGACGGCTGCGGTGGCCGGCATGGTCACCAGTCGTCCGCCGGTGCTCTTGCTGCGGAAGGTGACTGCCACGTCGGCGGGAAGATCCGGCAGGGTCTGCTCACCGGGGCCGGTGACCACGTAGGCAGTGCCCTCCAGCCACACGTGCCATGCAGGCCAGGCGCGGTCTCCGGGGATGTCAATCCACAGGATTCCGGACTTCTTGCCTGCCTCGGAGAGAAGAGCGTTCATGTCGGTCACGCCATGAGCCTACGGCGCCCCGTCTGGGCGTCGTGGGGAGGTCACCTGTTGGCCTCGGTGGCGAGCCGGCATACCGCTGGGTAACCTCCCCTCATGACTCCCGTGCCTTCCATGCCTTCCATGCCCGCACGTCCGCTGCGTTCTCGACGCTCCAACCTGGCGGTTCCCGGATCGAGCACCAAGATGATCGACAAGGCCAGGGGCCTTGGCGCCGACCAGGTATTCCTGGATATCGAGGACGCGGTGGCACCACTGGCCAAACCGGATGCCCGCCGCAATATCGTTGCTGCCCTCAACGAGGGTGGCTGGGGCGACACCATCCGCAGCGTCCGGGTCAACGACTGGACCACGCAGTGGACCTATGCCGATGTCGTGGAGGTCGTCGAGGGCGCAGGCGCCAACCTCGACGCCATCATGCTGCCCAAGGTCCAGACCCGCGAGCAGGTCGTAGCCCTGGACCTGCTGCTGACCCAGATCGAGAAGTCGATGGGGCTGGAGGTCGGCCGGATCGGCATCGAGGCACAGATCGAGAACGCCCTCGGTCTGACCAACGTCAACGCCATCGCCGCTGCGAGCCAGCGGGTCGAGACGATCATCTTCGGGCCGGCCGACTTCATGGCCTCGATCAACATGAAGAGCCTCGTGGTCGGCGAACAGCCGCAGGGGTATGACGTCGGCGATGCCTACCACCACATCCTGATGTCGATCCTGATGGCCGCACGAGCCTATGACAGGCAGGCTATCGACGGGCCGTTCCTGCAGATCAGGGACATCGAGGGTTTCCGTCGGGTGGCAGGACGATCCGCGGCGCTCGGCTTCGACGGTAAGTGGGTTCTGCATCCTGGTCAGCTCGAGCCTGCCAATGAGATGTTCAGCCCCCGCCAGAGCGACTATGACCATGCCGAGAACATCCTTGACGCCTATGACTTCTACACCTCGGAGGCGGGCGGCAAGATGGGTGCGGTCATGCTGGGCGACGAGATGATCGACGAGGCGTCGCGCAAGATGGCCATGGTCATCTCAGCCAAGGGGCGCGCAGCCGCCATGACCCGTCAGGAGGTCTGGGAGCAGCCGGCGACCGACTGACCCACCCGGATCAGGGAGGTTCATCAGGCGCCGTCCCGGCCGGTGACCTGGCCGGCTCACGGTCGGTCCTGGTCAAAGCAGGTGCGCAGCCAGCTCATCTGGGCCCTGGCGTGAGCGGTCCAGTACTCCTCGGTGTGCGACCCGCGCTCGAACGTGGCGACCGCGTTGGGAAGCCCGCGCGCGAACGCCCGGTTGGCGACGACGAAGGGGTCGTCGCTACCGCAGTCCAGGCGAACCGGCATGCGGGCCAGATCGGCTCGCCGGGAGAACACGTCATGGCGGGCGAAGTCCGCGCTGTCGTCGAAGGCGCCGGCGGCGCTGTCGCCGGGCGACTGCCACAGTGCGGCACTGGTGCCGACGACGCCGGCCACCCGGCTGGGCGGGAGCCCGCTGGCCAGAAGGAGCGCTCCGTATCCGCCCATGGACCACCCGATCAGGCCGATGCGACCGGTGGCGAGTCCTTTGCCGGCCAGCAACGGCAGGAGGTCCTGCTCGACCAGGCTGCCGGGGTCGATCCCGGACCTCCTGGCGTGCCAGTAGAAGTCGCCACCATCGACCGTCGCCACGGCCAGGCCGCTCGAGGCGACATGGCGCTCGATGTGGACGCTGTCGAAAGCCCAGTCGGCGTCCCCTCCATAACCATGCAAGGCCACGACCAGGCGCTGGGGCGCCGCCACCGAGCGGCGGTCGGCGGGTCGGGCCAGACGCCATCGCACCGTCCGGCCGGGCCAGAACCGGGAGGACAAGGTGCCCTCCTGCAGGTCAACCCCAGGGGGTTTGCCCGCGCCGGCGCCGCAGGCGGCCAGCAATGGCAGCGCCACGACCCCGGCCAGCACGGCGCGGCGGGTGATACCGGTGCTCATCGCAGGGACCGGCTCCTGCTCACCATCGGGACATGGCCGCGGCCATGAAGTCGCCGAAAAGCTCATCTTCGTCAACGACGTGACCTCGGCTTGTGAACCACGCGCACATGTTATGACAGTCGCGTTGCAGGAACTCCGGCCCTTTCGGGTTCCCGATGATGTCAACGATCTGGGGCCAGTCGATGATCACGAGACGATCGTGGTGCAGCAGGATGTTGTACGGCGAGAGGTCGCCATGAGCCCAGCCGCGCTGGGCCAGCCTGGTCACGGCGTCCCGGAACTGTTCGAAGAGCTCCCTGACCAGCGCCGGCTCTGGGCGGGTCTGGGCCAGCCGTGGGGCGGCCGATCCAGAGGCGCCCTGCTCCCCGATGAACTCCATCAGCACCTCGGTGCCGTTGATCTGCACGGGATACGGGACCGGCAGCCCGAGACTCCACAGCTCGGCCAGGGCGTTGAACTCGGCGCCGGCCCACTGGCCGGAGATCATCTGCCTGCCGAACTCGGTCCGTCGTGCCATCGCGCGCATCTCGCGGCTGCGTCGGACCCGCCGGCCCTCGAGATACCCGGCGTCCCGGTGGAACATCCGGTGCTGCGAGTCGCGGAACCGTTTGGCCGCCATCCACACTTCGGTGCCGCCGCCGGGCACCCAGCGGTGAAGGACGTGGACGTCGGCCTCCTTGCCCGACTTGAGGATGCCCAGATCCTGGTCCACCGCTCCTAGGTCGGTGATGACCCAGTCGGGTCGCGGGGCCGGGCCGTGCTGGGCGCCATCCCAGCTGGACCAGCGTTCGCCTTCGGGTGGTCCGTCGGGAGTGGTGTCGACGGCGAACAGGCCATCGCGCAGGTCGTGCGTAAGAGCCAGGGGCTCCCGGGATGTCAGGTCGGCCAGGGGCTCCCGGGATGTCAGGCGGGTCGGTGACTCTCCTGAGCTGGTGGTCGGGTCAAAGCTGTCGTTCGTGTCAGGACGTGGGTCAGATCCATGATGCGACAAAGGAGATCTCCAAGAAGGGGGAGGGAGTGGGCGCAGGCAACACTCGACACAGTCGTTGGCATCTGTCGGCCCTCCTCGGAGATGGGCGCGCCCCGCCGGCGCGCATGCTGTGGTACAGATTTCCACATGGGGCGTGCGGCCGCAACCAGTTTTCTGGGCGGGCGATGGCCGGTCTGCGGAGACTGCGGCATACTCGCGGGTAGCTCCGGATTCCCCACGTGAGGACGGCATACCGCGATGGCACGACTGCAGCACACCGAAGGCCTGACCGACGAGCAGCGCGAGCTTCTCAAGCTGGTGCGGCAGTTCGTCGACGAGCAGATCATCCCTGTCGCCATGGAGCTCGAACGCAAGGACGAGTACCCGACGCAGATCGTCGAAGGCATGAAGGAGATGGGGATCTTCGGCCTCATGATTCCCGAGGAGTATGGCGGTCTGGGTGAGTCCCTGCTGACCTACGCGCTGTGTGTCGAAGAGATCGCCCGCGGCTGGATGAGCGTCAGCGGCATCATCAACACCCACTTCATCGTCGCCTACCTGCTGATCCAGCACGGGACGGAAGAGCAGAAGCAGAAGTATCTGCCCCGAATGGCCACCGGTGAGGTTCGCGGCGCGTTCTCGATGTCCGAGCCGAACTGTGGCTCCGACGTGGCGGCGATCAAGTCCAAGGCCGTTACCAGCGGTGACGGCGAGTGGACGATCAACGGCCAGAAGATGTGGCTGACCAACGGCGGAACCTCGAATCTCGTTGCCGTGCTGGTGAAGACGGACACCGGAGGCTCATCGGTCTACAAGAACATGACGACTTTCCTGGTCGACAAGGAGCCCGGCTTCGGGGAGGTCGCACCCGGACTACTGGTGCCCGGCAAGATCGAGAAGATGGGCTACAAGGGCGTCGACACGACCGAGCTCATCCTCGACGACTACGTCACGACGACGGCCCAGATCCTCGGCGGCACACCGGGCCAGGGCTTCTATCAGATGATGGACGGCGTCGAGGTTGGCCGGGTCAACGTCGCTGCGCGTGCCTGCGGTGTCGGGCTTCGGGCGTTCGAGCTCGGAATCGCCTACGCCCAGCAACGAGAGACCTTCGGCAAGAAGATCGCCGAGCATCAGGCCGTCTTGTTCCGCCTCGCCGAGATGGCCACCAAGATCGAGGCCGGTCACCAGATGATGGTCCGGGCGGCGCGCCTCAAGGACTCCGGTGAGCGCAACGACCTTGAGTCCGGCATGGCGAAGTACCTGGCCTCCGAGTACTGCGCCCAGGTGGTCGAGGACTCGTTCCGCATCCACGGCGGCTACGGCTACTCCAAGGAGTACGAGATCGAGCGGCTCTATCGCGAGGCGCCGATGCTGCTCATCGGTGAGGGAACGGCGGACATCCAGCGGATGATCATTGGCCGGCGGCTGCTCGAGGACTACGCCCTTCGCGGCTGACTTGCCCGCGACGCATATCGCAGAAGGACCGATATGCGACAGAATGTCTGCATGAGCTCCCAGCCAGGCATGTCAAGGCGGTCGCGGATTCCGATCGGTGGCCTCATCTTGGACTACCCGATGTCGCTCGGGACCTACGAAAAGTACGATGACGCGCAGAAGGCGGTCGACTACCTGTCCGACAACCAGTTCGCGGTGGAGAACTGCATGATCGTCGGGACCGACCTCAGGCAGGTCGAGCGGGTGACCGGGCGGTTGACCCGCGGGCGGGTTGTCGGGGCGGGTGCGTTGTCAGGCATGTGGATGGGGCTGTTCGTCGGGCTGATCTTCACCCTGTTCGACACGTCAGGAACCTCGGGCAATGGCAGCACGCTTGCTGTCATCTCCACGGTCGCCTTCGGTGCGGTGTTCGGGATCGTCTGGGCGCTGCTGGGGTATGCCGCCACCAAGGGCCGGCGGGACTTCACCTCGGTGTCCCAGGTCGTGGCAACACGTTACGAGGTTCTCGTGGAACACAAGCTCGCCGAACAGGGCAGGGCGTTGCTGGCCAAGATGCCCGGCGGTCAGCCCCTCACGGCCTGACCATGGGGTCGACTCTCAGAGGCGGCCGGCGGAGCTTCAGGTCTTCTGGAGGTTGGCGATCCAGGCCTCGACGTCGGTCGATGTGCGGGGCATGGCCGCGGACAGGTTCTCGCAGCCGTCAGCGGTGATCAGGATGTCGTCCTCGATGCGCACTCCGATGCCGCGCAGCTCTGTCGGCACCAGGAGGTCGTCGGCCTTGAAGTAGAGCCCGGGCTCGACGGTGAGGATCATGCCGGGCGTCAGCTCGGCGCCCATGTACTCCTCGCGAAGGGCCAGCGCGCAGTCGTGCACGTCCAGGCCCAGGTAATGGCTTGTTCCGTGGACCATCCAGCGGCGGTGGAAGTGTCCGTGGTCCTTGTCCAGCGTGGCCTCGACGTCGACACCCTCGGGAAGCAGACCCCAGGCGTAGAGGTGCTCGGCGATCACCCGGATCGCGGCGTCGTGGATGTCGGAGAACTTCGCGCCAGGCTTTGCGGCGGCGATGCCGGCTTCCTGCGCGGCGTAGACGGCGTCGTAGACCTTCCGCTGGGCTTCGGTGAACCGGCCGTTGGCCGGAAGCGTGCGGGTGACGTCGGCGGTGAAGAGCGAGTCCACCTCGACACCTGCGTCGAGCAGGAGCAGGTCGCCGTCCGTGATGTCACCGGTGTTCTTGATCCAGTGCAGCGTGTTGGCGTGGTCGCCGGAAGCGCAGATCGAGTCATAGCCGATGCCGTTGCCCTGGTGGCGGGCGTGCAGCCCGAACACCCCCTCGACCCAGCGTTCGCCCCGGCCGCGCCTGATCGCCTCTGGCAGGTCCGCGATGACGGCGTCGAAGCCGTTGGCCGTCGCCGCGATCGCCTCGCGCATCTGCCCGATCTCCCACTCGTCCTTGACGAGGCGCAGTGTGGACAGGAAATGTGCAAGCTCGGCGTCGGCGACGCGCACCGGGTTTGGCTCGCCGGCCTCGTCGGTCTCGGTGAGGCTCTCACGGATCGTGTCAACCGCAGCCGTGAGATCCGGATCTACGTCCCGCACGAGGCGGATCGACGTCGAGCCGGCGTCCTTGCCCATGCTGTCGGCCAGCTCGTCGATGTGGCGCGCGGACAGGCCAAGCTCTGCCTCGATATCGGACAGGCCCGGACGGGCGCCGACCCAGAACTCACCGTAACGGGAGTCCCCGAAGAACTCCTCGGTGTCGCGGCCGGCCAGTGGTCGGAAGTACAGGATGGGCTCGTGCGTGCCGTCTTCCCGCGGCTCGAGGACCAGGACCGCGTCGGGCTCCCGGTCGCTGCCCAGACCGGTCAGGTGGGCGAAGGCACTGTGCGGGCGGAATACGTAGTCGCAGTCGTTGCTGCGCACCTTCAGGCCACCAGCGGGTATGACGAGCCGTTCACCGGGGAAGGCGGCCGAAACCGCGGCACGGTGCTGCGCGGCATACGACGCGGCCTGCGTCAGGGCGGGTCTGCCGGTGGGGCGGGGAGCCCAGTCTGCGGCGACGAACGCTCGGAACTCGTCGTTGCTGGGGCGACCTCGGTGCTCTGCCTTGTGCTGTTCTTCGCTCACCCCCACATCGTGCCACGGTGCCTTCGGCTGTGCGCCACCGCTCTGACACAGTGGTCCCGTGCCTTCGATCAACCCTGTCCCTCCTCAGCTGCGAGCCCCCCGTGCGGCGGGCCGGTCGCTTCGCCACAAGGCCGGGCGAGCCGTCCGGGACAGCGGGCCCCCGACAGACGCGCTGTCCCTGTCGCAGGGTGCGGACGGCGTCGACCAGGTCACTGCCCGGGCTGTCATCGACCTGGCCATGCGGGTCGGTGAGACCCTGTTGTCCACGGGGGCCTCGGCTTCTGACGTGGTCGCCACGGTCCTGCGGCTCACCGATGCCTACGACCTTCGCACGGTCCACGTGGACGTGACCTTTACCTCCATCTCCGTGTCCTACCACCGCGGGCCGGATGCCGATCCGATGACGGTCATGCGCGGAGTCAAGGTGCGTTCCACCGATCTGACCCGTCTCGAGCGCCTGCAGTCGCTGGTACGTGAGATCGAGGACGAGGGGTTCGAGGTTGAGGAGGCCCGGATCCGGTTCGATGCTCTCATCAGGTCGCCGCACCCCTACCGCCGTTGGGTGGTGACCGTTTCCCTGGCCACCGTGGCCGCCGCCGCGTCAGCGCTGCTGGGCGGGACGTGGTTGATCATGGCGGTGAGCTTCGCGACGACGGCGCTCGTTGACCGGGTGCAGCGCTGGTTGTCCCAGCGGGGGATTGCCGCCTTCTTCACCCAGGTCGTCGGTGGCGTGATCCCGACCGTCGTGGCCGTGGGGCTGCTTGCCGCCATCTCGGCCGGCGTGCCCGGTCTGCAGGATATCTCGCCGTCCCTGGTCGTGGCGTCAGGCATCGTGGTGCTGCTGGCGGGGATGTCCGTGGTCGGGGCTGCCCAGGACGCGATCGACAGCTACTACATCACCGCTGGCGCGCGGACGTTCGAGGTCGTGGTGCTGACCCTCGGCATCGTCCTGGGCATCGGCGGCGTCCTGGCGATCGCTCAGCGGGCCGGGTCGTCGATGGCGTTCACGGCTGCAGCCAGCCTGTCCACCAACACCGTGGTTCAGGTGCTGGCCGCGATGGTGGTGTCGGGGGCGTTCGCCGTCGCCGCGTATGCCGGCCCACGTGCAGTCTTCTACTCCACGCTGACCGGGGGTCTGGCCTGGCTCGCCTACCTCCTCGGGATCTGGGTCGGACTGGGGCCGGCAGTGGCGAGCTCCCTGGCTGCGCTCACGTCCGGCTTCGTGTCACAGGTGGTCGGCGGCCGCCTGCGGGTTCCTGCGCTGGCGCTGACGATGGCCGGCATCGTGCCGTTGCTGCCGGGACTCGCGGTGTACCGGGGTCTCTTCGAGATCGTGCGCAGCGCGCCGGGGTCGGGGTTGGCGAACGGCCTGACCACATTGCTCGGCGCCGCTGGTGTCGGGATGGGGCTGGCCGCCGGTGTCAGCGTGGGCACCTACCTGGCTCGACCGCTGCGTGTGGGGTTCGCTCGTCGCCAGCGACAGGCCCTTCGGCGGTCGGTGGGTGACCCCCGCGAGTAGCTCCCTGGGGCCGGACCGTCAACGCGGACGGCAGTCCGGATGACCTCTGTCTCGCCGCGACCCGCAGGCGTGGCTGGACGTGGCACGATGGCCGGTATGCAATTTGGGCGCAGTTACGAAGAGTTCGAGGTCGGCGCTGTCTACAAGCACTGGCCGGGGAAGACGGTCACCGAGTACGACGATCATCTGTTCTGCCTGTTGACGATGAACCACCACCCGCTACACCTGGACTCGCACTACGCCCAGGAGACAACCCAGTTCGGGCAGAACGTGGTGGTCGGCAACTACATCTACTCGCTGCTGCTGGGAATGAGCGTTGCCGACGTCTCCGGCAAGGCCATCGCCAACCTTGAGGTGGAGTCTCTGCGCCATGTGGCGCCGACCTTTCACGGCGACACCATCTATGGCGAGACCACCGTGCTCGACAAGTGGGAGTCCACCTCCAAGGACGACCGGGGCGTTGTCCATGTCGAGACCAAGGGCTACAAGCAGGATGGCACCCTGGTCTGCATCTTCAGGCGCAAGGTGATGGTGCCCAAGAACAGCTACCTGCAGGCCCGGGGCGGAGACCAGCCGGGTCGTCCGACTCTGGTGGAGCCGCCGGCCAAAGGCTGAGCTCGTTCACTTTCGTCGAGCCCCGAGGAGCCGGTGGCAGTGGCGCGAGGCGTCCTGTACGTGATGGGCAGATTGAAGGATCGATCTCGAACCTGTCCAGGTTCCTGGTCCTGGACAGGTTTGCCCGGACACGCTGAGCGCCTCCGCGACGGACGCCGGGGCTGCCTGTCCGGACGGGGCGATCTTGGGCTGGCCTAACCTTGGGCCATGCGCATCGACCTCCACGCACACTCCACCGCCAGTGACGGGACCCAGTCACCAGCCGAGGTTGTGGGCTCCGCGGCCGAGGCTGGTCTGGATGTGGTCGCACTGACCGATCACGACACGACATCCGGGTGGGGCGAGGCCGCGCTCGCGGCGACGCATCTTGGGATCGCCCTGGTTCGCGGGATCGAGATCTCCTGCCAGCACCGGGGCATCAGCATTCACCTTCTCGGCTATCTCCAGGATCCCGAGGCGCCGGGCCTGCTGGCTGAGCTGGAGCAGTCGAGGCAGAGCCGTGGGACGCGGGCGCAGCGCATCGTCGAGCGCTTGTCAGCAGATGTGCCATTGCAGTGGGAGGACGTCCTCGAGCAGATCGGGCCCGGGGCCACGATCGGGCGCCCCCACATCGCGGACGCCATGGTGGCCAAGGGGATTGTCTCGACTCGCACGGACGCGTTCGCCACCTACCTGAAGAACGGGTCCCCCTACTACGTCTCGCACTATGCGCCCGATCCGGTTCGGGCCGTTCGCCTGCTGGGGGAGGCCGGTGGTGTTGCTGTCATGGCTCACCCGTTCGCCAGCCTTCGCGGGCGGGTCGTCCCCGACTCCGTCATCGAGGCCATGATGGCTGCCGGGATGGCCGGCCTGGAGGTTTATCACCGGGACCACAGCGATGACCAGGTACGCCACGGGCTGGATCTCGCCTCAGCCCTGGGTCTGTTCGTCACGGGCTCCTCGGACTACCACGGCGATGGCAAGCCCAACCGGCTCGGCGAGAACACCACCGATCCCGATGTTCTGCAACAGATCGAGGAGCTGGCGACAGGCTCACCAGTGCTGCGCCGGTGACCTCCTTCGATCAGGAGCTCTTTGTCTCGGTGTTCGTGACGTTGATGGTGATCATGAACCCGCCCGGAGCCGTGCCGATCTTCCTGGGTCTGACAGCGACTCTGACGCACCGGCAGCGCGACATCGCCGCACGCCGGGCCGCGCTGGTCGCGCTCGGGGTGATCGCGGCATTCGCCGTGTTCGGACAGCAGATCCTGACCTATCTGCACATCAGCCTGGCCGCGCTACAGGGTGCCGGCGGTCTGCTCCTGCTCCTGGTGGCACTGCAGCTGCTCATCGGCCAGGAGGCTGGGGTCAGCTCCGATGCCGGGGTCAACGTGGCCATGGTGCCACTGGGAACACCCATTCTCGCCGGCCCGGGGGCGATCGTGGCGACCATGCTGGCGGTACAGCAGGCCGACGGGATCGGTGGTTTCGTTGCGGTGGCTCTGGGGCTGCTGAGCGTCATTCTGATCGTCTGGCTGTTCCTGCGGTTCGCCGGGCAGGTGCACCGGGTCCTGAAGGACAGCGGGACGATGCTGGTCACCCGGATCGCTGGTCTGCTCCTGTCGGCCATCGCCGTGCAGATGATCGCCAACAGCGTCCGCGCTTTTGTTTCCACGGGGAGCTAGGTCACCACGGGAAGCCACTGTCTGAACCGGCCGCTAGCCTGCACTGGTGAGTGATGCACCGGTGCAGCAGACGTTCAGCGGTATGCCGAGACGTCTCTACTCCGCAAGCCCGAGCAAGCTGCTGGCCTGGCTCGACTGCCCTCGCCGTTACCGCATGCAGTATCTCGAGCGGCCCAGGCCTGCGACGCGAAAGCCACGCGCGCACACCTCACTCGGGGTGGCCACCCACAGTGCCCTTCGAGACTTCTGGGACCTTGCGGCGGCCGAGCGCACCCCGGAAGCCGTGGAGCGACTCGTGCGGCATTCGTGGATCGAGGCCGGCTTCCGTGACCCCGCGCAGTCCGCCGACTGGCGCGCTCGCACGATCAGGCGCGTGACGCAATACCTGCGGGGTGTCGACCGGGACACACAGCCGCTGGGCGTCGAACGGACTGTCTCGCTGCATACCGAGACCCTTGCCGTGACCGGTCGCCTGGACCGGCTCGATGACCGCGACGGCGAGCTGGTGGTGGTCGACTACAAGACGGGACGGGCCAGGCTCACTGACGATGACGCTCGCACGTCCATGCCTCTGGCGCTGTATGCGGTTGCGGTGGCCCGAATGTTCCGTCGCCCCTGCCACAGGGTCGAGCTTCACCATCTGGCAACGGGAGAGGTACTCGTGCACGAGCACTCCAGCGCTTCCCTGGCGCGGAAGGTGGCCGAGGCTGAGTCGATCGCCCTGGATCTGCGCAAGGCCGATGCCAGCTATGCCGAGCAGGGGGTGGGGTCGCCCCTCTTCGAGCCACAGATCTCACCGCTATGCATGTGGTGCGACTTTCGTGCGCACTGTCCGGCAGGGCAGCTCGTCGGTCCGGAGAAGTCCGACTGGGCCGGGCTGGAGACTGCGGCCCCCCGGGTTGCGGAGCACACGGCTCCCGGTGAGGGCGGGACGCTATAACGGGCTGCATCGGGCGGCCGGTGACAGACTGAGCGCGAACCCAAGGCCGTCGGAGAGGCGTCATCAGTGACTCAGCCAACACATCAGCCCGAGCAGGACAGAAGCGGCGAACCGGACGAGCAACCGGTGACGGGCCTGGGCACGGTCGTTGCCCTGGCCAACCAGAAGGGCGGGGTGGCCAAGACAACGTCGGTGGCCTCTCTCGGTGCAGCGTTCGCTGAGCTCGGCAAGAGGGTGCTCCTCGTCGACCTCGACGCCCAGGCCTGCCTGACTTTCAGCCTCGGAGTTGACCCGGAGGCGGTCGAGGTCAGCATCAACGAGGTGCTGGTCGGGCGCGGCGTCTCGGCGAGGGACGCCATCGTGGAGTGTGTGGACGGTGTTGACCTGATCCCGAGCGTCATCGAGCTTGCGGGTGCCGAGGCACAGCTCTTGTCCCGGCCCGGTCGGGAGTTCGTCCTGCGCTCGGTGCTCGAGCCCCTGCGGCACGACTACGACGTGATCCTGCTGGACTGCTCGCCGTCGCTCGGGGTGCTGACCCTCAACGCGCTCACCGCTGCCCAGGGCGTGATCATCCCGATGGTGTGCGAGATGCTCAGCCACCGCGGGGTCGGACAGCTGCTCGACACCGTCACCGACGTGAAGAACATCCTCAACCCCGGGCTCGAGGTCTTCGGCATACTGCCGACGCTGTATGACGGCCGTAGCAAGCACGCGCGTGCCGTGCTGGCCGACGTTGGGGAGCGCTACGGCCTTCCCGTGCTCAGCCCGCCCATCCCGAGGACCGTGCGATTCGCCGAGGCGCCTGCTCTGGGGCGCTCGATTCTCGCCACGTCACGGTCCTCCAAGGGTGCCACGGCCTACCGCGAGGTGGCCAAGAGCATCCTGCCCCGATTCTGACTCTGACCCGATCAGGCCTTGGTGGTGCCTGCTCCGGCGGAGCCGCCCTGACCACCGCGGGTGCGGCGGCGGTTACGGCTGCGTCGTGGCTTGGCCTCGTCGGTGCCCTTGGGCCGGTCGGCTTTTGAGCGGTCTGCCTTGGGGCGATCTGCGGCCGGACGCTCGCGCCCCTCGGCCGAGTGCGTGCCTCGGCTGGAAGGTCCGCCTGAATGACTCCCGCCGTTGTGACCTGCGGAAGAATGGCCGCGCTGAGGCGGTCCACCTCTGTGGTTCTTGCCTGTCTCCCCGAGGTCCTCGACCTTCTCGGAGGCCAGGCCCGCGCGGATCCGGCTCGCCTTGGGGAGCCGTCCGGTGGCGCTCGCGGGGATGTTCATCTCCTTGTAGAAGTGCTCTGACGAGGAGTAGGTCTCCGCAGCCTCGGGGATACCGAGGTCGAGGGCCTTGTTGATCATGCCCCAGCGGTGCAGGTCGTCCCAGTCGACGAACGTGACGGCGATGCCGGTGTTACCTGCCCGCGCGGTGCGGCCGATGCGGTGCAGGTAGGTCTTGTCGTCCTCGGGGCACTGGTAGTTGATGACGTGCGTGACGTCGTCGACGTCGATGCCGCGCGCTGCCACGTCCGTGGCGACCAGCACGTCGACCTTGCCGTTGCGAAAGGCACGCATTGCCTGCTCACGGGCACCCTGGCCAAGGTCTCCGTGGATGGCTGCCGCGGCGAAGCCACGCTCGGCGAGATCGTCGGCGACCTTCGCGGTGGTGCGCTTGGTCCGGCTGAAGATGAGTGTCCTGCCGCGGTCCTTGGCCTGGAGCATGCGGGCCAGCATCTCGACCTTGTCCATGGCGTGCGCCCGGTAGACGAACTGCTCAACCGCTTTGACGGTCTTGCTGTCCTGGTCTTCGCCCATGGCCCGGATGTGGGTGGGCTGGGTCATGTAGCGACGGGCCAGCGCGACGATGGCACCCGGCATCGTGGCCGAGAAGAGCATGGTCTGGCGGCTGGCCGGGGTCTGCGAGAGCAGCTTCTCGATATCCGGGAGGAAGCCGAGGTCGAGCATCTCGTCGGCCTCGTCGAGCACGACGCTCTTGACGTAGGA
>JBDTWH010000144.1:0-3491 GCA_040006795.1 Actinomycetota bacterium | reverse complement strand
GCTCGCCAACGGTCGTGAGCTGAGTGCGCTGGAGATCCAGAACGAGTACTTCGAACGAGCCGCGGACTTCGTGGCACGCGAGGGTCTGGATGACCCGATCCACAAGACCGTGCTGGACCTGTGGCAGCGAACTCTCCTGGCTGTGGGCACAGGCGACCTTGCCCTGGTCGGTACCGAGATCGACTGGATCATCAAGTACCTGTTGATCTCCCGCTATGCGGCCAAGCACTCCATGAGCATGTCCAGCCCCCGGATCGCGCAGCTCGATCTTGCCTATCACGACATCAATCGTCAGCGTGGGCTGTTCTATCTCCTGCAAAATCATGGCAACGCTGCCCGGGTGTGCAGTGACTCAGAGATCTTCGAGGCCAAGACCGTGCCGCCGCAGACCACCCGGGCGAAGCTACGCGGTGACTTCATCCGGGCGGCCCAGGAGCACAAACGCGACTTCACCGTTGACTGGGTGCATCTCAAGCTCAACGACCAGGCGCAGAGGACCGTTCTGTGCAAGGACCCCTTCGCTTCCCTCGATGCACGCGTGGAGCGGCTGATCGAGGGCATGTGACCGGCGACCAGGTGTCGTCGGGTGGCTAACGCACATATCGGGGCGATATGGTTGGACAGATCCCCCAGTACCCAACGATCAAAGGTCCTCGCGTGCGCCTGTCTCGTCTACGAATCCTGTCTGCTGCCATCGTGCCCCTGATGTTCCTGGCCGCCTGCGGCTCTGGCAGCTCCGATGCCAAGGCGAATGCGCTTGACGGCGTCACCGTGGGAGGCACCGCCAAGGCTCCTACGCTGACTTTCGAGACCAAGCCGCTGACCGTGAAGACCACGACCACCAAGGTCCTCACCCCGGGCACCGGGGCTGCTCTCACCAAGGCGAACGCGATCCAGTTCAACTACCTGCTGGTCAATGGCAAGGACGGCAAGCAGGTCGAGACCAGCTTCGGCAAGCAGACTGCTGGCATGGACCTCTCCTCCACCTCGCTGCTGCCTGGCCTGAGCAAGGGCCTGGCCGGCCAGAAGGTCGGTTCGCGGTTGCTCGTCGCGATTCCCCCGGCCGACGCTTTTGGTGCTCAGGGCAACACTCAGGCTGGGTTCGGGCCCAACGACACGGTTCTGTTCCTGATCGATCTCGTCTCGGCCAGCACACCTCTGGCGACGGCAAAGGGCGTTGTCGTTCCGCCCAAGAAGGGGCTCCCGACCGTCAAGGTGACCGGTGCGGCCGCCGCAACCGTGGTCGTCCCCAAGACTGCGGCGCCTACCAAGCTCATCGTCCAGCCGCTGATAACGGGCGCAGGCCCGGTGGTCAAGGCCGGCCAGAACATCAAGGTCAACTACACCGGTGTGTTGTGGAAGGACGGAAAGAAGTTCGATGCGTCCGCCGACCACGGCTCATCTTTTGACACCCAGATCGGCGCCGGCAAGGTCATCACCGGCTGGGACAAGGGCCTGGTCGGAAAGACCGTCGGCAGTCGCATCCTGCTGGTCGTTCCCCCGGCCGAAGGTTACGGGGCCAAGGGATCCCCGCCGCTCATCGGGCCGAAGGATACTTTGGTGTTCGTTGTCGACATCCTGGCAATCGTCTGATCCCGCCAGTCCTCACGACCAAGCCGCTGTGTCATCATCGACCGGAGGCTCGCTCTTACGCCTCCCACCTGCCTGTCCTGCTCAGCGATCGTGTCACCAGCTAGCTGACAGCCACCCGAACGAAAGGCCAACCATCATGGGCTTTGACCCGGACAGGACCAAACCGGAGATCGACTTCCCGGGCGATGCTGCCCCCACCGACCTCGTCATCGAGGACCTGCTCCTGGGCGACGGGGTCGAGGCCAGGGCTGGTGACTCCATCAGCGCTCACTATGTGGGCGTTGCGCACTCGACGGGCGAGGAGTTCGACTCTTCCTGGAACCGGGGTGCGCCGCTCGACTTCGGTCTGGGCAAGGGCCAGGTCATCAAGGGATGGGACGATGGCATCGTCGGGATGAAGGTCGGTGGCCGCCGTAAGCTCATCATCCCGGCGGATCTTGCGTATGGGGACCGCGGCGCCGGTGGCGTGATCAAGCCGGGCGAGGCCCTCATCTTCGTCGTGGACCTGGTCGCCGTTAACTGAGCAGCGAGGCGGCATAGCGACCGGCCGCTGCTGCCGTCACGAACGAGGCCAAGTCCTCATCGAGGCCGCGACCCATCGTCGACAGCCTCACCGGGCTGGACAGCAGGGCGTCAGCCAGGTTCGAGGTATCGACCTCACGGAGCGTGAGACGTCCTGCGCTCTCCGCTGCGAGCTGACGAGCCTGAGCCAGAACACGCTCACCGAACTCTCCTCCGAGCAGGGGGACGGGAAGGTCGGCCGGCGCCATGGCCACCCGGCCGTAGGTCGTCAGACTGTGGTGGGAGATGCCAAAGTGGCGGTCGCGCAGGTCGGCTTCGGAGACGCGCAGGGAAGCTATGGCCCGACCCCCCAGAACCGCGGTCGCGTTGATGGCCTCTCCGCTCGCCACGCCCGAGTAACCCCATGGGGAGTCTGTGCCCAGGTTACCCGGGCCCTGGGCGACGATCGCCAGGTCGGCGTGCAGGACATGGGTTGCGGCCAGCAGACCGGTGTGGACGTTGACCGCTTCGAGGTCGCCACCAAAAGCCTGGCCAACGGTGATGGTGCCGGCGAGCCATCCCGCCTCGGTGAGCCCCGCCACCGTGCGTGAGAACGCGATGGGCAGAGCCCCGCCGTCGGTCATCACATAGGCAGCTCTGACCTGGGGGCGGGACTGGCGAAGTCCGGCAAGGATCGCCGGCAGCGCGGAGTGCAGGTCAGCCACGATGACGGGCAGGTTGTCGATCCCGGCGGCGTCACTCAGGACGTCATGGTGGGGGCTGTCCTGCTCGTCGACCCCGAGCACCATCGTCTGCAGGGGTGTGTACCGGCCCTTCACGATGTGACCGGGGCCGGCTTTGGGGTCCTTCGGCAACCGGTCAGGGATTGCCACGACCAAGGCCAGCCCTCCTGTGCCGAGCCGACGCCCCAGCGCGGTGACATTGAGCAGCACCCGATCACCAGCCCGGGGCTTCCCGACCAGGTCGGTGTAGGCGATGGCGGGGATGGTTCCCCCCGAGCCGCCGGGCAGCGGCGTGCCGGCGGTTGGCACATCGGCCAGCTTCACCTCAACGATGGCGGCTCCGGACCACTCTTCGCGGAGCCATTCGACAGTCGCCTCTCGCCATTGGATCACGCCACGAACAGTAGTGGAGCCGGCACCTCACATCAGGACGGACGGTCCGGTAGCGTCGACCACCATGAGCACAAAGTCCAATGGAGCCGACAAGACCGAACGTCTGCTCAATCTGGTGATCTGCCTGCTCTACACGCGAAGGCCACTGTCCAAGGCCAAGATCCGCGATGCTGTGCCGCAATATGGGTCCAGCGTCTCGGATGAGGCCTTCGACCGGATGTTCGAGCGTGACAAGGACGAGCTGCGCGAGCTCGGCATACC
>JBDTWH010000143.1:0-11770 GCA_040006795.1 Actinomycetota bacterium | reverse complement strand
CCCGGATGCTGCGGTCGTGGCGAGAAACCATGAAGAAACGATGTAGAAGCCGGGCGCCGTCATCCCGCCCAGCGGTGGTCAGACGCGACAGGCAGGCCTGGTGTGCCCAGCCGGGGTAGCCGTCCTCGCGTCCGAGTCAGGCGTTGCTGACCACACCACGCACCGCTTGGCCGCCTCATCAGGTGCAGGCTGACCGCGCCTGCCTCCCATTGTCAGGCGTGCTGCCGCCCGTGTTCGTCCGGCTTCTTCATCGTTTCTCTATGTTCTCTCAGTCCAACCGACACTTCGGCGCGACAGAGTTGAGGACACCAAAGGTTCCACGACGGGTAAGAGACCGCTACGTAGGTCTTGGCGCATCTGCCCAGTTAACAACGAGAGGCATTGATCATGAAGCCAGTTCGCATCATTCTCACGACTGCCATGGCGGCTGGCACCGTCTTGCTGCCCGCATCCGCAGCTTCCGCCGCGACGCCCACCCCAAGTCCCACGTTTGGTCAGCACGTCTCGAGCTGTGCAACGACGATGGGCTTTTCGGGGACACACAACCCCTCAGTCATGGGCGATGGCATGTCAGGGATGGATATGGCCATGACAAGCGCGCCCGTTGCCTGACCGTCTTACGGATGACTGCTCCGAGGCGGGTTCGGTGGTAGCGATCGACCGCCAGGCTTGGCCGTGTATCCCAAGTTCTTCGGACCGCTTAGGAAGCCCGCTCACAGCGGGGCAACGACAATGGAAGAGGTGGTGGAGATGACGGACTTCCTCGCCCGCAACTGGGTGCTGGTTCTTGTTCTCGCAGGGATGGCGTTCATGCACTTCGGGATGCACCGCGGTCATGGAAAGTCCGGTCATGGTGGCGGGTGCTGCGGCGGTCAGGCCAACGAAGGCCACGAGCCGGCAGCGCCAACCCGGCACGAGTCCGGCACCCCCCGTCCTCCGCAGGGATCGCACCCGAAAGGAGCCATGGACTCCCCCTCGGGGAGTCCGCAGGACACCCCGGTGCCCTCCGACTCCAGCCTTCAGGTCGAGGACGCGCCCCTAGAACAGCGTCCTCGCGCAGGCTGCTGCTGAACGCTTCGCGGGGAAGAAGATGTCCAGGCGGAACGTAGCCTCTTCGTCCGAACATCCGGGACGCCTCTGCTGGTTTACTTGGCGGGCCGCTATCTTGACGGAGTCTTCATGACCCGGCGTTCGGTTTGAGCTGAGCCTGATGATCGCCGCGCGGTGGCGGCTTCCTCGCTGTCCCTGGTGACCAACGCCGACCGGCTCCGCTGCTTCAAACCCGGCGCCATCCCCGACACCGTCCGAGTACAAGCCCACCGACCCGGTGGTGGAGGTCGGACGCGATCAAGAAAAAGGAGTACGACATGTCCGAAGAATCCGCCAAGTCGATCGATCCGGTTTGCGGTATGAGCGTCGACCCAGCCACGGCCGCCGCGACTGTTGACTACGAGGGCCACAGGTACTACTTCTGCGGGAAGGGATGCGCGAAGAGCTTCAGTGCCGACCCGGGCACATACGCCAAGCCCAGGGTGTCCTAGGGACCTCGCCGGGGTGGAGACACCCCCGGTGCCGCTCCGTGCATCGCGGGCAGGGCGACAAGACCGGAGGGAATCTGAACATGGACATTCGCACCACGGTCCTGCAGGTCGGTGGGTTGAACTGGGCGACGTCGGCCTCCATTGTGGAGGAGACGTTGCGGCGTCGCCCGGGGGTGCTCGCAGTCGAGGCGAACGCCGTCTCGCAGACCGCGAACGTCACCTTCGATCCGGACCGCACCGGCATCGCCCAGTTGTCCGGGTGGATCCGCGACTGCGGCTACCACTGTGCTGGGCAGTCGGTGCCTGAGCACCTGTGCGACCCGATGACCGAACCCGCCACCACCACTGCGGAGGGGCGGCAGGAGCACGAGCAGCACGAGGGGGCGGGTCGGTCTCCGCAGGACGTGATGGGTCACGGTGGGGGACACGGCGGTATCTCGATGGAGGGCATGGTCGCCGACATGCGCAACCGTTTCCTGGTCGCGGCGGTCCTGTCCGTGCCGATCCTGCTCTGGTCGCCGATCGGGCGCGAGGTCTTCGGCTTCACCGTTGTAGCGCCCTTCGGCCTGCGCGACGACGTGTTCTCGCTGCTTCTGTCCGTTCCGGTGATCTTCTACTCGGCGTGGATCTTCTTCGAAGGCGCCTACCGGGCGCTGCGTGCCAGGACCCTGGACATGATGGTGCTGGTGGCTGTCGGGGTGGGCACGGGCTGGTTGTACAGCCTGGTGGTCACCCTTACCGGTGGCGGGGAGGTCTTCTATGAGGCCGCCACCGTCCTGACGTCGTTCGTGCTGCTGGGGCACTGGTTCGAGATGCGCGCCCGGGGCGGAGCGAACGACGCAGTCCGGACCCTGCTCGAGCTTGCCCCGGCCATGGCGGTGGTGCTGCGCGACGGCGAGGCTGTCGAGGTCCCCACCGCCGAGGTCCAGGTCGGCGACCTTCTGCTCGTGCGCCCGGGCTCGAAGGTCCCGGTCGACGCGGTGGTGGAGGAGGGGGAGTCCGACGTTGACGAGTCGATGGTCACCGGGGAGTCCCTGCCGGTGACCAAGTCCCCTGGCGCGGAGGTGATCGGCGCCTCCATCAACACCACCGGCACGCTGCGTGCCCGGGCCACCAAGGTTGGTGCGGATACCGCGCTCGCGCAGATCGTGGCCATGGTGCAGGAGGCGCAGAACTCCAAGGCGCCCGGCCAACGCCTGGCAGACCGGGCCGCGTTCTGGCTCGTCCTGGTCGCCCTGATTGCCGGCAGCGCGACGTTCCTGGTGTGGTGGGCCTCCGGTGCGAGCGTGCAGACGGCGATGTTGTACGCGATCACGGTGGTGGTGATCACCTGCCCGGACGCACTGGGCCTGGCGACCCCGACCGCGATCATGGTGGGCACCGGCCTGGGCGCCAGGCGGGGTGTGCTGTTCAAGAACGCCACCGCCTTGGAGACCTCAGCCAGGATCGACAGCGTCGTGATGGACAAGACCGGGACCTTGACCAAAGGCGAGCCGGAGGTCACCGACGTGATAGCCGAGGGCATCACGGAGGAGGAGATGCTGGCCCTGGTGGCTGCCGTCGAACGCGAGTCTGAGCATCCGCTGGCTCGTGCGATCGATCAGTACGCGGTCGATCGGGGGGTTCCGGCCCTGACGGTGTCCGACTTCCGCAACATCCCCGGCCATGGCGCCAGCGCGCAGGTCAAGGGTCGCCGCGTCCTGGTGGGCAACCGTCGCCTCATGACGGCCGAGAAGGTGGACCTCGGCGCTCTGGCGGGGCGTCGCAACGAGCTGGCCGCCACGGGGCGGACTGCGGTGCTCATCGCCGTGGACGGTCGGGTTGTAGGAGTGATCGCCCTGGCTGACGCAGCGCGGGACACGGCCGCCGCCGCGGTGGCAGCCCTGCACGAGGCCGGGATCGCGGTGGTCATGCTCACCGGGGACAACGAGGCGACCGCCCGGCGAATCGCCGACCAGCTCGGTATCGACACCGTGATCGCCGAGGTCCTGCCCGGGGACAAAGCCGCTAAGATCGCCGAGCTCCAGCAGGCCGGCAAGCGTGTCGCGATGGTCGGCGATGGTGTCAACGACGCCCCGGCCCTGGCCACGGCCGACCTCGGCATCGCCATCGGGGCCGGGACCGACGTTGCGATCGACACCGCTGATGTGGTGCTGATGCGGTCGGACCCGCTGGACGTGCCCGTCGCGCTGCGCATCGGCAAGGGCACGCTGCGAAAGATGCGGCAGAACCTGGGCTGGGCCGTCGGATATAACGTGATCGCGCTGCCGATCGCGGCCGGAGTGTTCGCGCCCGCATTCGGGCTGGTGCTGCGCCCAGAGATCGCAGCCCTGTCGATGTCCGGATCATCGCTGATCGTCGCGGTCAACGCGCTGCTACTCAAACAGCTCAAGCTCCCGACACTCGCGCCGACGGCACCGGCCGGAGCCGACGGCGCGAGTGCGCCGGCACCGGCCGGTTACCAGCGGCGGCCATGACCGCCACCATCACCGCGCCCGGCTCCCTGGCCGCGAGCACAACCGGGGAGCAACGGCGCCCCAGGCCCCTGCGGATGCTGTGGATCACGGCCGCCTACGGCGGGTGCTTCGTCGGCATCCGGATCGGTCTGCGGGACGCGCCCGTCCTGTGGTTCGCGGCTGCGCGCCATCACGGCCGGGGTGGCCTTGTTGGCCCTGGCGGGCGTGCAGCGCCGCCCGGCTCCCTCCGGCGGGCGCGCGTGGGGACTGATCACCGTGCTTGGTCTGGTGAACGTCACGGTCGCGTTCGCAGCCATGTCCGGCGGGGTCGCCGGGCTGGCGACCGACACGGCCGCGGTGCTGTCGAACGCCCAGCCGTTGCTGATCCTGCTGCCCGCGTGGTGGCTCTACGGCGAGGCCGTCTCTGGGCGCACGGCCGGGGCCCTGATGGTCGGGGTCACAGGCCTGGTGCTGGTGGCGCTGCCCGGGGGAGGCGGCAGCGGTGCGGTCCTGTCCTTGCTGGCCGCGGTGGCCATCACCGCTGGCACCCTGCTGGCCCGCCGGTTGGGGGGGATCGACGCGGTGGTTGCCGCGGGATGGCACTTCGTGATCGGTGGTGCGGGGCTGGTGGTCTTGGCCGCGGCCGCGGAGGGGGCGCCGGTGATCGCATGGACGCCCCGCTTCGTCGCGGCACTGGCCTTCCTCGCTCTGGTCGGGAACGCCGCGACCACTGTGGTCTGGTTCATCGAGGCTGGCCGGTCGCGGCTCGACATCCTCAGTGCGTGGACGTTCCTGACCCCGGTGTTCGGGATCGCCTTGTCGGCGGTGGTGCTCGGCGAGGTCCCTGCCGGTTGGACCGCCGTCGATCTGGCGGCGGTGTTGGTGGCCATGTGGGTGGTGCCGCGACCGGTTTCGGCGTGGAGGTCTGCTCGCCGTGTCGGCGGTCTGGCGCATGGGGCGCGCAGCCAACCCGTTGGCCTGTCGAAGGCGGAGGAAGAACGATGACGCGAACATCGACGCGGCCATGGGCCCGGACGGGGAAGGGGATGTCATGCCCCTGGGGGACAGCTGGCGGGATCCTGCTGCTAGTCGCTTCCCCGACGGCACTGTTCGGGACGTTGGAGCTGCTGTTTGTGCTGGCTGGACTGGACCTCGTGGTCACCGGGATGATCGGGCACTGCCCTATGGACAAGAAGCTCGGCCACATGCCGCGCTCGATGAGGAGGGCATGATGACCAACAACGACACGTGGTCTGGACCGCAGGACACCTCGCGCCGCGCGAGACGGAGTCTGCAAAGGCCAGCCTCCGGCTTGAAGAGGCCTGTGGACCCTCGCCGCGATGGCCCGGCTGCTACACGGCGTCCGTCTCCCACATCGCAGTCGCATGCCGGACCATCAGCGGGTGGTGCGCGCCCGCAGACGAGCGGCAGCGCCTTCGCGCGCAGGAGCTCAGAGGTGACCCCGGGACGGCCATCTGATGGTTCCTCGCCCCGCATTCGCCCGAACGAGCCGGCGCGAGGCTCGCGGCCGATCCCGGGACGGGCACCCCAGTCGGCCGAGGCCCCGCTCACCGCGGCTCAGGAGGCGCCACCTACCTCACCGCGGCAGGCACACCCCCTGTCGACGACCCCTCCGGTGGCCGCACCAAACACAATGTCGCAAATGCGCCCGCCGCGGCTTGCCCTACGCTCCGGCTCCAAACCCGTAGAGATGAGCTCCTTCACCTGCCAAGCCCTCGCGGAGAGGGATCCGCAGACTCTGGGCGTCACCTACTGGTTCGACTCCGCACCCGACGGCGCCCTCTACACCGTCCAGGTCCACATCAGCGGACGCCTTCGAGGGCAACCGGGACCGGGCCAGAGCGAGACGTTCACCGCCCTGGCCACCGTCGACGACGTCGTCCCCGGGAGCGGTCGCATCGCTGTCACGACCAGGATCCCCAACCTCCCGCACGGCACCTGGGACGTCACGGCCACTCCGGTGGAGCCGGCTCCGCAGGACTCACCAGCAGACTGGATGTCGGTCACCGACTCGCGGCTGCCGAGCGGTACGGCCGTCGGCACCACCGTTTTTGGGCCAGTCGTCGATGTCCTCGCACCCGGCGTGCGCCTCGGGGCCTGGCCGGTGCTAGTCGGCACCGGCACCGCGCTGGCGCTGGTCATCCAGGGCCTGCTGGCCTCGAGTCTCGGGCTTCCCATACCGCGGCTGCTTGCCCTTTCTCTGGTGACATGCCTCCTCGGACTGCTGGGTGCCAAGACGTACTACCTCGCCACGCACCCGAGGGAGCGTCGGACCTTTCTGACGCCCGGCATGTCGATTCAGGGCTTCGTGCTGGTCGCGGTCGCCACGTTGCTCGGTGGCTCCTTGCTGCTGGGGTTGTCGCCGGGCCTGGTGCTCGACTCGACGGCGCCAGGCCTGCTGTTAGGCATGATGGTGGGGCGCTTCGGCTGTCTGCTGGGCGGGTGCTGCGCGGGCCGCCCCACCAGTTCACGCTGGGGCGTCTGGTCCTCGGACCGGCGCCTTGGTGTCCGCCGTATCCCAGTGCAGCTGTTGGAGTCCTCGCTGTCCGGGGTCGTCGGCGCTGTGGCCCTCGCGGCGGTCCTGCTGGTCGGAACCAGCGCCGGGGGTCTGGTCTTCGTGGCCGGGATCGCCGCGTACACAGCCGGACGGCAGCTGCTCTTCCCGCTGCGGGGGATCCCGAGAACGACCGCCCACGGGCCGATGGTCATGCTGGGCTCCGCTTCGCTCGTGGCACTGGCGGCCGTTGCGGCGCTGGTGATGCGCTGACCTCCAGCCCGCACTGCTCCACGCCGGGAGATCTTCTCGACTTGCGCGGGTGCGGGCATCTACATCGTTTCTTCGTGGTTCCTCGACGCGATCGCAGCACGCGGGCGCCAGTGTGGAGGTAGCTCGGAGGAACCGGGCAAACGACAAAGGAGTTCACGATGATGGGTTGGTATGGCGGCGCCGGAATGGGTTCGTTCGGATGGCTCGGCATGGGCGTGTTCTGGCTCGCCTTGTTCTTGTTGGTCATCTGGCTGGTCGTGAGTCTGCTGCCCGGCAGCGGCAGCGCAACGACCCGCAATAGGGAGGGGTCGGCGCTGGAGATCCTCGACCGCCGCCTGGCCGACGGGCAGATCGACCTGGAGCCATGGCAGGCCCAACGGGCCGCCATCCTGACCGCCCGGGGCGACCGGAGATGAGCGCCCTGAGACGCCCACTGGTGGTCGGTTCCCTGGCCGCGGCGGTGATCGCCCTGGTCGCCTCGGCGTCGGTGGCGGTCGGTGCCATGGGTCCTTCTTTGGCCAGAGTTCCTCTCCATGAACCTGCTGATGACAGGCATGGTGGTAACCCGGCGTCTCCTCATGCCACAGATCGAGGGGAGCGCCGACCCGCTGACCGTCGGCTTCTGGTTCGTGCTGTCGATGGCCCTCATCGTCGGATTCATTCTCGCTTATTCGATGAACTGGTGGCTGGTCGCCAATGGCCTCAAGCACGGCATGATTACCGTCCGGCCCGTCAACCGGCCCGTCAACCGGCCCGTCCGGCACTCGAAAATTGCCGCGGATGAAAGGCCATCTCGCGGACAACCACACTCCGATCGCGACCATCGCCCCGCTGCAACAGCTGGCCCCTCGACCCCGACGAAAGCCGCCATGACGATTCTTTCGATCGCATGTCTGACCCCGGGTATCGCGCTGGCAGCTTGGCTCAATGGCTGAGGGCCAAAAGGACCTCTCCTCAGGTTCTCCAGGCCGGTCGCGCCGCAGAGCGGGAACCAGTGGGACGGGTCCGAACCAGTACTGCGCGAGCTACAGTCCGCCGGTAAGAAGGATGGCCAGCACCGCGCGCTTGATGAGCACGATCAAGTCCAGGTTGACGATGAGCGGGCCAAGGGATCGCGCGGTGAACGTCGCCTACAACAGCGCAAGCAGGAACGTGGTCGCAAGCATCCGGACGCTCAGTCCCCGGTCCGGCGCGGAACGGCTCTTCAGCGAGCTCAACCCGGGATCAATCCGTCGGCGCCGAGCATCTGGCGCACCCCGGCGATCGTGCTTTCAGGCGATGGCAGGATCGCTTGGGAGGGCACCACCACGTGATCGGGCACCGGTGTGCCGAAGGCCCGGACACGGCCAAGCAGATACGCCAGGACCTTGTCGAACGCCCCTTCGTCGTTATCGGCAAGAGCGGACTCAAGGGCCGCATCCAGCTGGTTGAGCTCGGCCACAACCCGATCCGCCACCTCCAGCTGGCCCTCGCCCAAGATTCGCACGATCATCGCTGGTTCTCCGCAATCTGGAAGCGGTCGGACGTCGGCTCGCGCTGAGGTGGCCGTGAGGTGTCGGGGTCCTGTTGGCCTGCCGAAATCGCCACGGTCCGGGCCTGTAGCCGGGTGGTCTTATCCTCGGCGCGTTGCATCGCCAGACCGACGTCGGCCATCTCCTCACTGATCCCGGAGAAGGCCTCCCCCATCTTGGCTTGTGCCTCGGCCGCCGTGTAGGTGGCCTTGATCGTCTCCGTGCGAGTTCGGAAAGCCTCCACCTTCAAATGCAACCGCTGCGCGGAAAGGGTGAGCTTGGCTTCCTGGGCTCGCAGGGAAGCGTGATGGCGCCCCAGGTCGGCCAGCTGCTCCTCGGTCGCGGACCATCGCGTCAGCGGCTCGCGGGCCAGGTCATCATTTCCGGCTGAGACAGCCTGAGAGGCCTGCCGCAGCAACTTGTCCGCCGAAGACGCCAGCTTCTCAGCCTGCAGCTCCAACCGCTTACGGTTGGTTGCCACATCGGCCACGCCCCGGCGGACCTGCTGAAGCAGCTCGAGCTGCTTCTGGTAGGAGCAGTCCAGCGTCTCCCGCGGGTCCTGCGCGCGATCAAGAACCCTGGAGGCCTCCGCCTTGAACAACATGGTCAGCCGGCCACTGATTGTCATGACACTCTCCCTCGCAACCGAAATGTTCGTTCAACCCCACCGGCTCGGCGGCAGCCGGGCCGCATGCGGATCGCTGACGGATGGAACATTCACTCAACGCAGTACCTCTACGGCCGCGCTACGTCAGTGCCGGCACGACTCACCGCGGCGGGTACTGCTCCGGCAACGATGAACCGGAGCCCCGGCTCTGCCTCCGCACCTTCGCAACCGCACGTTCCGTTGCCGTCACAGCGGCACCCATCGGTCGTGGGGGAGTCCACGAGCACGTCATAGCTCATCGCTTGCCGACGGTCGTTGAGTATCGGCCCCAGTCCCCGATGGATCATTGAGATCGCCTCAGCCTCAAGCATGGCCGCGAAGGCGCCAGCGCTGTCGTGTTCCACCAGCGCGGTGTAAGTCCCGTCCGGTGCGCGCAGCAGGCGCCGACCTCGCAGCCCCACCATCCCGCGCAGCTGGTCATTGGACCAGGCGAACCAGTCTCGAAAGTCCTTGTCGTGCTCTGCAGGCACGGCGGGGAACCGGGCGATCGCGATATGCATATCAACTTCCTGCTTTCACAACGCTGGTGTGACGGCGACGCCCATCCAAGACGAGCCAATGCCCAACATTCCATTGGGCCCACCTACACAATCTCCGATCCGCATGTGCATCTTGGGGTGGATTCTGATGAAGGTTCTCTTAAGAAGGACGACCTTCCGCGACGGGTCGCGTGCTGGTCAGGCTCCTTGGCAGCATCCGCCGGCAACCTGCAGCTCGACGCGACCGTCGGCAACGGCCCGGTCGTGCCCGCCATGACCGCCGCCGCAGCAACAGGACCCCGACCTCGCAAGATCAGCGACGACCTCGTACTTCGTGGCCATGGGCTCGCCGTGGAGGACTTGCCCAAGTCGTGCGTGCACGAGCGAGGCCACCTCGGTGAGGTGCATCGCGGCGAAGGTCTTTGCGCTCTGGTGCTCCACGAGCGCGGTGTAGGTGCCATCTGGCGCCCGCAGAAGCCTCCGGCCCTCCAGCCCATCGATCTCGCGAAGCTGCTCGTTCGACCAGACGAACCACGCCTGGAAATCTTCCTCCCGTGCAGCGGGAACCTCAGGGAACTGGGTAATGGCGATGAACATGCGTTCCTCCATCAGTTGATGCTTCGGTTCTGGCAGAGCGCGCGCCACTGTCCCACCGCCGCCAACGGCAGGGCAGGGGTCATGCTCAGCTCATGCGCCTGCCCGGGCCGGGCTGTGACGTGCCTTGCTGGCTTCCGGCTCCTGGACGGAGAGGCGGACGCGGCGGACGCGCCAGATCTGAGCGATCAGGGTGAGCCAGATTGCGGCCACGATGGTGAAGAGGGCAAGGATCAGGCCCTTGCCCAGGTCGGCCAGGGGCTTGGGTGGTGCGGGGGTGTAGGCGGACCGGGCGACGGTGATGTTGACGTTGACGGTGGAGCTGATCGGCTTTTCGTCAGCGGTGGTGGGGGTGAAGGTGGCGCCGAACTCCTGCGGACCCTTGGTGGTGGGTCGGTACAGGTGGTTGGCGTCGCCGCCGAGTATCAGCTTGGCGACTCCGGTCTTGTCTGTGGTGATCGACCCGAGTGGGACGGGTCGTGCCTCGGCGCCGAACTGGGTGGTGTTGAAGAAGAACGCCACCTCCGCGTCGCCTTGTGGCTGGCCGTTGGCGCCGGTCAGGGTTGCGGTGAGCTGCACGTTCCCGCCGCTTTCGACACCCTTGATGGTGATGACTGGTGCGCCCGTCGACGCACTGAGTGACCTGCTGAGCGAGGCATTCACCGACGCGTTCTGCGGTGTTGCCGCGCTGGCGGGGTGGGCCGTGCCGATGCCGAGCATTCCCATGAGAGCGACAAGGAGGAGGACAGCGGTCGCGCCGGGAACACGATAGGAGGTGCCGGTCGTCCTGCCGACCGGTGCGACGTCATGGTCCACGGTCTGGGCAGGCTGGGCAGGCTGGGCGTGCTTGGCGGGCCCGGAGTGCGGGTGGGCGGTGAGGTCTCGCTCCATCTGGTCGATCTGTTGTTTCGCGTCGATCTCCTCGATCTCGTCGATGGACAGCAGTGGGACGACCCGGAAGAGCAGCATGAGCAGCAGCGGGACCGCGGCGGCCGCGGCGAGCGTGATCGCAATCGGGACCCAGGTGAAGTGGTAGGTGCCGAAGGTGCGGGTCACGGTGTCGTAGGTGGCCGGGCCGACGACCAGCAGGATCCGCTTGAGCCACATCATGGGCAGGACCAGGGTGGCGGCGATGACCATGCCGGTGACGTTCCTGGTCCAGGGCAGTGCGACCAGCAGCAGCGGGATCAGGCCTCCGACGACGGCGAACATCCAGAACCACAGGGCCAGACGGCCGACCATCAGGTCGGTGAACACGGCGGCGGGCCCGGGCTCTCCGACGTAGGAGCCGGGCAGCAGGTCGGCGAACGTGAGGTAGAGGTAGGTCGCCGCGAATGTGGCCAGGATGAACCCCAGGCGGATGAAGTGCCGCTGTGTGATGAGCCCTTCAAGGTGGTATCCGCGGCGGAAGCCGGCCACGATCAGGATGACCAGGGCGACCCCGGAGTAGAGCGCTGCGACGACGAACTGCGGCGCCCAGATGCTCTCGTGCCACCACGGCCGGCCGGTGGAGGCGAAGGCCCAGGCCAGGACCGAGTGCACGGACACGGCCAGCGGGATGATCATGATGGAGACCAGGCCGAGCGCGCCGGCCAGGACGGCTCGCTGCCTGGGTGCCCCGGTCCAGCCACGAGAGACCTTCGCGTACAGGGTCGAGCGCCGTTTGCCCAGGCTCTGTTCATGTCCCTGGTGCAGGACGGCCATGTCTGGCACGAGGGGGAGGGTGAAGAACAC
>JBDTWH010000142.1:0-1932 GCA_040006795.1 Actinomycetota bacterium | reverse complement strand
ACCACAGGCGGTTTGACCACAGGCGGTTTGACCACAGGCGGTTTGACCACAGGCGGTTTGACCACAGGCGAGTCAAAGACAGACGCCTTGGTTACTCCTCCGGCGACGTTGAGGACCTCGGGTGCCGAGGCCGCTGCCACCCCCGTTTGAGCGGGCGAGACCGGCCCGGGGACCTCCAGTCGCTGGGTCGTGGCAAGGGCCTGAGTCGGCTCAAGGGGCACCACGGCAAGGACTTTTGTGGCCGAGCGATCCTCCCGGCGGACTACGGGAGTGCCTGCTCGGGCGATGCCCCCGAGCCGCCGGGCGCTGGTCGCCATGTCCCACCGGCAGGCTGGGTCCTCATGCATCATCGCGTCGATGGCGGGTGTCAGGGCGCCTGCGTACGTCATCGGACGGGGTCGCGTAGTCGCAATGGCCCGGAGCAGGGCGATCGGGTTGCTCCTCGACTCGTAGGGCGCCTGGCCCTCAACTGCTGCATAGAGCGTGGCGCCAAGGGCCCAGACGTCGGAGGCAGGATGGGGGTCACCACCACGGGCAAGCTCAGGCGAGAGGTATCCAGGGGTGCCGGTGATGAAACCGATCTGGGTGAGCTGGTCGTCACCATGGCCGCGAGCGATGCCGAAGTCGCTGATCTTGGGTCGACCGGCTCTGTCGATCAGCACATTGCCGGGCTTGATGTCGCGGTGCACGATGCGTCGCTCATGAGCCCGGGCAAGGGCGCCGGCAAGCTGAGCGCCGATCTCGGCGACCCGTTGGGGCGAGATCTTCCCTTCGCGGGAGATCTCGTCGGCCAGGGTTTCGCCCTCGACGTACTCCATCACCAGCCAGGGGCCGCCGTCGTGGTCGACCACGTCATACACGGCGACCGCGTTGGAGTGGTTGACTGACGCAGCGGAGCGTGCCTCGCGCATGGCGCGCTTCGTCTCGGTGACCGACTCACCTGGCAGTGCGCCGATCTGCTTGACCGCGACCTTGCGACCGAGGACCTGGTCACGGCACAGCCACACGGTGCCCATGCCCCCTCGCCCAATGGCGCGCAACACCTGGTAGCGGCCGGATATGAGCTGCGGTTGCATGTAGTCCTCTCGATCGGCTGCACTCACCCTACGGTGGAAGCAGCGTTCATCTCCCACCCGCTGCACCCGGGAGCGGCAGATAACGGTTGACGCCTATGGCCGTTGAGCTCAGAGCAGCTCGTCGACAGTGCCTGACCCTGCTGGGGGGGTGCCGGGCGACGGGACGAACGCACCGCTTGGCCCGCTCACAGGGAATTGACAGGAAACGTGACGGTTTCTCCTAGGGGTTTCCCATGTTGCTGGTCGAAGGTAGGAGATCAAGGTCAGCCTTCTGGAGGAGCGAGCCATGTCTCATCACCGTTACCCGATCTGCCCGACCAGCGGGAAGATCCGCTACGGAGAGCCCAAAGACATCAAGCTGGCGATGCGACAGGCCGACCATGATCGCGCGAGGGCCCGTTTGAACAAGGTGACGTGTAGTCGTCGCGAGGTCCGATCCTACGAGTGCCCCGACTGCAGTGGGTGGCACCTGACCTCACAGCCCGCCCGGCTGGTCCGGGTGGTCCCGACGAAGAAGGTCAGCGTGCGCAGCCCCGGACCGGCAGCCCTGGCAATTCTGCGGATGGTCACCGCCACCGGCTTCATGGCCAGCCCCGCTGCCTGACTGCGCTCGCGCTGAGAAGGTCTCTCGGGGAATTCCAGACCCCGGTAGAGCGACCCAAGCTAGGACCAGCGCGGAGCATCGAGCACGGCGTTGTCGATGACGACGCTTGCTCGCTGCTGTGGTGCGCACTTGCTGAAGTAGAGCTGCTGCGCCTCGACGTACCGGCGCATGCTGGCGTGCCGGGGATCTGGAACCGTGCCGTCCCGCGTGGCCATCTGTTTCGCGGTCACCTCGAACGGTACGTCGAGGAAG
>JBDTWH010000141.1:0-10384 GCA_040006795.1 Actinomycetota bacterium | reverse complement strand
CTGGGGAAAAGCATGAACTCGGACAAGTTAAGCATCGTTCTGCCCTGCTTCGTCAGTGGTGTTCGACGGCGCTGCGGCGAGCTGGATGTCGGTGATCAGCTGATGGAACAGCGGTTTGAAGGCGACGTCGCGCTTCATGGTGGAAGCGCACAGGATCTCGCTGCCGCCAGAGGTCTTGCGGATCTGCACCCAGACGCGACGGTGCGGGAAGAAGAAGACCATGAAGAGCCCGAGAACCAGCAGGGTCGAGCCGATCCAGACGAAGGGCACACCTGGGTCGTGGGCCACGATCAGCCCGGTGTACTGGCGGGTGCGTTCGAAGGTGTAGGTCAGGCCGGCGATCGTCGTGGGCTTGCCCTGGTCCACGACCTGGCTGGCGATGGGCTCCTTCTTGCCGCTCTGGTCGATCTCGAGCTGTAGCTGACCCGCCCTGATGTTCGGGTCGGTCCCGCCGGAGGCAACATCGATGACGTAGACGGTCAGGCCCTTGCCCTTGAGGTCGAACTTGCCGATGACGTGGGTGCCGTCGTCGGACTGAAACTGCAGCGCCGCCGCGTCGTCGTAGAGGGTCTTGCCGGCGCCGTCGGTGACCTTCACGGCCGCGGCCTCACCGAAGAACGACTGGTAGAACGAGACGCCGCCGGCCTTCATGGGGTGGTTGACCCTGATGGTCTTCCTGTCGACCTGGGCGCCGTTCTTGTACAGGATGAGGTCGCTTGCGAAGTCGCTGGGGGAGCCGTCCTTGTAGTAGGCGTCGTTGAAGGATATGGCCTTGACCGACAGCCCGGTCCCGTTGCCGACCTGCACCGTGGAGCCGACGGGGACGATGAGTCCGGTGTTCCTGAACCCGGTGGTCGCACTGAGGAAGAAACCCAGCAGGATGAGCACGAAGCTCAGGTGGGCCATGACGGTTCCGAAGGGGCCCCAGCGGAACCGGTCGGCGTACAGGTTCAGCCCGCCCTCGCCCGGGTCGTTGACCGTGCGGAAGTGGTGGGACTTCAGGACCTCGCGCACGTAGTCCATCGTCTCGTCGGGTTCGGCCGGGACCACGACGCTTGCCTGCAGGGGCGCATGGGTGAAGAACGTCTCGCCCATCCTGGTGCGTGGGCGGAAGGCTAGCTTCCACAAGCGGGGGGCCCGGTTGACCGAGCAGGCCAGGACGCTTGTCGTCAGCAGGACCGTGATCGCCTTGAACCAGATCGACGTGAAGACGGAGAGGAAGCCGATCTTGTCGAACACCGGGGTCCAGCCGCCGTACTTGGAGTGGATCGAGGTCAGCCAGCTCGTGTAGGCAGCCGGGTCCAGCCCTGCCGGCGCCTGCTCCAGCATCGTCCCGGCGAATGACAGCAGCCCCAGCGCAAGGATCAAGACAAGCCCGGTGCGCATCGAGATGAAGAACCGCCAGACCCGCTCCAGGACGTCCGAGGGGGCAACGGGGGTGCCGCCGTCGAGACCGTCGAGCGATTCACCGGCACCGGTTTCGGCGGGGCGGGTGCGAACGTCTTGACTCATGTGAGCTCTTCCTCAGATACCGAAGTTGGGTAGGACACCGGACAGCTTTACGAACACGTTGGTGATCATCAGGAAACCGACCACCACGAGCATCCCGCCGCTAACCAGCGAGACTCCCGCCTCGTGCCTGCGGAACCACGCCAGTCGCCGGCTCGCCGCGGTCGCCCCGACGGCGACCAGGACGAACGGGACCCCCAGACCCAGCGCGTAGGCCAGCAGCAGGACCGTGCCCTGCCCGACGCTGGCACTGAGCGACGCGAGGCCGATGATGCCGCCGAGGATGGGGCCCACGCACGGGGTCCAGCCCGCGGCGAAGGCCATCCCCATCAGAGACGAGCGCCCATAGTTGGGGGCCAGGAGCTTGACGGTGCCGTCCCCTGACTCCGACTTACCGACAAGCCGCCCGGTCGGGACCGAAACCTGCCGGTACAGGGCTGAGATCCGGATGAGCCCCGCGACGTGAAGGCCCATGACGATGATGATGGCGCCGCCCACCTTTTGCAGGATCCCCAGGTAGTCCCGCAGGAAGTACCCGATCAGTCCGATCGAGGCCCACAGCGCGACGAACACGATGGTGAACCCGAGAACGAAGGCCAGTGAGTGGTGGAACGCGACTCGCCGTGCCTTGGGGGAGTCGGAAGGCGTCGTCCCGACCATGTAGCTCAGGTACGCCGGGACCAGTGGCAGGCAGCACGGGGACGCAAACGACACGATTCCAGCCAGGAACGCCAGCAGGATGGTCAGGAGGGTCATGGCTCTACCTGGCCGTGGGTGTGGGAGCTGAGGCGTTCAGGTGGGTGGCAACCGCCTTCGCGAGCTCGGAGGCGGGATCGATCGCGATGACCTTGTTCCACTCGGCTGTCATGTTGACCTTGTCGGGCGGGGTCTGGCTGAGGTACAGGAAGCCAAGGTCGTAGTGGGCCTTGGCTGACTTGGGGTCGAGGGCAACGGCCGTGAGCCAGTGCTTCTTGGCCTCGGCCGTGTTGCCGACGTTGAACTGCGAGGCGCCGATCGCCAGGAGCGCCGCCTGGTTCTTGGGGTCGACGTCCAGAGCCTTCTGCTCCCAGGCGGCTGCGTTCTTGTAGTCGGCGGCGGCGAAGTAGATGTCGCCGAGTGCCAGGAGCGAGGCAGTGTCCTTGGGGTTCGTGCTGATCGTCTTCATCAGGGCCTCGACCTTCGTCTTGTCGACCGGGACTGTGCTGGGAGCCCCCGACGGCGCTGTGGCCTGCTGGGCCGTCGGTGTCGCTGAGGCGTCAGGGGCTGTGGAGCTGTTGCCCATCTGGAACACCAGGAAGACACCAGCGATGATGAGCGGGGGCGCGATCGCCCACATCAGCTGGGCCCGCCGCGGCTTGCGTGCGGCGGTGGCCGCGGACGCCACAGCAGTGACAGGTGCAGTGCCAGGACCCTCGGGTGTCTCATCCGGCTGGGGCTGAACCCTCGAGGCTCCCTGGCCTGCCGAGACCAGGAGCTGCTCAGGGCCCGATAACAGGGCGAACGCTTGGTCCACGTCGGCGCTCTGAGCCGCGGCCCACGAGTTGACCTTGTGTGGTGCCAGCTCGAGGAACTCCGCCAGCACGTTGTGGGCCGACTCGATGTCCCGGTCGCTGGCATCGGCTGGCAGGCCGAACCGTCTGAGCAGCTCCTGCTTGAGCTCGGCCGTTTCTGCGCGATCCTCTACGGATACCGGTTGACGACTCATGCTTCCCTTCCCGTCTCTGCTCATGTAGGCACCCGGACGTGACCGTGGCGCGTTGACGCTCAACTGCTGCCTCTTGGTCGATCTGTCGAACCGGCTACCGGGTCCGCGAGGGCAGCCCGTTGCGCCTGCCAGGTGGCCAGGTCGATCTCACCGCCAGCCAGCTTGCGGTTGAGGAGCTCCACCGAGGACTCACCGGTAGCGCGGGTCGTCTTGCTGCCGCCGGGGAGCAGCCGCGCGATCAGCCACACGGTCAGCGCGAGCAGGAAGACCCAGAACACGCCCGTGGCAACCCATCGCAGGGGACTCATCCCGTCGCCATACCAACCCATCATCGTGAGCTCCTCCTTCCCGTGTGTGCTGCGGACTGACTGCCGTGCGGCGTGATCGACCGCGCGGTGGCTCAGGTGCCCAGGTGGTTGTGGACCTCTTTGAGCAGGTCGTCTGGTGAGATGAACATCGAGGGGTACTCGCCGTACCAGAGCTGCTTGCCGGTCTTGTCGATCAGGATGAAGCTGTGTCCGGGCAGGTCGGAGTGCATGCCCTTGCCGAGGGTCCCGTAGGCCTTGGACACGCTGCCGTCGTCGAGCAGGAACGGTGTTCGTATTCCGTTGGCTGCCATGGCGGCGCTGATGTCATCCTTGGGGTCCATCACGATGGGCAGCACCGTGAGGCCTTCGGCAGCGAACCGCGGGTCCTTCTCGATCAGTCCCATCTGGGTGATGCAGGCCTCGCAGCCGGCCCCCTCGCTGAAGTAGATCAGCACGTTCTTGCCGCGCAGGGCTGCCAGGCTCACCTGCGTCCCGGAGGTGTCGGTGAGGGTGAAGTCGGGGGCGACCCGGGTTGTGGCCGAGGACTCCTGACGTGAGCTCATCATCATCGCCACGATGACCCCGATCACGGCCAGGGTGGCGCCGACTGACGCGAGCCGGACCCAGAGCCTCTTACGCCGTGCCTGTTCGGCCTGGGCTTCTCGCAACGCGTTGATGTGCTCGTGGCTTGTCTGCGCCGGGCGTTGTCTGCTGGTTCCTGTGGTCATCGGGTGTCCTTACTTGTGGGTCGAGGTTGCGTCGATGGTGTCCTCGTCGGGGGAGGGGGCGTCCTCGTCTTCGGGGTCGTCCGCTGACGAGCACAGCTGCCCGCGACTGGGGCGGTTGCGCAGCGTGGCGTAGACGAACACGCCGGCCAAAGCCAGGACGAGCAGGCCGAGGATGGCCTCCGGGACCGGGGCGGTGACCTTCTCCACCCAGCCGAAGGTCGAGGCCAGACGTTTGCCGAAAGCCACCTGGAACCCCCCGCCGGCGGTCATCGTCCCGCTGCCGGCCAGATACATCACGAACAGGCCCATCACGGTGAACCCGGCCGCGACCACGAGGTTGACGGTGTTGGTGGCCAGGATGTGGCCGCCCAGGTGGATCCGGACCGGGCGCGCCTTGAGGAGCTTGCGTTCGCCGAGGTGGAACCGGTCCCACAACAGCGCCATGGCGAACAGCGGGAACGCCATCCCGAAGACGTAGGCCAGGCCCAGGAGCACGCCGCCGACGGGCGACCCGGACAGCGCCGACAGGGTCATCACCCCGACCAGGACCGGGGCGCAGCAGCTGCTGGCCAGACCGGAGAACACGCCCAGGGCGAAGAAGCTGGCCGAGTCCCCACGACTGGTGTCCGGGGCCCGCACGAAGTTGGGCAGGCTGACCATCCGGCCGGACAGGGTGAACACGGCCAGGACCAGCATCAGCACCCCGCCGGCGTAGTACAACGGCTCGTGGTAGTTGGCGATGGTCCCGGCGATCAGGCTGACCCCCAGGGTGATCGGGATCAGGATCACGGCCAGCCCGGCGGCGAAGATGAACGTCAGCGGCAGCAGCCGCCACCGGCGGTTCTTGACGGCCACGGCAAGGTAGGACGGGGCCAGGAACACGATGCAGCACGGCGCGAACAGTGCCACGCCGCCGGCGAAGAAGGCGGCCAGCACCGAGCCGGTGGTCAGCAGGTCACCCATTGGTCTCACCCCGCATCGCCTTCGACAGGCGGCGCTCAAGCTTGCGCCGGGGAAGGCGACCCGAGCTGAAGTACTGCCCGTCCAGCAGGACCAGGGGACTCATCGGCGCCCGATGCTGATCCATCAGTGCCCGACCAGGCTCATCGCCGATCGACAACACGCGGACGGTCATCGGATAGGACTGCGCCAGGACGGCCAAGGCGGACTTCGCGTCCTCACACAGGTGGCACGCTGCTGCCTCCACCACCGTGATCACCACCGGTGGAATGCCGGCCTCATGGGTCGGCGGGCCGTCACGGTCCGGGTCTTGCCTCCCCGTTGCGGGGGTTGTATCAGCTCGAGTCATGCCTTCACGGTCCGCCAGACGCATGAGGATCTTGGAAATCTTCTGGTAAAGGTTTGCGCAAGACCCAGTCGGGGAAGCAACGGTTCAGGTCTTGGGCTTTTCCTGATGTTGATCCGGGTCGGATCGGCTTCTGGCGGCTGGGGTGCGGGGGAAGATCTGGGACACCGCCCAGATCCCGAAGGCGACATAGAGCAGGCAGATCACGCCGAGAACCACCCACGTGCTCATCGCCATCAGGTGCCTCCTTCCGGGTTTCTGACCAGAGCGGCCACGACGTCGCCGATGAGGCCGCCGTCCCAGGTCCCATCCCGTACTGCGTTCTGGACCAACGGTGGTTCCCCGAGGTGAAGATCACCTCGGCGAAATGGTCAACGTTTGGTGAAGTCGACCGGCCCGGACCACAGGGCGTGGATCCTGATGGGTCTTCTGTCTCCTCGCACCTGTGGGGCGTCCCGGTGTCGGGGCTGGGCTCAGAATCCCTGACACTGGGACCATGAGCCAACCAGCAGGCAACCCCATCCCGAAGCCGGTGTCGCCGAGCGGTCTTCGCGTGCTGGTCGTGGACGACGAACGAGGCCTCGCTGAGTTCGTGGGCTCCTACCTGACCCGGGATGGTTTTGAGGTGTCGATGGCCCATGACGGACAGGCAGCGATTGACCAGGCCCGGCAGGTCGACCCCGATGTGATGGTGCTGGACCTGGGCCTGCCGGTGATCGACGGCGTCGAGGTCTGCAGGGTGGTGCGGACGTTCTCTGACTGCTACATCGTGATGCTCACCGCGCGCACCGAGGAGATCGACAAGCTCATCGGCCTCTCGGTCGGGGCGGACGACTACCTGACCAAGCCGTTCAGCCCGCGTGAGCTGATGGCCCGGATCCACGCGATGCTGCGCCGTCCACGAGCCTCCACTATCAGTGGGCAGCCCGCCGCAGAGGTGCCGCCGCGCGTGTTCGGGGCGTTGAGCATCAACGTGGTGGGACGGGAGGTCCTTATCGACGGTCACGCGGTGGCACTGACGCGCACCGAGTTCGACCTGCTGGACGCACTGTCGGCTCGACCCGCAATGGTATTCACCCGCCAGTCGCTCATCGAAGCGGTGTGGGACCAGACCTGGGTCGGGGGCGAGCACCTTGTCAACGTCCACATCGGGCACCTGCGCAGGAAGCTTGGCGACGATCCCGGCTCACCGCGGTATGTGCTCACGGTCCGTGGCATCGGCTACCGCATGGGCCAGGGAACGTGAAAGGGAACGATGGCGAGCCGAAGCGCCGGCGCGGGGGCTTGGCCGCTCGCCTGCTGGTGGCCCAGACCCTGGTTCTGCTGACAAGCACGCTCACTGCCTGGACGATTGCCGCCACGGTCGGCCCGCCCCTTTTCCACACGCACCTGGACAGGGCCAGCGTGGGAGCCTTATCGACCGAGAGCGTGCATATCGAGAGGGCGTACCAGAGCGCCACGTCGATCTCGCTGTCCCTGGCGTTGCTTGCCGCTCTACTGGTGGCCATGGCCGTCAACGTCTATATAGCGCGCCGCATCGGCCGGTCAGTGGCCATCCTCGCCGGCGCAGCGAGTGAGGTTGCCGGCGGCCGATACGACGTGAGAGTCTCCTCCCCGGGGCTGGGCGCTGAGTTCGATGCCCTGACGCTGGGGTTCAACCGGATGGCCTCCCGGCTGGGGTCGGTCGAGCGGACCCGCCGCAGACTCCTGGCTGACCTCGGGCACGAGATGCGCACCCCGGTGGCGACGTTGGAGGCCGGCCTCGAAGCGCTGGAAGACGGCGTGGCGACGTTGGACGTCGGGACGGCCGAGCTGCTGCACACCCAGACCCGACGCCTGACCCGGCTGTCCGAGGACATCACCTCCGTCTCCCAGGCAGAAGAGGGGCAGGTTCGGTTCGACAGGCGTCCGGTGCAACCAGCGTCGCTGGTCTGCGCCTCGGTCGACTCGTTCACCGAGGGCTACGAGACGAAAGGCGTTCGGCTGGTCACCAGCATCCAGGCCGGGCTGCCCCGGCTGCTCGTCGATCCCGAACGGATGGGCCAGGTTCTCGGCAACCTCCTGGATAACGCGCTTCGTCATACCCCCGCCGGTGGAATCGTCACGATCTCGGCGGTTTCATCGCCCAGAGCTGCTGAGGTGGTGCTGTCCGTCGAAGACACGGGCGAGGGGATCCCCGCCGAGCACCTGTCCCATATCTTCGAACGTTTCTACCGGGTTGACACCGCGCGGGATCGGACTCACGGAGGATCTGGCATCGGGCTGGCCATCGCCCGGGCCTTGGTCGAGGCCCACGGCGGGCAGCTCACCGCAGCCAGCCCCGGAACGGGACAGGGGTCCACGTTCCGGGTCCTCCTGCCCCGCGTCTGAGCAACCCGGCCGGATCTGCGCTGACCGCCCTCGGTGATGTGCGGCGGTCGGGGTCAGCCCTGCGGGGTGCCGACACCCCCGGTGCACTCCCCGCCCGGTTCGGGTGCCTGGGTGCCGGACTTGAACGTGTCGACAAAGGCTTTCAGACGGGGGTCGCTGGCCGAGCTGAGCTTCAGCTGAGCTCCCCAGACGGACGCAACGATGGGGGAGGGTAGTCCCGGGTAGGGGCTGACCAGCGCGTATGGCTCCCCGGAGACGTCCTTCAGGAGTGTTGCGAGCTCGGGGGCAGCCAGACCCGGACGGTAGGTGATCCACATGGCGCCGTGTTCAAGGGAGTGAACCGCGTCCTCGCTGCGCACGGGTGCGGAGTAGACGCCGCAGTTCTGCCATTTGGACGAGTGCGCGCCTCCCACGGGAGGAGTCTGGGGGTAGGACACAGGCCCGTCCACATGGTCGCGGGCCAGCCCGGAGTAGGTCTGCATACCGGTCAGCGCGACTTTGTTCTTTGTGGAAGACCCTGAGTCGCCGGAACCCACTGCGGCCCATAAGGTCCCGCCGACCAGCGCGACCACGGTAACCGACGCGCCCACGATGACCGCCATACGTCGCCGGGCAGTGCGTCGCTGCGCCTTCGCCACCGCCTCCAGCCGGGCGATCCGGGCGCTGTCACGCTTCGTCTGCCTGCCCAATTTCTCAGTTTTCCTGGTCATTCACTCGCTCCAGTCAGTCAGGGTCCGGCGTTTGCCTCCCCTTCGGGGTTTGCCTCAGGTCAGGCCACGTCTTCATCCTCGGCCAGGAAGATGAGGGTATTGGGTGGCATTTCATGAAGGTTTGCTAAAGATCGTCCTAGCGAGCGCGAGAAGCGACCGGCAGGGTGATCTCGAAGCTTGCGCCTTTGCCGGGTCCGTCACTGTGGGCGCGGAGCTGTCCGTGGTGGGCCTCGATGATCGCCTTGGCGATGGTCAGCCCGATACCGCTCCCGGCGCCGCTGACGGTGCGCGAGCTGTCGCCCCGGTAGAAGCGCTCGAACAGCTGGGCAGCCACACCGGGGTCGAAGCCCTCGCCGGTGTCGCTCACCGCGATCCGGCACCGGTTGTCGTGTCCGGTGGTGGTGATGATGACCGTGCCCCCTTCGTCCGTATGACGAAGGGCGTTGTCCAGCAGCGCCCCCAGCGCCTCCGCCAGCCGGTCGGGGTCGACCAGCACGACGCTGCCCACGGCAGGCCCTTCTTCGGCGGTGAGGCTGATCCCCTTGGCCTCGAACCGGGGCCGGGCCGCGGCCGCCACCTCGGACACCAGGTCCTGGATCGGGACCCTGACCGGGCGCAGGTTCAGCTGGCGCTCCTCCGCCCGCGATACCGCGGAAAGGTCGCCGACGAGGCGGTGTAGTCGCTGTGACTGATCGGTCAGCGTGGCCAGGGTCGTCTGGTCGGTGGGCAGGATCCCGTCGTTGACCGCCTCGATCGTGGCCTGCATCGAGGCCAGGGGCGTGCGCAGCTCGTGGGCCAGGTCGGTCAGCAGGCGACGGCGGGTCTGCTCTGTGGTCGCCAGCCGGCGGGCCATCGTGTTGAACGCCGCGGTCAACCGGTCCAGCTCGGGGCCCAGGCCCGGCTGCCGGAGCCGGGTCTCGAAGTCGCCGTCGGCGATCCGGTAGGCCGCCTCGGCTGCCTCGGCCACGGGAGCGGCGAGCCGCCTCGCCACCAGCCAGGTCACGACAAGGGCGGCTGCCATCGCCATGACCACGCCCACGGCCAGTGCGGTGAGCACCGCATCCGCGAACGCTTCATCGACGCCGGCGTGGGCCTGGTCGGACAACGGTGGCTGGATCTGGCTCAGGTGGGTGTGGAACGCCGGCTCGGCGACGAGCAGGACCGCGACCAGCATCGTGCCCGCGCCGGCGAGGACGACCAGGCCCATCGCGGCGAAGAGTCGCCACGCCAGACCAAGTGCCGGCCTCGGGGGCCGGCTGGTCTGCCTTTTAGGAGACCTCATCCGGGGCCCATCCGGTAGCCGACGCCGCGGAGGGTGAGAATGAATTTTGGGGTTACGGCGTCATCTCCGAGCTTGGCTCTGATGTGGGCGATGTGAATGTCGACGAGGTGCTCATCGCCGAACCAGTCCGGGCCCCAGACACGTTCGATGAGCTGGCGGCGGGTGTAGGCAACCTTGGGTCGCTCGGTCAGCGTCTCCAGCACATCGAACTCGGTGCGGGTCAGCTCGACCTGGGTCTGCCCCAGGCGGACCTGCCGAGACTGGGTGTCCACGATCAGGTCCCCGATCTTGCGCTCGTGCTGTTCCCCCGCCTCCTGCGCGCTCGTCCGGGGCCGGCGAAGCAGGCTGCGGACCCGGGCCGTCAGCTCCCGCGGGGAGAACGGTTTGGTCATGTAGTCGTCCGCTCCCACAGACAGGCCGATGAGCGTGTCGAGCTCCTCGCTGCGGGCGGTCAGCATGATCACGT
>JBDTWH010000140.1:0-33884 GCA_040006795.1 Actinomycetota bacterium | reverse complement strand
CGCCGCGTTGATCACCCGCTGCGCCCCGTCAACCTCGCCAGCCAGATCCGCACACACCAGCGACCCCACCCCGGCCTGGGCGTCATCGAAAGCCTCACGCATCAACGCGAGAGCCTGGGCGAACTTATCGAACATGTGTTCTATTGTACACCATATGACAGACAAAACCTGGACTGGATCCCAACGAAATTCGTTGCAGCACCACCATATTCGCGGATCTCCAAGGCGACTCGTTTCTCGCGATCGCGACTCCCTCGCAAAGGGTGGACGGAGTCAGTGAGCGTTCAGTGCCAGCACCATCTCGTTCCGGTGCACCGCCGGGTTACTCGGCATCGGCGCCCGGCCTCCGGTCACCTCAAAGCCGCGACCTACGTAGAGCCGTCGAGCCGGCTCATTGCCTTCTGCCACCCACAGTCGCAGCCGTTCGCTGCCCTCGGACGCGGCCCAGTCGACGACGGAGCCCAGCAGCTTCGACGCGGCGTTACTGCCGCGCCAGGCTGGATCCACCCACATCGCCATGAGCTTTCGCTCAGCGGCTGACTCCCCGGAGGTACCGGCCGCCATGCCAATCGGGGACTCACCAGCGAAGGCAATGAACACTGCCGCCGAACGAGTCCATGCCCGCCAGCGCTCCTCATCGAAACCCTGTTCACGTCGCAGGCTCGAGCCGAAGGCTTCCGGCGCGTCCGCCAGGGCGGCGAGCCGGACATCCCTCAGCTCCCGCCAGCTGCCCTCGGTCACCTGGGTGACGACAACATCCTGGTCGGCCATCGAGGCTCGCGACCTCCCCTCGTCCATGCCTCCCATTGTGCCGGGCTGCGGTTGCGAACCTGGCACCTGTTCCAGCACAGCACCTGTTCCAGCACAGGACGAGACGCCGCGGTGTTCGGGTCGAGTCCTTGGGCGGCCTGGCGGGGAGTAGGGCGAAATGGTGATGTCGTATTTCCGCTAGTACGTGCCCTCCGAACGAGGCATGCTGAGGATATGCACGAGGACACCGAAGCCTGCCAGCGCGCCGTGGCGTCCAGGGATCCGCGTTTCGACGGGTGGTTCTTCTGTGCGGTGGTGACCACTGGCATCTACTGCCGCCCGAGCTGCCCCGCCAGGCCCCATCGCAAGAACCTGCGCTTCTACCCCAGTGCCGCTGCGGCCCAACAGTGCGGGTTCCGGGCCTGCAAGCGGTGCCGTCCCGACGCCAGCCCCGGTTCGCCGGAGTGGAATGTTCGCTCAGACCTCATCGCGCGCGCCATGCGGCTGATCGCGGACGGAGTCGTTGATCGTGAGGGCGTATCCGGTCTCGCCAGCCGCCTCGGGTACAGCGTGCGACAGATCCAACGCGAGCTGAGGGCCGAGGTGGGGGCCGGCCCGCTTGCGCTGGCCAGAGCCCAAAGGGCCCAGACCGCAAGGGTCCTCCTCGAAACCAGCGCAGTGCCGATGACTGATGTCGCCTTCGCGGCCGGGTTTGCCAGCGTCCGAGCCTTCAATGACACGGTCCAGGACGTCTTTGCACAGTCCCCGACAGCGCTGCGCGTGGGAGCCGCTCGCCGTGAAGGACAGCGTGGCAGGGGTATGCCGCAGCCAGCGCCCGAGACCGCGGGGGCCCTCTCGCTCCGACTGCCCTTCCGAAAGCCGTTCTGCCCGGACAACCTGTTCGGTCACCTGGCGGCGACTGCTGTCCCGGGGGTGGAGGAGTGGAGAGCGGGCGCCTACCGCCGGACGATTCGTCTTGCTCACGGTCATGCCATCGTTGCGCTGCGACCAGCACCAGACCATGTCGCCTGCCAGCTCTTGCTCACCGACCAGCGCGACCTCGCCAGCGCCATCAGCAGGTGCCGGTGGATGCTCGACCTCGACGCCGATCCCGAGGCGATTGACGCAGTCCTGTCCCAGGACCCGGCGATGGCACAGCTCGTATCGGGCAGCCCCGGCCGGCGCGTCCCCAGGACGGTGGACCCGGCAGAGTTCGCCGTACGGGCGGTTCTGGGGCAACAGGTCTCGACGGCGGCGGCCCGCACCCACGCCGCGCGACTGGTCCGCGCATACGGCGATCCGGTGGACGATCCACACGGCGCACTGACGCACCTCTTCCCCGTCCCCGAGGTCCTGACCGCCATGGACCCCTCCGATCTCGCCATGCCCGGGTCGCGCCGGCGTACCCTGCTGGGTCTGGTCGAGGTCTTGGCACGCGGAGAGCTCAACCTCGACCTCGGGGCCGACTGGCGCGAGGCGAGGGTACGGCTGAGCGCACTGCACGGTTTTGGACCCTGGACGGTTGAAAGCATCGCCATGCGATCTCTCGGTGATCCCGACGCGTTCATCGCCGGTGACCTGGGTATCAGGCTCGCCGCCGAGAAGCTCGGGATGCCGGCCACCCCCAGGACACTCACCGATCACTCACACCACTGGCGACCCTGGCGTTCCTATGCCGTGCAGTATCTCTGGGCCACCGGGGAACACCCGATCAACCACATGCCTGATGAGGAGGCCGCCTGATGCGTAGCCACACCGTGATCGACAGCGCCGTCGGGCCACTGACCCTGGTCGCCGAGGAGGGCTCGATCGTGGGCCTGTACATGGACCTGCAGCGTCATCGCCCGGATGACGCCGAGCTCGGCGAACCCGACTGCGGCGGCCGTGACGCTGAGCCGTTCAGGGCTGCGGCCGTCCAGCTCGACGCCTATTTCTCCGGCGCCCTGACGCTCTTCACCCTTCCGCTGGCGCCACGAGGCTCGCAGTTCCAGCAGCGGGTATGGGCCGCACTGCAGGACATTCCCTACGGCGAGACCGAGTCCTATGGCGCCCTGGCCGAACGTATCGGGTCGCCCGGTGCCGCTCGCGCGGTTGGCCTGGCGAACGGCAAGAACCCGGTCAGCATCGTCATCCCGTGCCACCGGGTTGTCGGGTCGAACGGCAACCTCACCGGCTACGGCGGCGGTCTGGAGCGCAAGAAGCAGCTGCTGCACCTCGAGCTGGCGGTCAGCAGCGCCGCACTCTTCTGACGCGGCGCACCCGATTTCTGACGCGGCGCACCCGGATCCTGTGCTGGCGACATCGAGCAGCGGGACCCTTCATCCTTGACGGCTCAGCGCCGTCGCTGACGGTAGCAACGGGTCGTCCACGGGATCTCGACCATTCCATCCCTGTCTGCCACCCTCAGGCCCAGCGCGCGCACCTCGTCAAGGATCCGGGCGCGCTCGGGGTGGATCGCCACATAGGACCACGTCGAGGCGTGCAGCACGAGGTCCTCGATGCTCTGCCGCATGCTGTAGGTGAAGACCTGGGTCTCGAAAGGCTCGAACATCTCTCCCGCCGGCGGGACCTCCTCGTCGTCACAGCGGATCTCCGGGCGTTCGACGATGTTCGACAGCTCCTGCGACCAGGCGACCTCCTGCGACCGCTGATGCCAACCCAGCGAGAGCCAGCCTCCGGGCCGCAGCACCCGCGCACACTCGGCGGCGGCGGCCTCGGCGTCGAACCAGTGCCACGCCTGGAAGGCCGTCACGGCGTCGGTCGAACCGCTCTCGGCCGGAATGTGCTCTGCGTCGCCGGCCAGGACGCGGATGCGCGCCGCGACCACCCCCGGCAGGGCGCCCACTGTCATCGCGAGGGCGTCTCGCATGCCGTCCGAGGGCTCGACCGCGATGACGGCATGTCCCAGTGAAGCGATGGCACGGGTGCCCTTGCCGGTCCCGGCGCCAAGGTCCACCACGCGGCACACCGCTGCGGTTGTCGGCGATCCGAGCATCCAGGCGACTGTCTTTGAGGGCCACTCCGGCCGCACGGCGTCGTAGGTGGCGGCGTAGGCCCCGAACGCCACCCGGCGCGCGCCGAAGACTTCCCCAGCCGTCATCTCTGTCATCCCCTGAAACTAGCGGTCGGAGATTGCACGTCTGCTCGGTACCCTTGCCGGGTGAGTGACACCGCACGCCCCGACGTACCCGCGATCGACATCCCCGAGCAGATGCGAGTCCGCCGGGACAAACGCGCCCGCCTTCTCGACGAGGGCCGGGAGCCGTACCCGGTTGGCGTGCCTCGCACGCATACGCTCATGCAGGTGCGCGAGGCCTACGGGCACCTCAAGACCGCGGAGGAGACCCAGGACGTCGTGGGTGTCGTGGGGCGGGTGGTGTTCATCCGCAACACCGGAAAACTGGCGTTCGCGACTTTGCAGGAGGGCGACGGAACTCGCCTCCAGGCAATGCTCAGCCTCGCGGAGGTAGGCGAACAGTCTCTGGCCGCATGGAAGGCCGATGTCGACCTCGGTGACTTCGTCTTGGTGCACGGCCGGGTCATCTCGAGCCGACGGGGAGAGCTCTCCGTGCTTGCCGACGAATGGGCGATGGCGAGCAAGGCTCTTCGGCCCCTTCCAACAATGCACAGCGAGCTGTCTGAGGAGTCCCGGGTGCGTCAGCGCTATGTGGACCTGATCGTGCGCCAGGAGGCGCGCGACATGGTGCGGGACCGGGCAGCCATCGTCCGTGCTGTGCGCGACACTCTGCACGACCGCGGGTTCATGGAGATCGAGACACCGATACTTCAGCTTGTTCATGGTGGGGCGGCGGCCCGGCCCTTTCCAACCCACCTCAATGCGTTCGACATCAATATGTCGCTCCGGATTGCGCTCGAGCTGTATCTCAAACGTGCAGTTGTGGGTGGCATCGACAAGGTGTTCGAGATGGGCCGCATCTTTCGGAATGAGGGCGTTGACTCCACGCACAGTCCGGAATTCACCATGCTTGAGGTCTATGAGGCCTTTGGCGACCAGCACACGATGGCTGATCTGATCCAGGGGATCATCCTCGCGGCTGCGGATGCTTTCGGCTCCCGGGTCATCGACACCCCCGCCGGACAGATCCAGCTTGCCGGTGAATGGCGCTGGCTTCCGGTTTATCAGGGCCTTTCCGAGGCGGTCGGGGAGGATGTCACCCCTGACACAGATGTGCAAACGCTCCGCGCGATAGCGACTCGCTGCAATGTGAAGGTGCAACCCGAATGGGGCGCCGAGAAGCTGGTCGTCGAGCTATTCGGTGAGATCGTTGAGCCAACACTATTGCAGCCGACCTTTGTCTGCGACTATCCGCCGTCGGCTCAGCCACTGGCCCGGCCACATCGGAAGGACCCGAGACTCATCGAGGCCTGGGACCTCATCATCGGTGGAACTGAACGCGGGACCGCCTTCTCAGAGCTGATCGACCCGGTGATCCAACGGGATCGGCTCACCGCGCAGTCGCTGAGGGCTGCCGCAGGAGACGTCGAGGCAATGCAGCTCGACGAGGACTTCCTTCGGGCGCTTGAATATGGCGCGCCACCGATGGGTGGCCTCGGTCTTGGAATCGATCGCCTGGTGATGTTGTTCACAGGGGCCGGTATCCGTGAGACCATTCTGTTCCCGTTGCTGAAGCCGGAGGGAACATGAGCCTGAATTCCGTGCTGATCGCCCTCGGCGCGCTGTTGCCGAGCGCGGGAGTGGCCTTCTTGTTCTATCTGATCATCAAGGCAATGCTCGAAGGCGACCGCCGTGAGCGGCTGGCCCATTCCAAGTGGGAGGCCGAACAAGAGCCTTCGTCTTCTGCTGCGGGGCTCTCAAAGAATATTGACGAACGGGATTCCGGTTTGTGAGAATCGTCCTATATGGTGGAGTGTCTAACAGCTGGTGAACACCGCTCATCAGTTCGCAAACGTTTCTCATTCGGGAGCTCACATGGCGCAGATGGTTGAATACAAGCTGGTTGACGACATCGACGGCACAGCGGCTGTTGAGACCGTGTCGTTCTCCCTCGACGGCGTCTCCTACGAAATCGACCTGACGGCGGCCAACGCCAAGAAGCTGCGCAACGACCTCAGCACCTGGACAGGGCACGCCCGTCGCTCTGGTGGCCGTAAGAGCTCGCGCAAGGCAGGGGCTGCAGGTCAGCGTCGTGGCGACCTCAGCGCGGTACGGGAGTGGGCACGCAAGAACGGTCATCAGGTCAGCGACCGAGGCCGTATCTCGGCAGGCATCCTGGCTGCTTACGACAAGGCCCACGGCTGACTCGGGTTCGCAGAAGCGCCATTCCTCAGAAGTCCTGGCCCGGGGCCGCCGCGACCTTACGTTTGCAGGTCAAGGTTCGCCGCAAAGGCGTCGCCATCGCGCGTAGTACGGGCCAGGACTTCATCCATGTCCAGCTGTCTCAGCTCATCCGGCTTCTCGGCGCCGCGTTCGACCTCCGCCCACGTGCGCGGCGCGGCGACATAAGGAGCGTCCCTGCCTCGTAACGAGTAGGGGGCGATGGTTGTCTTGGCGGCGATGTTCTGGCTCCAGTCCAGCAGCACCTTGCCGGGGCGCAGGGATTTCGTCATCTTCCACACCACGAGCTCGGGACGCGTCCTGGTCAGGTCCTGGGCGATCTCTCGCGCGACGTCGCGAATGGTGTCGGAGCCCTGCGCGCCCGGCAACGCGGCATACAGCTGCATCCCCTTGCTGCCGCTGGTCACGGGTGCCGTCGCCAGCCCGATGCTCTCGAGCCGTTCACGCACCAGCAGGGCCAGCCGTGCGCACTCGTGGAGCCCGGCGGGCGGCCCCGGGTCGAGGTCGATGACCAGGCGGTCGGGGTTGCACGGCCGGCCATCGTCATCAAATCGCCATTGGGGGACGTGGAGCTCCAGCGAGGCGAGGTTGACCAGGTAGGTCAGGTCTGCGGTGTCGCGGATGACGGGGTAGCGGATCGTGTCGTTGCCGCTCTGCGAGCGACTGCCGGTGGTGGGCAGCGCGACCCAGTGAAGCCAGGACGGCGCTCCTGAGGGCAGGTTCTTCTCGAAGAATGACGGTCCGTCAGTACCGTGCGGCCAGCGGATCCGGGTCACCGGCCGGTTGGCGACGTGTGGGAGCAGGAACTCGGCGACTCTCGCGTAGTAGTTCAGCACCTCACCCTTGGTGGTCTCGGTCGCCGGATACATGACCTTGTCCAGGTTGCTCAGCTGGAGGCGACGACCTTCGACGACCGCGGTCAGCGTGTCGGACTTTCTGTCGGGCAAACGGGCTCACCCCTCGACGTGAACGTCGTCGGGCGACAGGTCAGGTCGAAGGCCACGGTAAGACGGCTGCCTCAGCCGGCCCTGCGCCGAAAGCCCCAGGGACCGCACGTCCATCACCACCTCCGGCCGAACCCACCGGGTTCCCCGCGCATCCAGGGACGGTACCTCGCCGGCGAAGGGTGAGGTGTCCACGCTGCGACCTTGCAACGCCCCCAGAACTCGCTCCTGTTCATGGCCCGCCAGCCCGCTCCCGACCCGTCCCAGATATGCCAGTCCGTCCGGAGTCGGATGACCGACGAGGACAGCGCCAAGGCGCTCTGCGCTGTCGGTCTCCAGTCGCCAGCCACCGATCACGACCGACCTAGAGGTGCGATGGGGGAACTTCAGCCAGTCAGGGCTACGCCGGCCGGGACTGTATCTGGACGAGAGACGCTTGCTGACGACCCCCTCCAGCCCCTGCTCCAGCGTTGCGCTCTGCAGAGCGAGACCGTCCTGATACGTCGGTGGCACCTGGGAGTGCGGGCCGGCCAGACCCATCGCCTCCAGGGTTGCCCTCCGTTGCGACAACGGTTGGCGGGTGAGGTCAACGCCCTCCAGACGGAGCAGGTCGAAGGCCATGAAAGTGACTGGCCGGCTGACGGCGAGGCGGCGCGCCCTCCGGTCGTTGCTGACGTGCATGCGCTCCGCGAGGGCCGAGAAAGCGGGCAGCCCGGCCTCGAGCGCCACGACCTCTCCATCCAGCAGCACGTCGTCGGGCATCCCAGGCCCGGCAAGGGTGGTCAGCTCGGGAAAGGTGGCGGTGACATCGTTCTCATTGCGAGAAGACAGCCTCAGCCGGCCGTCGGCCACGTCGGCGAGCACGCGCATCCCATCCCACTTCACCTCGTGCACCCAGTCCGGGCCGTGAGGGATTACCGTTCCCGGACTAGCCAGCATGGGTCGCATTGGTCCATCCTGACGGCGTCAGATCCGCGACACAATCACATTCGGAAGACAGCACAGTTTCGAAGACGACACCGTTCCGAAGACAACAGAATTCCGAACAGCAGAATCGATGAAGAGCTGACAACCGCGACGATGGGAGGGTGATCCGAGCATGCGTGCCATCTGGAAGGGTGCCGTGTCATTCGGGCTGGTCAACGTGCCGGTGCGGCTCTATTCGGCCACGGAGAACCACGACGTCCAGTTCCGCCAGGTCCACCGGGAGGACGGCGGACGGATCCGGTACCAGCGCATCTGCAGCCTCGACGGCGAGCAGGTGTCCTATGACGACATCGCCAAGGGCTATGAGACCGAAGACGGCCAGATGGTGGTGCTGACCGATGAGGACCTGGCAGACCTGCCCACTCGCACCAGCCGCGAGATCGCCGTGGACAAGTTCGTGCCGGTCGGCCAGATCGACCCGATGCTGTTCGACAAGTCCTACTATCTCGAACCTGACAAGACGGCGGCCAAGCCCTACGCACTGTTGCGCGATGCCCTCAAGGCCGCCGACCGGGTGGCCATCGTGACCGTCTCGCTCAGGTCCCGGGTGACCATTGCCGTGCTGCGCGTTCGTGACGATGTGATCGTCATGCAGACCATGTTGTGGCCCGACGAGATCCGTTCGCCCGATTTCGCCAGCCTCGGTGGCGACGCCGAGGCCAGGCCTGCCGAGCTGGCCATGGCCAGCATGCTCGTCGAGTCGCTCGCGGGGGACTACGTCCCGGACGACTACGAGGACGACTACAAGGAGGCTGTCGACGCAGTCGTGCGGGCAAAGCTCGAGGGTGGCGAGGTGCGTGAGGTCCCGGCCCCCCAGGACACCGGCGGAGAGGTCGTCGACCTGCTGGCCGCACTGCAGCAAAGCGTCGAGCGGGCCAGGGTCGCGCGCGGCGAGGCGAGCTGAGGCGATGCCCGAGGGCCACACGACCCACGCACTGGCCAGACGGCTCAACCTCGCGTTCGCCGGGTCGCCGGTCGGGGTCTCCAGCCCGCAGGGCAAGTTCGCCGGTGGCGCCGCAATACTGGATGGACTCGCGCTGGTCGACGCCTCGGCCTGGGGCAAGCACTTGTTCGCCGAGTTCGGGGGTGGGCGCTGGCTGAACGTCCACCTCGGCCTGATCGGTAAGTTCTCGGTCCTGCCAAGACTGGCTCCTCAAGGGGAGCGTCCGGTCCCGGTTGTCGGCCAGGTCCGGCTCAGGTTGCTCAACGCCGCCTGGGTGGGCGATCTGCGGGGTCCGACCGTGTGCGCCGTGGTGACGGCGGAGCAGGTCGAGCAGATCCAGGCCCGGCTCGGTCCAGACCCGCTGCGGCCGGATAGCGACGGTGACCAGTCAGACCTGGCGCTGCGCAGGATCTCGCGAAGCGCCAGGCCGATAGCCGAGCTGTTGATGGACCAGGCCGTGCTGGCAGGGGTGGGCAACGTCTACCGGTGCGAGGTTCTGTTTCGCCACCGCGTCGATCCGTTCCGGCCCGGCAGAGAGATCCGGCCCACCACCTGGCGGGCCATCTGGGACGACCTGGTCGTGCTGATGCCTCTCGGAGTGGCGTTCGGCCAGGTTCTCACCATGGACGACCAGGTCGCCGACGCCCTTGCCGAGGTCGATGATGGTTCGGCAGCCGCGCAGACGGCTGTGGTCAGCGGGGCCAGGCCCGGCGACCACTTCGAGCGACGTTTCTACCTGTACAGGCGGACCGGCGAGCCGTGTCGAGCGTGTGGCTCCAGGGTTCGAACCCAGCTTGTCGCCGGACGCAACCTTTTCTGGTGCGGGCGCTGCCAGCGTCGTCGCTGACAGCCGTCCGACACCGCTCGGTCGCCAGTGCTCAGCCTGAGAAGCTCTTGACCTCGAGGGTGATCGGTGTGGCCGCCAGCGCCTGGCTCACCGGGCATCCCTCCTTCGCGCCCTCCGCAGCCTCGGCGAACTCCGCGGCGGTCATGCCGGGGACGGCGCCGCTGACCTTCAGGAGGATCCCGGTGATGCCCGTGCCGGGCTGGAAGGTGACGTCGGCGGTGGTGTCCAGCGTGGTCGGCGGAGTGCCGGCCTTGGACAGGGCGTTGGACAGGGCCATCGAGAAGCAGGTCGCGTGAGCGGCACCGAGCAGCTCTTCGGGGCTGGTCTTGCCGTTCGCCTCGTTCGCACGCGAAGCCCAGCTGACCTCGAACGTGCCGACGCCCGAGGACTCCAGGGCGACCTCACCGGCACCCTCCATCAGGGAGCCCTCCCAGTGAGCTCGGGCGGTCCGTGTTGTAGCCATCTTGGTCTCCTCGGTTGTGAAAACAGCGTGTCTGGATCGGTAGCACCAATCTACGTCCGTCGGGTCGGTCGCAGCATCGGCGCAGTGCCGACGGCTGTGACTATGCCACCGGAGGCCGCCGGCCACCAGAGATCGTCCAGATACGCCGAGGGCGAACATGAACCGGGGCAAACCGGGGGGCGGAACAGACCGGGATACGGCATCGTTGTTCCGATGACGCAAACGGTCGAAGACTGACCTAGGTGATGACCACGGCGCACAGCTAGCATCGAGGTATCTCGATACGAGGAGCGATGAGCGATGTTTGAACGGTTTACTGACCGAGCCCGCCGGGTGGTTGTGCTTGCGCAGGAGGAAGCGCGCATGCTCAACCACAACTACATCGGGACCGAGCACATCCTGCTCGGTCTGATTCACGAGGGCGAAGGCGTCGCGGCAAAGTCGCTGGAGAACCTCGGGATCTCGCTGGATGCTGTCCGCGAACAGGTCCAGGAGATCATCGGCCAGGGCCAGCAGGCCCCCTCCGGCCACATCCCCTTCACCCCGCGTGCCAAGAAGGTCCTCGAGCTGAGCCTGCGCGAGGCGCTGCAGCTCGGCCACAACTACATCGGGACCGAGCACATCCTGCTGGGCCTGATCCGCGAGGGCGAGGGTGTTGCAGCCCAGGTCCTCGTCAAGCTGGGCGCCGACCTCAACCGGGTCCGTCAGCAGGTCATCCAGCTTCTGAGCGGGTACCAGGGCAAGGAGCACCAGGGTGCCGGGGTAGGCCCGGCCGAGGGCACACCCGCCGGGTCGCTGGTCCTTGACCAGTTCGGCCGTAACCTGACCGAGGCCGCCCGCGAGGGCAAGCTCGACCCGGTTATCGGCCGGGGCAAAGAGATCGAACGGGTCATGCAGGTCCTGTCCCGAAGAACCAAGAACAACCCCATCCTGATAGGTGAGCCAGGCGTCGGCAAGACAGCTGTCGTCGAGGGCCTGGCCCAGGACATCGTGCGGGGCGAGGTGCCCGAGACGCTCAAGGACAAGCAGATCTACACCCTCGACCTGGGCGCCCTGGTGGCCGGTTCGCGCTATCGCGGTGACTTCGAGGAGCGCCTGAAAAAGGTTCTCAAGGAGATCCGCACGCGCGGCGACATCATCCTGTTCATCGACGAGATTCATACTCTCGTCGGCGCAGGTGCAGCCGAGGGCGCGATCGACGCGGCGTCGATCCTGAAGCCGATGCTGGCCCGTGGCGAGCTCCAGACGATCGGGGCGACCACCCTGGACGAGTTCCGCAAGCACATCGAGAAGGACCCGGCCCTGGAGCGGCGCTTCCAGCCGATCCAGGTCGCCGAGCCGACGCTGTCGCACACCATCGAGATCCTCAAGGGCCTGCGCGACCGCTACGAGGCTCACCACCGGGTCTCGATCACCGACGCCGCCCTGGTCTCGGCGGCCAACCTGGCCGACCGCTACATCAACGACCGGTTCCTGCCGGACAAGGCGATCGACCTCATCGACGAGGCGGGCGCGCGACTGCGCATCCGCCGGATGACCGCGCCCCCGGACCTGCGCGAGTTCGACGAGCGCATCGCGCACGTCCGTCGTGAGAAGGAGTCCTCGATCGACGCCCAGGACTTCGAGAAGGCCGCATCCCTGCGCGACGACGAGAAGAAGCTGCTGGCCCAGAAGGCAGAGCGTGAGAAGCAGTGGAAGTCCGGCGACATGGACGTGGTGGCTGAGGTCGACGAGGAGCTCATCGCCGAGGTCCTGGCCGCTTCGACCGGCATCCCCGTGTTCAAGCTGACCGAGGAAGAGTCCTCGCGCCTGCTTCACATGGAGGTCGAGCTCCACAAGCGGGTTGTCGGCATGGACGAGGCAATCAAGGCGATCGCCCAGGCGATCCGTCGCACCCGGGCAGGGCTGAAGGACCCGCGTCGTCCCGGCGGGTCGTTCATCTTCGCCGGCCCAACCGGTGTCGGCAAGACCGAGCTGGCCAAGACGCTGGCGGAGTTCCTGTTCGGTGACGAGGACTCGCTGATCCAGCTGGACATGTCCGAGTACAGCGAGAAGCACACGGTCTCCAGGTTGTTCGGTTCGCCTCCCGGATATGTGGGTTACGAAGAGGGCGGCCAGCTGACCGAGAAGGTGCGCCGCAAGCCGTTCTCTGTCGTGCTCTTCGATGAGGTCGAGAAGGCCCATGCGGACATCTTCAACTCACTGCTGCAGATTCTCGAGGACGGCCGCCTGACCGATGCCCACGGCAGGAGCGTCGACTTCAAGAACACCGTGATCATCATGACCACGAACCTCGGCACCCGGGACATCTCCAAGGGTCAGTCGCTCGGGTTCGCGGCCGGTGGCGACACCAGGACCGGCTACGAGCGGATGAAGAACAAGGTCACCGACGAGCTCAAGCAGCACTTCCGGCCTGAGTTCCTCAACCGGGTCGACGACATCATCGTCTTCCCGCAGCTGACCGAGCCCGAGATCGTCCAGATCGTCGACCTGATGATCGCCAAGCTGGATGTGCGGATGAAGGACAAGGACATGGGCATCGAGCTCACGCCCGCGGCCAAGTCGCTGCTCGCCAAGAAGGGGTACGACAGGGTGCTCGGTGCGCGTCCTCTGCGTCGCACGATCCAGCGTGACATCGAGGACGCCCTCTCCGAGAAGATTCTCTACGGTGAGCTCAAGGCCGGCGAGATCGTCGTCGTCGGTACCGATGGTGCCGAGAAGGACGAGAAGTTCACCTTCGAGGGCACCGCACACTCCGAGCTGGACGAGCCGCCCAGTGACATCCAGGACGGCGGGATCCCCCACAGCGAGGTCCAGGACGGCGACGTCCAGGACATCGTCACGACCCCGGTTGCGCCCACCGACGAAAAGTAACTGTGGGGTCGATCCTGCAAGACGGGTGAGGCGTTCCGGTTGGCGCCTCACCCGTCCCGCCTGTGCATGAGCGCACACCTGCCCGTTCATGTCAGCAGGTCTGGTCATGCACCGTGCCTGCACAGTGTTGGCAAGACGGCTGGCTGGGGGCCAGGCACAACGTACGGTGGACCCATGCCTGTTGCCTCGTCGTTCTTGTCGCGCCCGGTTCTCTCCGTCGGGCTCTCCACACTTCTTGTTGGTGTTCTGGCGCTCAGTGGATGTTCATCGCCCCCCAAGGCGGTCTCGAAGCCCGCTGTGTCGAAGACGACAGCGGTCGTGGTCGTCAAGCCTGACCCGTTCAAGGCCACTGGGATCCCGGCAGATCTGGCGGCGGTGATCAAGCCGCTGTACCTCGGGGGCATTGTCCGGTCCTCGCCCTCCGCTTCCAGCCCCCTCACCGGACGGAAGATCGTCAAAGCTAAAGGTCCGGTCGTCGTGAAGGGTTTCGTCGCGACATGGAAGGGCGAACGAATCGCAGTGGTGACCCATGGCAAGGACGTGACTCTTGCCGTCAGAGCGCCCAAGTGGACGGTCGTCGGAGGCTGGTGGCCTTCGATGGGAGTGTCCGCTCCATCCCTCGGCGGCGTGCCCCGCAGGGTGCTCATGGTGGGCTCGGATGCCCGTCCGGGCCAGTCGTCCAACAATGCCCGCGGCGACAGCCTGCACATCGTGGGACTTGACGGCCATGGCGGCGGTGGGGTTCTGGGGATCCCGCGGGACTCGTACGTGCCCCTGGCCTCCGGTGGAAAGGGCAAGATCAACTCCGCGCTGACGTACGGCGGGCCGGTGGGGCTGCAACACACCGTGTCCTCCGTGACCGGTGTTCAGCTCGAGGGATACCTCCTGACCGGTTTCGACGGGTTCTACCAGCTCGTCCAGGGCTTCGGCGGGCTGCCGGTGGATATCCCTGTAGCGGTCAAGGACGACTTGTCGGGCGCGAACGTCAAGGCTGGTGAAAACCTTCTGGGCGGCGGCATGGCACTGGCCTACGGCCGGGCACGACACGCGGTCGTCGGCGGCGACTTTGGCCGGTCGTCCAACCAGGGCCTGCTCATCCTTGCCGCGGGCCTTGCCGCGCGGCACATGGGGCCGGAAAAGCTGCCTCGCATCCTCGAGGTGGCGGCTCCTCATATCGACACCAACCTGACCGCTGAGCAGGTGCTGACATTCGCGGCGGGAGTCTTTGTCACCAAACCGGAAAAGATCAAGAACCGGGTGGCTACGGGTGGCGCCGGATGGACCGCGGACCGCCAGTCGATCGTCCTTCTCGACGCCAACGCCAGGAACCTGTTCGCCGACATGAGGGACGGCAACCTGTCGTGATCGTCGGTGTGCCGGCTGGTGTCGCGTGATCCAGGTTCGCTGGGCCCGGGGCGGTGACGTGAGCTCCATCCGTGAGCTCGTGCGTCCGCTCGCCGGCAACACGCTGACGCCCAAGGATCCTGTGGCGTACTACGAGGCGCTTCAGCAGTTCCGGGTGGCGCCGGATCCTGATGAGCCCGGTCGGATCATCGGCTGTGGTGCGCTTCACGCGATGTGGGACGAGCTCGCCGAGGTCCGCACGTTGGCGGTGCACCCCGATTTCGCCGGACGCGGTCTGGGCGGCAGGCTCCTGGAGACCCTGCTCGATGATGCCCGCGCGCTCGGGCTGCGCCGCATCTTCTGCCTGACCTTCGAGGTGGGCTTCTTCACACGTCACGGTTTCTCGCCGATCGTGGGCCAGGCCGCAGAGCCCGACGTCTACGCCGAGCTTCTCCGCTCCTACGACGAAGGAGTCGCCGAGTTCCTCGACCTCGAGCGGGTCAAGCCCAATACGCTGGGCAACACGCGGATGCTGCGCATGTTGTGAAGGTCGGCACCTGACCCTGCGCCCTTGTCGCCAAAGATCTCAGTCCGGCGAATCGGCAGGGACGGCGTGGCCCTGGGCGATGACGGCGATGATCTGCTCGACAAGCTGCTCCGGCGGCTGCGCGATGTCGACCGTCACGCCGGGTTCGTCATCCTGTCGTTCGTCGAGGTCGTCGAACTGCGTCTGCAACAACGAGTTGGGCATGTACTCGTGTCGCCTCGTCGTGAGCCGCGAGGAGATGAGTGCCACGTCACCCTGGGCGAACACGGTGAACATGGTGGGAGCCTGTTCACGGAGCACGTTGCGGTAGCTGCGCTTGAGCGCTGAGCACGCCACGACGACACCGGACCCGGTTCCAGTCGCGAGGCGCTTGCCCACCTCGTGAAGCCAGGGCAGGCGTTGGGCGTCCGACAGCGCCCGCCCGGACGCCATCCAGTTCTTGTTCGCTGCCGGATGCAGGCTGTCCCCGTCGACAAACGGCACGTCAAGACGAGCAGCCAGCTGTGCTCCGATGGTGCTCTTGCCGGACCCCTGAACACCCATGATGACTACCGGCGGGACCGAAGTTGGCTTCATCGCTCAACCTTAAGTCTGGAGATGGGCCAGACGGATCCGGAGAAGGTCTCGGAACGAGGAGGGGAAGGCCTCTAGCGTCCCGGCAGCCGGAAGCGGTTGCCGGCCAGGGGTTCCACGAGTCCGTCCTTCACGAGGCTGCCAAGACATCTGCCCAGCTGGGCCTGGTCTGCGGACCAGGCAGCCGCGACCTGGCCCGCAGGCACTGGCGACCTCGTGGCTCCCAGCAGGGCGAGGATAGTGCCCCGGCACTGCCGATCTGTCCCATGCCAGGACTGGGCACGGCGGGGCGGACCCTCGTATGCCGGCTGGCCGCTCTGGTACCACGCGCACAGATCGCAGACTGGGCAGGCGACGCATCGGGGTGAGCGCGCCCGGCAGATGAGGGCACCCATCTCCATCACGGCTACCCCCCACACTCGTGCCTGGTCTGCGGCCTCCGGCAGGAGTGTCTCGGCGAGGTCGTTCTCTTCCCGGGTCAGTGAGATCGCGGCCTGGGCGGCCCCTCTGACCACCCTGGCGAAAACCCGCCTCACGTTGGTGTCGACTACGGTCGTGCGCCGACCGAAGGCGAAGGCCGATACGGCTGCCGAGGTGTAGGTGCCTACGCCGGGAAGGGCCAGAAGCTCGGCTTGCGTGTCGGGGACGTCGCCGTCATGGCGCTGGACGATTGCCACAGCTGCAGCGTGAAGCCGCAGTGCCCGGCGCGGATAACCCAGCCGTCCCCACGCCTGGATCGCATCGCCGGGGGCGGACGCAGCCAGGGCGGCGGGGGTGGGCCACCGCGACATCCACTGAAGCCAGGCCGGCTCGACGCGAGCGACAGGTGTCTGTTGAAGCATGACCTCGGAGACCAGGACCCCCCACGCCGACATGCCAGGGACCCGCCAGGGAAGGCTCCTGGCCTCAGTGGCATACCAGCCCAGAACTCGCTGGTGAAGGAGCGACAGGGGCACCCCCGGCAATGGGCCTTCACTCATGCTGCTGCCATTCGGGACCGGGCCGGTGTGGACTGGTTCATGGGACCGGGTCAGCCCGAGCTACAGGTCGTGGCTCAGACGTAACGCTCCAGGATGCTCGACTCAGCCAGGCGTGAGAGCCCTTCGCGCACGGCACGAGCACGGCCCTCCCCGACGCCCTCGACGGCCATGAGGTCCTCGAGGTTGGCAGCCAGCAGCTTCTGGAGGCTCCCGAAGTGGTCGACCAGTCGTTCGATGATGGCGCGGGGGAGGCGGGGAACCTTGGTCAGCAGCCGGTAGCCGCGGGGACTGACGGGTGTGTCGAGGGCATCGCCGCCGACGATGAATCCCACCGCTTTGGCACCCGCGGCAAGATCGAGAAGCTCGATCGAGGTGAGCTTCATGAGGTCGGCCAAGACCTCGACCATGGTGTCACTGTTGGGTGCTGCCTCGAGATAGTCGCTGATCACGAGCTCACGGTCGTTGCCCAGGCCGCCGGTCAGCTCTTCGAGCTGAAGGGTGAGCAGGCGCCCGTCGGTGCCAAGCTCGATGACGTAGCTGTCGATCTCTTCCTTGATCCGCCGGACCATCTCCAGGCGCCGGAGCACCGTGGCAACGTCGCGGACCGTGACCAGGTCCTCGATCTCCAGCGCAGACAGCGCACCCGTAACCTCGTCCAGGCGCGTCTTGTAACGCTCGAGCGTCTGCAGCGCCTGGTTGGCCCGCGAGAGGATCGCGCCCGAGTTCTCCAGGACGTGGCGCCGGTTGGCCACATAGAGGGCGACGATCTGCATGGACTGGCTCACCGAGACCACGGGGAAGCCGGTCTGCTTTGCTACCCGCTCCGCGGTTCGATGCCGGGTACCGGACTCGTTCGTCTCGATCGAGGGGTCCGGCAACAGCTGGGTGGCGGCCCGCAGGATGTGCAGACCCTCGCGGTCAAGCACGATCGCCCCGTCCATCTTGGCAAGCTCGCGCAGTCGCGTGCTGGAGAACTCGATGTCGAGGGGAAACCCGCCGCTCGACATCCCTTCGACGACCTTGTCGTTGCCCAGCACGATGAGTGCGCCGGTGCGGCCACGGAGAATCCGCTCCAGCCCATCTCGCAGATCGGTCCCCGGGGCCACCGCCGCCAACGTGGCATGCAGCAACTTCTCGTCGCTTCGTTCTGCAGTGATCGGTGCTCCCTCTGGCTTGGACGGCTGGGTGGGTCGGCAAGTAGGTCTGGGTGAGTCCGGTCGCTGTTGAGACTCCCGGCTTCGGGCGCAGTCTATCGGGCTGGGGGCGGGTGACACGGTCTGTGACCGACCCGTGACCTCGTCAATTTCACGGTCCGTCAGCGGTCGGCGAGCATGGAGCCCCCCAGACACGTGCTGACCGCCTCGCGGATGTCGCAGACCTCAACAACCCGCATTCCGGAAGGTGTGGGGTCATTGCCGAGCGCCCCTTTGGGCACCACCGCCTGGCGGAACCCAAGGCGTGCCGCTTCGGCCAGGCGGCGGGGGATGCCGGTGACGGCCCGGATCTCACCGGCCAGACCCACTTCTCCCATCGCGACGGTGCCCGGCCGGAGAGCCCGATCGGACACCGAGCTTGCCATCGCCAGCGCGATGGCGAGGTCCGAGGCTGGCTCTGACACCTTGACCCCCCCGACGGTCGACACGTAGCAGTCAGCCTGGCGTACGCGCACGTTTGCGCGCTTGTCGAGAACCGCAAGAATCATCGCAACCCGGGAGCTGTCCAGGCCACTCGTCGTGCGCCTGGGGGAGGGCGCGGTCGTAGCCAGCAGCAGCGCCTGCACCTCGGTGACCAGCGGACGTCGCCCCTCGAGCGCGACGGTGACACACGTCCCGGGGACGATGACATCCCTGCTGGACAGGAAGAGGCCACTGGGGTCAGGGAGACCGACGATGCCCACATCGGACAGGTCGAAGCAACCCACCTCGTCAGTCGGGCCATATCGGTTCTTGACCGCCCGCACGAGCCGCAACCGGGAGTGTCGGTCGCCCTCGAACTGGATCACCACGTCGACCAGGTGCTCGAGCACGCGTGGCCCGGCGATCGATCCGTCCTTGGTGACGTGACCGACCAGGAGTATCGAGATGCCTCGAGTCTTGGCGAGCTGGATCAGCGAGGCTGCCACCTCACGGATCTGGGAGACGTTGCCGGCCGCGCCCTCGACCTCACCGCTGGCGATGGTCTGAACCGAGTCGATAATGACCAGGTCCGGGCTGATCTGAGCGATCTGGCCAAGGACCGTGGCGAGGTCGGTCTCGGCTGCCAGGAAGAGGTTGTCGGCCATCGCGTCGATGCGTTCGGCCCGCATCCGGATCTGGGCAGCCGACTCCTCACCGCTGACATACAAGACGCTCTGGCCCTGCCGGGCGGCTCTGGCTGCGACATCGAGGAGCAGTGTCGACTTGCCGATCCCGGGCTCGCCGGCGACGAGGGCCACGGCACCACGAACCAGGCCACCTCCGAGCACGCGGTCGAACTCGCCCACCCCCGTGGAACGCGCCTCGGCCCGGCGCGCATCGACGTCACCTATCCGGATGGCAGGCCGCTCGACCACCACCGCGGCCGTCGTCTTGACCTTGACCGCGCCGATCTCTGTCACGGTGCCCCAGGCCTGACACTCTCCACAACGCCCGACCCACTTGACCGCGGACCAGCCGCACTCGGTGCAGCGGTGGCCGGGGGAACGGGTCATCGCCTTGGTTGCCATGCGGCTGACCCTACGAGGCGCCTCTGACAACCCTGCCGAAGACAGGGCTGTGAGCTCACGACTCGCTTCGCATCCGAGCCGCAGAAGTCACGCGAACGTGCGCCACCACAGGTTGACGGCGTAGTCGACTCCGGTTCCCGCGTGATCGGCCATGATGCCGTCGGCAAGCGTCTCGGCGAACTCGATCCGCAGGACCGACTCGAAGTCCGTTCGCGACCCGAACGACCAGCGCATGTCGATGTGTTCGCGCGACCAACCCTGCCTCGCCCAGAAACGCTCGATGGCAACCGGGTCATGCGCCGGCATGGCTCTGCGGAACCACCGGCCGAACGTGGACCTTGAGGCGTCGTTGTCGATCACGAAGGCCGTGCCGCCGGGCCGTAGCACCCGCTCCACCTCGGCCAGCCCGGGCTCGCACCCCGGCCCGAAGAAATAGGCCCAGCGGGCATGCGCCACGTCCATGCTGTCGTCGGGCAGCGGGAGCCTCTGTGCGGTGCCGTCCAGCACGGACACGTTGCCCAGCGACAGATCTGTGATCCGTTGCCGCGCGAGAGCGGCCAGTGGCTCGTGCGGCTCGACTCCCACCACGCGGCACGCGGTCTGCGCGAACCGCGGGAGATGAAAGCCACTGCCGCAGCCGACGTCCAGAACCTGCTGTCCGGCCCAGTCATGGATGCCGGACATGGTCGACTCGATCAGGCCGTCAGGATCCACCCCCCGGTTCTCGACCTCATAGACATCGGGGTTTGCCCAGATGTTCGGGCTGGGGATCACCGGTGCTTCCTCGATGGCGCCCTGACGGCGTCAGCGTCTGCGCCAGGACTGTCATTGCCCGCGCCGAGAACGTTGTTGCCTGCGGAAAGACTCTGCGCAGCCAGGGTCGCCGGATGCACCAGCAGGGGGAGCAGCCTGCGTGACCCGGCCGCCCGTGCAGCTTGCACGGCGACCATGTGGGCATCGCAGCGGACGACCAGCTCGTCATACCCGGGCGAACCCATGAGCTCGCCGAGCTCGGCGCTGTTGCTGCGGTAGACGGGTTCCTTGCCGATGTGCGCATCGGAGCTGCCCGAGCAGTACCAGTCCAGGTCGTGGCCGCCCGGGCCCCAGCCGCGCCGGTCGTACTCGGTGATCGTGACCTCGAGGTAGGAGGTCTCGTCAGGGAGCTCGACGTTGCGGAAGCTACGCCGGATCGGCAGCTGCCAGCAGACATCCGGCTTGACGGTGTGCGGCTCAAGGCCACGCGCCCGGGCGTACTGGTGAAGCGCGCACCCGGCGCCGGCGGGGAACCCGGGCCGGTTCTGGAAGATGCAGGCGCCATCCACAACCCTGGTCTTGGGCTCTTTGTCCTCCTTGACCTTCCATCGGCCGCCCTGACCGGCCGAGTGGTACTGCCACTCGTCCTCGCCGAGCTCGGCGACCGCGGCCTTCACCCGCGACACGTCGTCCTTGTCGGTGAGGTGGGCACCCAGCGTGCAGCAGCCGTCGTCGGGGCGACCCTCGTAGATCCCCGCGCAACCGCTTCCGAAGATGCACGACCACGAGGACGTGAGCCAGGTCAGGTCGCAACGGAACCGTTGGCCGGCATCGGCGGGGTCGGTGAACTCGACCCACATGCGGGGGATATCGAGCGCGGTCTCTGGCATTGACCCAGCCTATGCGGCGCCGGGTTGCTCTCACCTCGATAGGTTCATCTCATGCGACTTGGCGTGATCGACGTGGGATCCAACACGGTCCACCTTCTGGTTGTCGACGCCCACGTCGGCGCCCATCCGCTGCCGGCGTCCTCTCACAAGATCGAGCTGCGGCTCGCGGAGTATGTCGGGGAGGACGGCTCGATCGCCCGGTCGGGCGCCGATGCGTTGGTGGCCTTCACCCGCGAATGCCTCAACATCGCCGAGGACCAGGGTGTCGAGGACCTGCTCGCCTTCGCGACCAGCGCAATTCGTGAGGCGCCAAACGGTGAGGAAGTTCTCGAGCGGGTGCGGGAGGAGACCGGTGTCGAGCTGCAGGTGCTGTCCGGCCAGGACGAGTCGAAACTGACCTTTCTGGCGGTTCGGCGCTGGTTCGGCTGGTCCAGCGGCCGGCTGCTGGTGGTGGACATCGGGGGCGGCTCGCTCGAGCTGGCGGCTGGTATCGACGAGGTACCCGATGTCGCGCTGAGCCTGCCCCTTGGGGCAGGTCGCCTCACCAGGTCGGCGTTGTCCGGAGATCCGCCCCGGTCCGAGCAGGTCAAGTCGGTTCGCCGGCAGGTGCGTGCCGACATCGCCCGTGAGCTGCGGGACATCAACAAGGCGGGGGTGCCCGATCGGTTCGTCGGAACGAGCAAGACGTTGCGGTCGCTGGCCCGCATCGCAGGCGCCGCCCGGAGCGCCGACGGGCCGTACGCCGTCCGGGTGCTCGAGCGGAGACGGGTCACGGGATTGGTTGCACGGCTTGGCGGAATGACCGCAACGGAGCGTTCTCAGCTGCCCGGAGTCTCCCCGGGACGGGCGCCGCAGATGCTGGCAGGGGCGATCATCGCCGAAGCTGCGATGGACCTGCTGGGGATCGAACGGCTCGACATCTGTCCCTGGGCCCTGCGTGAAGGCCTGATCTTGCGACGGTTGGACTGGATCGCGGCCGGTTGAGCGCTGTGCCGTTTAGGCTCGTTGTCATGACCGCGGTTGAGGTTCCCAGGGCGCGAGTGGCACTGTCCAGCTCTTCGGTCTATCCGCAGAACTGCGCCACGGCTTTCGACGTCGCCCAGCGGCTCGGTTACGACGGGCTCGAGGTGATGGTCTGGACCGACCCTGTCTCACAGGAGGCCGGTGCGCTGAAGGCGCTTTCGGAACTGCATGAGATCCCCATCGTGTCGGTCCACGCGCCCACCCTGCTCCTGACGCAGCGTGTCTGGGGTACGGACGCGTGGTCCAAGATCGACAACTCCATCGAGCTGGCTGTGGCGGTCGGAGCGGACACCGTGGTGCTTCATCCGCCGTTCCGCTGGCAGAAGGAGTATGCCCGGGACTTCGCCGACGGGGTTGCCCTGCGTGAGCACGACTCCGGCGTAAGGCTTGCCGTCGAGAACATGTTCCCGTGGCGGGCGGGCACGCGTTCGATCGAGGCATATCTCCCGCACTGGGATCCGGTCACCCAGCCCTACGACCATGTGACTCTGGATCTCTCGCACACGGCCACTTCCGGATCGAACGCGCTGGAGATGGTTGCGGCACTCGGGCCGAGGCTGGCTCACCTTCACCTGGGCGACAGCCTGGGCTCAGCGATGGACGAGCACCTGGTGCCCGGTCGGGGCGCTCAGCCGTGCTCCGAAGTGCTCGAGGCCCTGGCGCGGCAGCGGTTCTCAGGGTCTGTGGTCGTCGAGGTCAGCACCCGGCGCGTGTCCGATGATCAGCGTGAGGCGGATCTGGCCGAGTCCCTGGCGTTTGCCCGGCTACATCTCGCCGTGGCGTCTGTGCCCTGACCTGCACAACCCGCTCTGCGGTGATCGACAGGGCCTCGCCCGCGCTCAGCACGGCATCTAAGGTCAGGACTGGGATGCCGTCCGGTGGGAGAGTCGTGGGCGGTGCAACTAGCCTGATGCTACATAACCTGTGAAGAAGGCAATCGGAGGAACACGTGTTGGATCCAAGCGTCGTGCTGCGCCAGGGACTGTTGCGGTTGTCCAAGAGCGATCGCGTCCGTGGCCTGGTCGAGAAGGCGCCGGTCAGCAGAGATGTCGTTCGCCGTTTCGTGGCTGGCGAGTCGACCCCAGACGCCGTGCGGGTTGCGGGCGAGCTCGCGCTCACCGGCCGGCTGTGCACGATCGACAACCTTGGCGAGGACACCTTCGACCTCAAGCAGGCGCGGGCCACGCGCGACACGTATCTTTCGCTGCTGTCCGCCCTCGGTGAGGCCGGTCTGGCCCAGGACGGCAAGTCCGAGGTGAGCCTGAAACTGAGCGCCGTGGGTCAGGCGCTGGCGGGGGACGGTGCCAAGATCGCCCTGGACCACGCTCGCGAGATCTGTCACGCGGCCGCCAACGTCGGCACCAACGTCACCCTGGACATGGAAGACCACACCACCACAGACGGGACGCTCGAGACACTCCTCGAGCTTCGGCAGGACTTCCCGTCCGTCGGCGCGGTGCTCCAGGCCTACCTGTACCGGACCGAGACGGACTGCCGCGACCTCGCCTACGAGGGAAGCCGGGTCCGTCTGTGCAAGGGCACCTACAAGGAGCCCGAGTCGGTAGCCTTCCAGGGCAGGGAAGATGTCGACAAGTCCTTCGTCCGTTGTCTCAAGGTGCTGATAGAGGGGCAGGGTTACCCGATGGTGGCCACCCACGACCCGCGCATGGTCGAGATTGCCGGCGCCCTTGCCCACAAACAGGACCGTGCCGCGGATACCTTCGAGTACCAGATGCTCTACGGGATCCGCCCCGAGGAGCAGAAGCGGATCGCCGATCGGGGGGACCAGATGCGCGTCTACATCCCGTACGGGCAGCAGTGGTACGCATACCTGGTGCGCCGGATGGCCGAGCGTCCGGCCAACACCATGGTGTTCCTGCGCGGACTCGCGACCAAGGGCTGAGGGTGGGAGTCATGGAGAGTCCGGCAGGAGCCGCTGCGGGAGCCACTGCCGGGAGCGGCATGGAGGGCAGCATCAGCGGGGCGAGCCATAAGACCGTCGCGATCCTGGGCGCCGGTGTGATGGGTTCGACGCTGCTGGCTGGCCTGCTCCGTTCGGGGCGAGATGCCGCTGAGCTCGTGATCACGGGCCGCAACGTGGTCAGAGCCGGGGAGCTGGCTCGTACCCACGGGGTCCGCCTCATGTCCAACGTTGACGCAGCCAAGGTGGCGGACACCCTGGTTCTGGTGGTCAAGCCTCAGGACATGGAGGGTCTGCTGGCCGAGATTCGTGACCATGTCCCCGAGGGGGCGCTCGTGGTGAGCCTGGCAGCCGGCATCACCACCGGCTTCCTGGAGGAGCGGCTGCCCGAAGGCACCGCGGTCGTCCGGGTCATGCCGAACACGCCAGCCATGGTCGACGAGGGCATGGCCGCCGTGAGCCCGGGGCAGCATTGCGACGAGGTGCACCTGGCTGAGGCCGAGGAGCTGCTGCGTTCGTGTGGCAAGGTCCTGCGGGTCGCGGAGAAGCACCTGGACGCCGTCACCGCGATCAGTGGCAGTGGTCCGGCATACATCTTCTATGTGGTGGAGGCGATGATCGAGGCGGGCGTGCTGCTCGGCATGCCCCGAACGACCTCGACGGAGCTCGTTGTTCAGACTCTCTATGGTGCGGCGACCATGCTCAAAGAGACGGGTGAGCACCCCACCGTGTTGCGCGAGCAGGTGTCCAGCCCGGGCGGGACGACGATGGCTGCGCTGCGCGAGCTGGACGACCACAAGGTGCGTGCAGCGTTTGTCACAGCCATGGAGGCGGCCGCCCAGCGTTCGCGGCAGCTCGCCTCGGGTAACGCCTGAGCCCAGGTTTCTTTGAGGCAAGGGTTCCTCACCACGGGTCGCGGCGTTCTGTTCACGCGCGACGACCACGCGACAGCCGGGTTGGAGCGCGACGTCGGGGCGGTCTGGTCCCCATGCTCCGGTTGAGGTCGCACGATCCGCGAAGCGGCCACCGTGGCCAGACGCGTGCCCTCCCTCCTAAGGTGTGCTCATGAGCGAGATCACCGTCCGGGCCCTCGGAGAACAGGACTGGCAGCAGTTCCGCGACATTCGTCTGATGGCGCTGCGAGACTCGCCTGAGGCCTTCGTTGCCACGCACGCGCACGAGGCGTCACTGGACGAGCAGACGTGGCGTGATCGCTTGCGACGGGCACGCAGGCTGGTGGCCGAGCGCGACCGGACGCCTCTGGGTGTTGTCAGCCTGGGGCAGGGTGATCCCGAGCACCCCTGCACGGTAGAGCTGTTCGGGCTGTGGGTTGCACCCGAGGGGCGGGGCACAGGCGTTGCCTGGAAGCTGGTTGAGGCAGGGGCAGCCCAGGCACTTGCCGATGGGCACAAGAACCTGGGTTTCTGGGTCGGCACGAGCAACGGACCGGCCGTGGCCTTTGCCAGCAGCTTCGGATTCCGCCCGACGGGCACCCGCCGGCCGATGAGGGTCACCAACGAGACCGACGGAGCTGAAGAGATCGTGATGGTTCTGCCCCTGGGCCAGGACCCCGGCTCCGTCCCCAGCACCGTCGTCCGCTGACTGCTTCAGAGGTTCCTGACAGAGCTGTTGGGGTCAGGGCCGGGCGACCAGCTGTTCGAGCAGCTCGCTCGGCCCGCTCACGATCAGCGTGTGGTTGGCGTTCACCTTGGTCTCCGGGACAGCGTGGGCGAAGTCCTCACCGGGAGCTTTCACCCCGACTACCGTCACGCCGTACTTGGTGCGGATCGCGCTCTGGGCCAGCGTGAACCCGATTGCCTCCTGTGGCGGAGACATCTTGACGATCGCGTAGCCGTCTTCGAACTCGATGTAGTCCTGCAACCTGCCGTTGACCAGATGCGCCACCCTCTTGCCCGAGTCGACCTCGGGCCGCACGACGTGCTGCACCCCGATCCGCACCAGGATGCGGGCGTGCTCCGAGCTGACTGCCTTGGCCCAGATCGACGGGATCCCGGCGTCGACGAGGTTGCCGGCGGTCAGCACGGACGCCTCGACGGACGTACCGATGCCGATGACTGCGAACTTGTAGGTGTTCGTGCCGCGTGCCTCGATGATCTGGGCCACAGAGGCGTCGCCGACGATAACCCGGTTCAGCCTTCCCGAGAAGCTCTCAGCGATGTGAGGGTCCTTCTCGATGGCCACGACCTTGTGGCCGAGACGATGGAGCCCGAGGGCAGCCTCTGACCCGAAGCGGCCCAGCCCGATGACCAGAACGTCATCCTGGTACAAGCGGTTCTTGGCCATGAACTCTCCTGGGGTCTGAAGAATGAACTCAGTCTGCGGCTCGGGCAACCTGCCGGTACCGTGCCATTATGCCAACACAGACGCTGGTGGTCTGGGACCAGAGCTTCACGAACTACGACTTCGGCGCGGACCACCCCATGAATCCCCTGCGCCTTGATCTGACTGCGCGGCTCTGCGACGCCTTCGGACTGTTCGACGGGTCCGACGTTGAGGTCGTCAACCCGGAGATGCCCGGCGACGAGGTCCTGCTGACCGTCCACGAAGCGGAATACGTCGCCGCCGTCAGGCATGCGTCGCTCGAGCCCAGGGATGCGGACCAGTCCCGGGGCCTGGGCACCGAGGACGATCCTGCCTTCGTCGGGATCCACGAGGCGAGTGCCCGTATCGCGGCCGGTTCCCTGCGGATGGCGGAGTCGGTCTGGCGCGGCGAGGCGGAGCACGGCGTCAACTTCTGTGGCGGGCTGCATCACGCCATGCCGGAGCGGGCGTCGGGATTCTGCATCTACAACGACGTTGCCGTGGCGATTCAGTGGCTCCTCGACAATGGTGCGGAGCGAGTGGCCTATGTCGACGTGGACGTCCATCACGGTGATGGGGTCGAACGCATCTTCTGGGACGACCCGAGAGTGCTCACGATCTCGGTGCACGAGACGGGCAAGGTCCTGTTTCCCGGCAGCGGTTTCCCCGGCGACACCGGCGGGCCGGGTGCCCCCGGTAGCGCCGTCAATGTTGCGCTGCCGCCCGGCACCGGCGACGCGGCGTGGCTGCGGGCTTTCCACTCGGTCGTGCCCCCCGTGCTGCGCGCGTTCAACCCGCAGATCCTGGTGAGCCAGCACGGATGTGACTCACACGTGCTCGACCCGCTGGCTCACCTGTCCCTGTCTGTGGACGCGCAGCGTACGTCGTACGAGTCGATCCACGACCTTGCCCACGAGCTGTGTGGTGGCAAGTGGGTGGCGCTCGGCGGCGGCGGCTACGAGCTCGTCGACGTGGTGCCCAGGGCCTGGACCCATCTGACGGCGATCGCCGCTCACCGGCCGATCCAGCTCGACGCTGACGTACCGCAGGGCTGGCGGGACTACGTGCAGGAGCGCTTCAAACGGCCAGGGCCGACCCACATGGGTGATGTTCAGACCAAGGGCGGACGGGTCTGGTGGCGTTCCTGGGCGGTCGGATTCGATCCGGAGGACGCCGTGGACATCGCCGTCATGGCAACCCGGGAGGCTGTCTTCCCTCTTCACGGCCTCGACATCTGGTTCGACTGACGAGACCAGGCCTGGCCTGCCGGCCGGGCAGAGCACAGCCCCCGGTCGGCGTGGAGCTTCAGGCTGACCGGGTCGGCCACTCCTGCGGGTCCGGCAGAGTGCTGTTGACGACTAACTGCAGACCTCGATCATCGACTCCGCCTGACCCCGGAGTTTGGGATGGGGCAACTCAGGGCGGTACGCTGTCGCAGAATGCTCGGCGTGGTGCGGAGTTCGTGCCAACAACGCTCGTGCCTGCAACGTGCGCAACAGCAACGCTGGCACTGCAACAGCGCAGGTCGACACAGTATTTGGTAGCAATACTCAACGCAGCAACTCAGCACTGCCCACATATTCAGGCTTGAAGGCAAAAAGGACACTCATGGGCTCAGTCATCAAGAAGCGCCGCAAGCGCATGGCAAAGAAGAAGCACCGCAAACTGCTTCGCAAGACGCGCCACCAGCGTCGTAACAAGAAGTAGTACAGGTTTCATGCGGGGCCCGTCACTCTCGTGGCGGGCCTTCGTGTTGCTCTCGGTAGGATCGTCATCACCGCCCGATATGGGCGTTTCAGTCGTTGCGGAGAGGGTGGCTCATGGCGGACGTGGTGCTGGTGACGGGCGTTTCCCGCTACCTGGGGGGGCGCCTGGCGCGTCTGCTCACCGCTGAGCCCAGCGTCGGGAGAGTCATCGGACTCGACGTCATCCCCCCACCGCACGATATCGGGAGTGCAGAGTTCGTCCGCGCCGACATCAGAAACCCGATGATCGCCAGAATTATCAGCCAGGCCGAGGTTGACACCGTCGTTCACATGAACGTCATCGCGACGCCCCTCTCGGCAGGAGGACGGGTCTCCCAGAAGGAGATCAACGTGATCGGCACCATGCAGCTCCTCGCGGCGTGTCAGAAGGCCCCGAGCATCCGTCGTCTGGTGGTGAAGTCGTCGGCGGCTGTCTATGGTTCCTCACCTCGGGACCCTGCGATGTTCTCCGAGGACATGGGGCCAAAGGCATTGCCACGGGCGGGCTTTGGCAAGGACTCGGTTGAGGTCGAGGGCTATGTCCGGGGGTTCTCACGTCGCCGCGCAGACGTTGAGGTCTCCATGCTGCGCCTGGCCAACATCGTCGGTCCCGGTCTGCGGACTGGTCTGACGGACTACCTGAGCATGCCGGTGATCCCCATCCCCCTAGGGTTTGACGCGAGGCTTCAGCTGATCCATGAGAATGATGCCCTCCGGGGCCTGCTGCTCGCCACCGTCGGGTCCCCTGTGGGCATCGTCAATGTGGCCGGCGACGGCATCATCACCGTGCAGCAGGCCGCCCGTCTGTCTGGCCGGCCCACGGTTCCTGTGCCTCTTTCGGCCTGTGGGCTCCTGAGCCGGTTCGTCAAGCGCGCGGGGATGGCGGACTTCTCTGCGGACCAGATGCAGTACCTTGCGTGGGGCCGGGGCATGGACACCACCCGGATGCGCGAGGTGCTCGGTCTCGAGCCGGAGTTCACGACCCGCACTGCTTATGAGGACTTCGCCGCCCATGCCGGGACAGGACGGCCCGGAGCCACGATCGTGGCGGCCGCGGGCGGGCTGGCGGACTCGGCAGCCAAGCTCCTCCCGGGCTCACACTCTTCGGGGAGGAACCACTGATGGCCGATCCCAAGGTCGTACCAACTCACCCGAGAGCCGGAGCCGGCAAGGGCTCGAGTCGTGGCTCTGGCGCCGACATGCTGGCTGCGGGTGCGGCCAGGGCCTCGGGCGAACGGGCAAAACGGCGCCGGACACCGTTGTTGACCGATGCGTCGGGCGACGAGATCGCCCCGAGGTCTCTGCCCAGCGCCGTTGACGTACGGGCGGACGGCGTCCACCGCCCGCGCCCGGTCCCGAAGTCCCCACGGGTTCCGGCACGGAAGTCGATCCGAAGCCCGGTGACCAGGTCCACGTCGAAGCGTGCGGGTGCGAAGACCACCAAGGCCTCGGCGCCCGCGGCGCTGGGGGGCTCGGGCATCGACGAGCTGGTCACCGTGGCGATCGCCACCATGCGCCGCGCGGCGGCGGCCTCCGGGCTGTCCGGTGACGACATCGAACGTCAGGTCGCCGCGACATTGGCGTTCGTCCGTCGGCGCCTGAGCGGGGACTACACCGTTGACGACTTCGGTTTCGACCAGGACTTCACGGAGAATGTCTATCTCCCCCTGCTGCGACCGCTGTACAAGTCGTGGTTCCGGGTCGAGGTTCGCGGCATCGAGAACATCCCCAGCGTCGGCGGCGCGCTCATCGTTGCTAACCACTCGGGCACCATCGCGCTGGACTCGCTGATGACTCAGGTGGCGGTTCACGACGAGCACCCCTCTCATCGCTCCCTGCGCATGCTCGGGGCAGATCTCGTGTTCAGGACGCCGATCGTCGGCGCCCTCGCCCGCAAGAGCGGCGCGACCCTGGCAGCGAACCCTGACGCCGAGCGACTGCTGGCCTCGGGAGAGCTCGCCGGAGTGTGGCCTGAGGGCTTCAAAGGGGTCGGCAAGCCCTTCAGCGAGCGGTACAAGCTGCAGCGGTTCGGTCGTGGCGGGTTCGTGGGGGCGGCTCTGCGCACGAATGTGCCGATCGTGCCCTGTTCCATCGTCGGAGCGGAAGAGATCTATCCGATCCTGGGAAACCTCAAGACCGTTGCCCGGCTCGTCGGAGCGCCGTACATCCCGGTCACGCCGACTTTCCCGTTGCTGGGTCCCCTTGGCCTGATCCCCCTGCCGAGCAAGTGGATCATCGAGTTCGGAGCGCCGGTGGAGACGTCCCTTCTGGGACCTGCGGCGGCCGATGACCCGATGGTGGTCTTCGACCTCACAGACCGGGTCCGCGAGACGATCCAGCAGACGCTCTACTCCTTGCTGCTGCAGCGCCGGTCGGTCTTTTTCTGAGCCGCGAGCCCGGGTGCGCGTTAGCGGCGCTGTCGCCGGTCAGGCAGCTGGTCGTTCGGCGCGCTCGCCCGGTGCTGCCGTGGTCATGTCGGCAACGTCGTACAGGTCCGTCCCGGGGTTCCCGTCCTAGAGTGGGGTCGTGAGCGACGCAGTACCTGCGAGGATCACCCTCATCTCCAAACCCGGCTGCCATCTGTGCGGACCGGTGCGCGAGGTGATCGAACGCGTTGCCCAGGACCTGGGTGTCCAGTGGGTGGAACGCTCGATCCTTGACGACCCCGCGCTCAGCGCTGCCTATCGGGACCTGATCCCGGTGACTCTGGTCGACGGGATCGAGCACGACCACTGGCGGCTGAACGAGTTTCGGCTCCGAAAGGCTCTCGGGAGCACGCGCGTGCCCGGCGATTCCAAGCCGTAGCTCCCCCCCGCTGACGGCATCTCGGTTCGCCGTCCGCGCGGGATATGCCTACCTGTAGCAGGAGGTGGCCCCCTGCGCGACTTTGTGTACGTGTTCACAAAGTCGTATTGTTGGGGCCGTCCGCGCGTTGTCGGCCCCCCCGTGCTATAGGGGCTCAACCCTGAAAGGAGTCGGTGACTTCGTGATCGCCGACCCAACGGCGCGCCAGGAGATACCCGACGCCACCATTGCTCGACTGCCTCAGTACCTGCGTGCCCTGAGCGATCTCGCCGAGCGGGGTGTGTCGTCCGTCTCATCGGAAGAGCTGTCGTCCGCCGCCGGGGTTCGCTCGGCCAAGCTGCGCAGGGACCTCAGCCATCTTGGCTCGTATGGCGTCCGCGGGGTCGGGTATGACGTCGAGATGCTTGCTCATGAGATCACCCGTGAGCTTGGTCTTGCCAAGGACTGGCCGGTGGCGATCGTGGGGCTCGGTAATCTGGGTCATGCGCTTGCCTCCTATCTGGGCCTTGCCACCAGAGGGTTTCAGGTCGTCGCCCTGCTGGATCGCGATCCTGACGTCATCGGCCGGCAGATCGCCGGGTTGACCGTCGGTTCCGTCGATGACCTCGAGCGGATCGTCACCGAGCGCGGGGTGGCCATCGGCGTCATCGCAACGCCTGCCGTTGCCGCGCAGAACGTGTGTGACCGCTTCGTCGCCGTCGGCGTGGGATCGGTCCTGAACTTTGCCCCGTGCGTGCTTTCGGTGCCTGCCGGTGTCGACGTGCGCAAGGTCGACCTGTCCACAGAGCTGCAGATCCTTGCCTTCCATGAGCAGCGCAAGGCCCCTGCAGCCCGAATGAGAATGCCCCTGCTGGAGGTAGCTCCGTGAGTGTTGTTGTACTCGGTCTTTCGCATCGATCGGCGCCCATCGCGCTGCTTGAGGCGGTTGCCCTTGACCCCGCTGGTGCGGTGGCTCTGGCCATCGACGTACGTCGCGGTGAGAACGTCAACGAGACCCTGGTCCTCGCGACGTGCAACAGGGTCGAGGTCTATGCCGACGTCGCCACCTTCCATGGCGCGGTGGCCGAGATCGGGGATGCGCTCGCGGCGGCGTCGGGTGTTCCGCTGGCTGAGCTTCGTGAGTATCTCTACGTCCACTACGAGGAGCGCGCTGTTGCCCACGTGTTCTCAGTCGCCTCGGGGCTGGAGTCCATGGCGGTCGGTGAAGGCCAGATCCTGGGGCAGTTGCGGATGGCGCTTCGTTCTGCCCAGAAGCGTGGCCAGGCCGGCGGTGTGCTCAGTGCCCTGTTCCAGCAGGCTCTGAGGGTGGGCAAGCGGGCGCACTCCGAGACGGGAATCGACCGGGTGAGCAAGTCCCTGGTCGAGGCCGGGCTGGGGCGCGCCGAAGACCTGCTCGGGCCTCTTGCCGATACCCGCGTGCTGGTCGTCGGAGCCGGGTCGATGAGCAGTCTTGCAGCCACGACGATCTCGAGGCTGGGGTCGGCCGAGCTGGTCATTATCAACCGGACGTTCGCCAAGGCGGAGCATCTGGCGGAGGCCACAGGTGGTCGTGCCCTGCCTCTCTCGGATCTCGAGGATGCCCTGTGCCAGGCCGACCTTGTCATCTCGTGCTCCGGCGCCCTCGGTCACGTCATCACAGCCCAGATGCTCCTGGCGACTTCGGCCCTACGAAAGGGCGGGCCCAGGTTGTTCATGGATCTGGGGTTGCCTCGCAACGTTGCGCCTGAAGTCGGCGACCTGCCCGACGAGCACGTGATTGGCCTCGCTGAGCTGGACGACATCCTGGCCACCGACAGCCAGTACACGCCGCACGTCAAGGCGGTGGCGGATCTCGTGGTCGCCGAGGTCGCCGGATACCTCATGAGCCGTCGGGCCCAGGAGGTCGCACCGACGGTTGCCCTGTTGCGATCTCGGGCCGCCGACGTGGTGGCCGCCGAGCTGAGCCGCCTGCACCAGCGCCTGCCAGACGACCTGTCGGACAGCGCCCGCGGTGAGATCCGGCTCTCGGTGCACCGCATCGTCGAGAAGCTCCTGCATGCGCCGACCGTCCGGGCCAAGGCACTGGTGGCCGGCGGTGAGGGCGGTGACTACGCTCGCGCCCTTCGCGAGCTCTTCGACCTCGATCCGCACGAGGTGGCCGCCGTGTCGGTCCCTCCCGAGACAGGAGGCCTGCCGTGAAAGCCCTGACAATCCGGCTGGGAACCCGCCGGAGCGCCCTGGCAACTGCTCAGGCGGGGATGATGGCCGACCAGCTCCGCGATCTGGGACACACCGTGGACATGATCGAGATCACCACCATTGGTGACACCTCCACGGCCTCGCTGTCCGCGATCGGCGGCACCGGCGTCTTCGCCGCAGCCATCCGTCAGGCCCTGCTGGCCGGCGAGATCGACATCGCGGTCCACTCGCTCAAGGATCTGCCGGTAGCGCCCGAGCCGGGACTGCTCATCGCCGCCATACCACCTCGGGAGGACCCCCGGGATGCACTGGTGGCCCGGGATGGTCTGACCCTGGCAGAGCTTCCGGCCGGATCTGTGGTCGGCACAGGCTCCCCCCGGCGGACCGCACAGCTGGCAGCCCTCGGGCTCGGGCTGACGGTGACCGACATCCGTGGCAACGTCGACACCCGGATCTCACTGGTGCACAAGGGTTCCTGCGATGCCGTGCTGCTGGCCCGCGCCGGCCTCTCTCGCCTCGGCAGGCTGGGTGAGGTCACCGAGTCGCTTGACCCGCTGCAGATGCTCCCCGCCCCGGGCCAGGGTGCGCTCGCCATCGAGTGCCGCTCTGATCGCCCCGACCTTATTGGGGCCCTCACGCCGCTGGATGACCCGGACACCCGTGCTTGCGTGACCGCCGAGCGTGCTCTGCTGGCTGCCCTCGAAGCCGGCTGCACGGCGCCCGTTGGTGCTCTGGCAGAGGTTGTCGAGGGCGAAAGCGGAACCGAGCTCTCTCTGCGGGCGTTCGCGGGGAGCCCGGACGCCAGTGTCGAGCTGCGCCGTTCCAGTGTCGGCCCCCTCGCCGCGCCCGAACGTCTGGGCCGTGAGCTGGCAGCCGTCCTGCTCGCCGACGGCGCCGCCGACGTCATCACCGCAGAGCCCATCACCGCAGAGCCCTTCACCACAAAGATCATCACCACAAAGATCATCACCACA
>JBDTWH010000139.1:0-5002 GCA_040006795.1 Actinomycetota bacterium | reverse complement strand
TGGCCTTGAAGCTCGCGGGGCGACTCGGCAGCCTCGTCGACCTTGAGCACGTCGGCAGGAGATCAGGCGTCACGCGTCACACGCCGGTGCGCGCCTTTCGACGCGGTGATCATGTGGTCGTCGGCGCCAACTTCGGGCAGGAGGCCGACTGGGTCAAGAACGTCCAGGCCGCTGGTCATGCCCACCTGCGCATCAGGGGCGAGGCCCTGGACCTAGACAATCCGCGGCTGGTGGACCTCGTTGACGCTGCCCCGCTGCTGCCGCCCTGGTTCCGGATCGCCTTTCGCTACATCGTGCGCACGGAACACTGCGTCGTCTTCGACGTGACGGACCCGCGCAGCCCAGGATGACTCGTCCGTCAGGCCGGGACCGCGAACCGGAACCGTTCGGGGATCGGTGACAGGTCACCGATGGCCTGCGGGACGGTCCCGACGAATCACCCATGGCCCGGCGTGCTGCTCCGGTGACCGTCACTGGCTTGCTGGCCGCGCGGTGATCACGTTGGCCTCTCGGCCGCCAACCGTTCGACTACCGGGCAGCCCGGACCGATCGCCCCCTATGGAATCCTTATGACAGTTTCTTGAGCATCCGTGCCGAGGTAGTTTCGTAGGCTAGCGACTCGTAAAGCGCACGGCCCGCCGCATTAGACCCGAATACATTCAGGCCCAGCGTCGACCCGCCATAATCGCGCACCCGATCCTCGGCCAGAAGCATGGCTTCGCGGCCGAACCCCTTCCCCCGCTGGTCCGTGTCGATGGCGATGTCCCAGACCCACCACGCGGAGATCTGTCCTGTGGCGTGCGGCCCGATCCACAAATACCCGACGGGTTTGCCATCGGCGACTACGTCGTAGACAAGGTGATTGTGCGCAGGTGTCCCCTCGGGAAAGTAACAAGCAAAGGTCTGCTCCACACTGGCGCTTGCCTGCTCAACTGACTCCCCCGCGCGAACAAGATCATCAAGATATTCGGACTTGCTTGATGCAATCCATGACTGCAAGCGCGCAGTCTCCATGGGCAAGATGGTTGTAGACACAGGCCCTATGCTCCCACTCGGCCGCACGCTGTCCCGGTCGCTCACGATGAACCAGTCTGGCCGGGCTGTCGAGCAGGGGCTGATGGCCACTGGCTGGCGCATTCGAACAGTTGTCGGCCTCGTCTCAGACTGTGCCGCGATCACCGCGCTGCACTCGGCGCGAAGCGACCATGCCTGACTCACGAACGGTCCCCAGCCCTAAATCGACGGCTATTCTTGCGCGTCGCAGTAGCGGATCCTGTTGCGGACATGGATTTGTGGCCCCGATGCGTCCGGTCATCCTGCCCGTTCTGACACGGAGCCGGGTCAAGCGGATCTCCTCCGGGAGCGCAGCCTCCGTGCCGGCTGCAACGTGTCCTGCGAATGGACATCGGGTGCGAAGCAAGCGAAGTGGCGTCGGCCTCAGACGTCGATACCGAGGTTGAGCACGCCCAAGTAGGAGTCGTCCGGCCTGCTGATCGTCAGCAGACCGGTGTCGTCGTAGACGTTGTCGCCCTCGTTGAAAACGTCGCGGCCGGTGTGGTCGCTGTAGGGCGAGGTCGCGAAGACCTCGGCGTTCACGGCCTCGTCCATGAACATCTGGGTGGTCAGGACGGCCTTCTTCTCCCGGTGCACCTTGAGGTGGATGTGCACGGTACGGCCGCGATACCAGCCCGGGAAGATCGTTGTGAACCGCACGACGCCGTTGACATCGGCGATCTGCGCTCCACGCAAATAGGTGCCGTCGTCGGTCGTGGCGCCTTCGCTGTCGCCGACGCTGTACGAGCCGTTGGAGGTCTGCCCGGAGCCCTGCGCGCCGCCGCCGGGTGCTGCGGCTGCGCCGCCCCTGGAGCCGGTCTCGAAGCCGGCATAGATTCCGCCGGCGTCGCAGTGCCAGATCTCCACCACGGCGTTGGCCACCGGTGCCGCGCCGGCGCCGCTGGAGCAGGCGGAGACGTCCTGCACCCGCAACGCCAGGTTCAGCACAGTCCCCGGGCGGTCCTCGCGGATGTCGGAGCGGATCGAGTCGACGTCGAACCAGTACGGGCCTTGCGTCTCCTCCTGCGCCATCGTGCAGGTCCTGGCCTTGTCGAGCAACGCCACGACGTCCGTCACCGAAGCGGTCGTGGGCACCCCGCGGGCGGTCGCCGATGTTGAGGCCGACGCCGAGCCACTCGAAGAGGCCAGGTCCTGCTCGCCCCCACCGCAGCCAGCGAGCAGCCCTGCCAAGCTCAGGGTGCCACCGAGCCCCAGTGCCCGGCGCCGGCTCACCACGAGCCGGCTGAGACGTACGTCCTCGTTCATGGTCCACCTCCATATGCTCCCCGACGCGGGTCTGCTTCCCCGTTCATTGAGCACCATGCGAACCGCACCTGGGAAGTCCCTGTACGCCGGCAGCCTCCGAGGAAAAGTTGGGATGCAACGTGCGGCTCTCTCACAGGCAATGCACAGCCACAGCCCGAATGATGTGGGAGCCAAGGACCACCTAACGTGGGAGCTGTCATGCGCATCCGTCCCGGTCATCGCCTCCGCTGGATCCTGGGTGGGGTCGCCGTCGCGATCACCCTGGCTTTCGGCGGGCCGTACGTTTTCATCCACTTCATCGAGGGCGAAGCACCCGCCGCGCTTGCCGCGAGCCCGAGCGCGGCAGTGCAGCCGGCAACCGGCAGCGTGGCAGGCAACTGGCTGGTGACCGACGGCTCTCAGGCCGGCTACCGCGTCGAAGAGGTCCTGAACGGCCAGAGCACCACCGCCGTCGGCCGGACCACCGCCGTTACCGGTGGCCTTAGCGCCACGGCCACGAAGGTCACCGAGGCCAAGTTCACCGTCGACCTGACCAAGGTCGCCAGCGATCAGGCCCGCCGCGACGGGCAGTTCCAGGACCGGATCATGCAGACATCGCAGTTCCCCACCGCTTCCTTCACGCTGGTCGACCCGGTCGACCTCGCCACGCTTGCGACCGCAGCCGGCACCCGCACCCTCGACGTCCAAGGCACTCTCGCCCTGCACGGCACCACCAAGGACGTGACCGTCCCACTAACGCTGGTGCGCAGTGGCGCCACCTTGACGATCAGCGGTCAGGTACCCGTCGTCTTCGCCGACTACGGGATCGACAACCCCAGCTTCGGCTTCGTCAAGACCGAGGACCACGGCGCCATCGAGGTCCTGCTCCACCTCACCAAGGCCTGAGCCCCCGGGCGTCTTCGGCAAGAGGGCGCAGCGACGGACCTCCTGGGGTGCCCGCCCATGTCAGTGTCCTACCCGTTCGTCGAGCCAGCCCAAGTCGACGACCACCTCGTCGCCACCCCGTTTCCAAATGGAACCTGGGCCGGTCGCGTCGCTGTTGGGGATCGTCCCACGGGCAGACAACGGGGCTCAGATGCGTCAGCTCATCGTTCGCCATCTGGGACGGACAACACTCAGGGCGAGCGTTGAACCCAGCGCCTCCTCCGGACGTAGACCAGAAGGGAAGGCCGTTCGCGACTGGGCCTTGCTCGTCAAGTCGCGGTCCGGCCCTTCCTTGGCTGTTCCTCCGCTGTGGCGAAGGGCATCTTCGTGGCGGATCCCGGCGATACCGAAGGAGATTTCCCGATGAGTCACAAGCGCACTCTCACCATTGCTGCCATAGGTGCCCTCGCGTTAGGAACCGTAGGCGGGCTCTCGCTCGCCATGCCCAGCTTTGCTGAGCAGAGCACCTCTGCTCGGATGGCCGCCCCAGCGGTCGCCCCTGCCGCAGGAACACCTGCCTCCAAGCTGCCGACGATGTCCTTTTTGCCCGTGAGACTTGCCCAGAGGGCAGCGACGGCTGCGCTCGCGGACTGCACACGCCAGGGGTTCCCGGTCACCGCGACGGTTGTCAACGCGGACGGCATCACCATCGTGGTGCTGAGCAACGACGGGGCGAACGCCGCCTCCGTGGACGCCAGCAAGGGCAAGGCGGTTGCCTCGGCCGGCTTCCGCTCCCCGAGCGACGCGCTCGGTGCTCGCGCTGCAGCCGACCCGGGCCTGCTGCAGGTGCCCGGGTTCGTGATCCTGGGTGGCGGGCTGCCGATCAGCAGCGGCGGCCAGGTTGTCGGGGGAATCGGTGTCGGCGGTGCCCCCTCGGGTGCGATCGACAAGACCTGCGCCCAGGCCGGGCTCGATGCGATCGCCGGTTCCCTTTAGACCGGCTGCAGATCTGTCTTGAACATGCTGGCTCCCCGAACCGCGGCAATCCAAGGGCCAGGTCCGGTCCGAGCAGCTGGCCGCAACATTGCCGGCGCTCAATGGCGCGCGCTATGGCTCGCCCGTACAGTGCTGAAGTACCACCGCGGGTGTGGCGCCCAGCTCACGCAGGCCCCCGGTGAGCGTGCCTTGTTCGGCTTTCGCGGCCGCGGTGTTCGCGACGGGGCAGTCATCCGATGCAGGCTGATTTCTCAGCGACAGACGATCTTCGGCGTGCACGTGGTCGCTTCACGCGCCACGGTGGACGAGACGATTCTGGCATGGTTTCTGTGTCCCGCAGACCGATCCCCCACCGGGCACTGCGTCTTCATAGTCGTAGCCACATCGCCGCCCTGGGCCGGACCGCCCGAGACCCGGCTTGATCCCTCACCTTCCTTGTCCCAAGGAATCGCCGAATAGTGGGACTCGTTGATGTTCATGACCACCGACGACGGGTTCGCTCCAGCTGGGTCATCTTCGAACCCTCGAGCGTCTCGTGCTCTGGTCAACCTCACCGACAGGGTGCCCCTTCACTGGGATAGGACGTCGACGCCGACGAATACGCCGAATTTACGAAAGAATACGACTTCCAACACGAAGAACTAACGTTACCAACGACTTTCAACGCGAAGTAGTCATTTCCAAGCCGTTATTAAAAAGCGGCACGCATGCTACCAATATTGGTAAGTCGGGTCGCTTTCGGGCGGCCCGGAAACGTTTCTGCCGATGATTGTTGATTGGTGTTGGAAATGCATGGTGGGTTAAAGGTCTATCGCGGCTCGCC
>JBDTWH010000138.1:0-28435 GCA_040006795.1 Actinomycetota bacterium | reverse complement strand
CACGTCCCATCCGGCGAAGGAGAGAACGCATGAACAGTCTGACCGATCTACGTGAGGTGGTCGATGTCGTCATCGGCGTCGACACCCACGTCCATACCCACTCCGCAGCGGTCCTCGACAGCGCGACCGGTGGTGTCCTCGGCGAGATCACCGTGGCGGCGACAGCCGCGGGCTATGCCGAGCTAGTGGAGTTCGCCAACAACTATCCGATGTTGCGGGCCTGGGCGATCGAAGGGACCGGCGGCCACGGCGCTGGCTTGAGCCGTCACCTGCTGGAGTCGTCGGAGCTCGTCGTCGAGTTGGACCGTCCGAAGCGGTCCGCGCGACGCAACGGCGCGAAGTCGGACCCCCTTGATGCGATCCGAGCCGCACGTGAGGCGATGGCGCGACCGCGGTTGGGAACACCGCGTAGCGGGGGCGAACGCCAAGCCCTGTCAGTGCTTTTGACCGCTCGCCGCTCAGCGATCAATGCCTCCACCGAGGCGCAGCTGCAGGTGTTCAGCCTCGTGATCGCTGCGCCGGAACCCATCCGCGTCCGGTTCCGTGGCCAGAAGCTCGCAGCGATGCTCAACACTGCCGCCACGCTGCGTGTTCATTCAGCGTGGGACGTCGAGACGACCAGCACTGTCGTCGCGCTGCGCACTTTGGCTCGTCGCGCGCACGCGATGTTGAAGGAGGCACGTGAGCTACAGAAGGCGATCTTGGCCATCATCCGCGGCTGGCGCCCTGACCTGCTCGAGGAGTTCGGCGTCGGGCCGATCGTCGCGGCAACGGTGTTGTGCGCGTGGTCCCATCCAGGCCGCGTCCACTCCGAGGCCGCGTTCGCGATGCTCGCCGGCGTGGCACCGATCCCCGCCAACAGCGGCCAGGTCACCACGCGGTATCGGCTGAACCGATATGGAGACCGGCACCTCAACACGGCACTGCACACCGTGGTCCAGATCCGGATCCAGTACCAACCCGCCACCCGCGACTACGTCGCTCGTCGAACCGCTGAGGGAAAGACCAGCCGCGAGATCAAACGCTGCCTGGCTCGCTACGTCGCACGCGACCTCTACCGCCTACTTGAAAGTGGGGCCGCAACTGCTTGACAAAGCATAGGAGCGTCGCAGTTGATCCAGATCGGGGCCGCGGCGAATCGGTGCATCTCAGAGCACTCAACGAGGCGCCCCATCCGGATGCCTGCCACATCGACCGCTCGCGGCGTCGTCTGTGGCACTGCAGTCCCTGGAGCGGATCGCCGTCGCACCCTCGCGGAAGTTCGGCGGTGTGCTCGTATATGAACGCCGCAGATCGTCGTAGGGGCTCTGACGCGACACTCTACGGCGCGGCCGGCGCCCAGCTAGTGGTCCGTCGTTGAATTGGTCTGGTGGTTAAGGGCGGCTCGGCCTCGCTGGACTTTCTCGATGATGTCGGCGGCGGTCGCCTTCCATATGAAGGGTTTCGGGTCGTCGTTCCAGTGACCGGCCCAGGTCGTGATTGCGTCTTGGAGTTCGGGCACGTTGCTGAAGGTGCCTCGGCGTAGACGCCGGTCGGTGATCTCTTTGAACCATCGCTCGATGAGGTTCAGCCAGGAGCTCGACGTCGGGGTGAAGTGCAGGTGCCAGCGGCGGCGGTCGCGGTGGGCCAGCCACGTGGTGATCTCCGGGGCCTTGTGCGCCGACAGATTGTCCAGCACCACATGGACCGCCAAACCCCTCGGGACGCTGGCGTCGATCTGTTTGAAGAACCGTAGGACGTCCTTGGCTGTGTGCCCTTTCTGGCAGTGCGTCAGGACCTCACCGGTGGCGATGTTCATCGCGGCGAACAGGTCGGTGGTCCCGTTGCGTTTGTAGTCGTGGGTGATCGTGCCCGCCCGGCCGGGCACCATCGGCAGGCTCGGCTGGGTGCGGTCCAAGGCCTGGCATTGGGTTTTCTCGTCGAAGCTGAACACCACCGCCCGGCTGGGCGGGTTCAGGTACAGCCCGACAACGTCGACCAGCTTCTCCTCGAAGTGCGGGTCGGTGGAGACCTTGAAGGTGTCCACCCGCCAGGGCTTGAGGTTGTGATCGGCCCAGACCCTGGCGATGGCGTCCTTGCCGACCCCGAACCGTCTGGCCAGCGAGCGGGTGGTCCAGTGCGTCGAGGTGTCAGCGGGTTTCTCATGGCAGGTGACCCGAACGATCTCGGCCACCGTCCCTTCCGGCAGGCCAGGTTTGCGGCCGCGGCCCTTGGCGATCACCCCAACATCATCCACGCCCTTGGCGGCGAACCGGGTCCGCCAGCGCCGCACGGTGTCGGAGTCGACCTCGCAGCGGCGAGCGATCTCCTGGTTCGCCACACCATCGGCGGCCCACAGCAACGCCTTTGCCTGCATCACTTTTCGATGCGGCAAGCTTGGCGACGCCGTCATCCGCGTCAACTCAGACCGCTGTTTCTCAGTCACCGGCAACGCCGGTGCAGTCATCACTGGCATGACCGAAGGCTACCAGATTATTTCGTAGACACACCACTAGCAACCTTGTATCCGCCGGGTTTGTTGGTGTGCAGGAAGGTCCGCTACGAGAGCCAGGCGGGCTCGACCTGCGGTGCTGATAGCCGGAATTCAGCGGTGGGTCGAGGAACCATCCAGCGAGTTGGCGGCACAGCTCAGATGCGATGAACGACCGACGGTTCTGGTCGTTCGGTTCATTGTCAGTCAGCGGATCGTATTCGAGGCCTTGCGCGTAGTGCATCGGGATCGCGTCGCGCTCGAACATGCGATGTGCGAAGGCGTGGCTGTTGCGCGCGACTTCCCGCATTCTTCCGGGCAGGTCGGCCCAAGTGTCGCGTCTCGCTGCGTCCTGCTCGATTAGGTCTTGGATGCCGTCAATCTTCGTGGCGAGCTTGGTCCGCTTGAGGTTCTGGGGCTTCCAGCCCTGATTCAGCAGGATCAAGTCGATAAACCGCTCCATGAGTATGGTCTGCGCAATGTGCCGTCCGACGACCTCGAAGTCGTTCGGCCTATGGTCGTACGGAATCGGCCAATGGATGATCATTGCCATGTCATGGAGCCTGCCAGACGAAGCGCTGCATGAATACGCGACCACGCGGGTGTCCGAGCCGGCTACGCAACAATCCCGCAGGAACTAAGCGCGCGAGGGGTGAAGGCCATAGGTGGGCTCTACTCGACTGCTTGGACAATCATGATGATTTGGTCGGCAACCGCGTAAAATTGTTTAGCCGTCGACCCCGAAAACTGCCCGGTCTGCGGGAACAGTCCGAGACGCCGGACCCCACAACCGAACAGATGCGCTAATCGCTCGAACGGCTCGGCGGCCAGCTCGCCGCCATCCGCGGCGCATCAGCTGCGAAGAGCGAAGGGCTCGAGGACCACAGCCGCCGCATTGTCGTGGCGCAAGGTCAGGTCTGCCAGGCTCGGGCAGCGGTCGAGACGACCATCGGCGCGAACGCCGCGGTCGGGCAGAGTGAAACCCGTCGTCGCGACTTCACTCGCGGTCGTATCGACGCCACCCTCGCTCGAGCCCCACAAGCCGACGAGAACCGCGTCGTGCTTCTGCGCGAGCGCATAACCTTCGTCGAAGGGTCCATCGTCGAACTCCAACGGCAACTGTCCGACGACACTGCCCGTGAACGCCTCAACACCCGCCTGAACGGGTTGGCCTTGACCTGACCGCATACGCCCAAAAACTCGGACTCGAGCACAGCGAACAGAACGTCCGCATCGACCTCGCCCAGTTGACCGTGGTCGCCGAAGTCGACGACGACCCGGTGCCGCTTTACCGCATCGGCAGCGCCGAGAACTGGATCGGTTATCACGTTGCCGGGCACCTGGCCCTGCATAAGTCGTCTCAGGGCTATCCATCTGAGCCGACTTCGTTTCGTCAGGGCGTATCGCGCCAGGGTCGTCTGGCGCGGGGGCGGTCCAAGCTAGGCGGGTGGCCTCGGTTTCCGGGAGGGGCCGGCCGGACCGTCTTCGGCTTGGAGCGCGCAATGAGCTGCTGGTAACGGACTGGGTCGTGGCCGATGGCCAGTTGGAGCACCCGGTAGAAGACCAGACCGCGGCTGCGTGAGCGGCGACGGTTGAACCGGAAGCAGAACTCGTCCAGGTAAGCAGGCAGGTGCTCGATGTGCACCGCGCCCTGGTGGGTGGAAAGCAGCCACCGTTTGGCCAGGGCCGCGATGCGGTGCACTCCCGGAAGCAGCTTGCCGATGTCCTCGCCCAGGGCCTTGGCGGCGCGTTGACTGCGCCGATCATGGGGGTAGCCGACCTTGTCGATGCCCAGGTAACCGGACCATCCGTCGGTGATCACGGTGGACCCTGGGGCGATGTTGTCGGTGATGAACGTGTGCAGCGTGCGGGCAGACCCATCGGGAATGATGCGCATCCGACATCGCCCAAAACCCTGGGGAGATCTCACCTCCACAGCTATTGCGACCAGCGCCTTCTTGCCCTTGGCCCGGCCGCCGGCCAGCCCGGCCTGCTCGCCACCGATGTAGGTCTCGTCGACCTCCACCTGCCCCGATAGCAGTTCTCGGCCGGGCCTGATCAGCGCTGAACGCAGCCGGTGCAGCATCGCCCACGCGGTCTGGTACGAGCCGATCTGCAACGTCCGCTTCACCGCCAACGCCGAGACACCGTCCTTGGCCGTGGCGAACTCCCAGCAGACCTGAAACCACACCGTCAACGGCGTCCGACGTCGGTCGAACAGCGTGCCCGCCGTCACCGCCGTCTGGGCCTTGCATCTGGCGCACTTGAAGCTGCCGTCCGAGACCCGCCAACCCCCGACGTTTTCACATCGTGGGCAGACGAACCCGTCCGGCCAGCGTAGCCACTCCAGATAGTCCAAGCAGTCCGCATCCGTGGCGAACCATGACTGGAACTCGCCCAACGAACGCGGGCACAGGGCACCACCCTGCGAGCCGCGGTACTGCATCACACCAGTGTAGTCGGCTCAGATGGATAGCCCTGAGTCGTCTTAGGGCTCTCCACTTAGCCGGCCTACTGTTGAGTTGTGATCACGCTGCGCGGGGGCCGGGACTACCCGCGATCGGTGGGTGAGTTCCTGGCGTGGTTCGCGACCGACGCTGACTGCCGGGACTATTTGGAGTGGCTGCGCTGGCCGGACGGGTTCGTCTGTGACGAGTGCGGCCACGTCGGGGGCTGGGCGATGGCCGACGGCAGGTGGAGGTGCGCCCGGTGTTCGCATCGCACCTCGGTGACGGCGGGCACGATCCTCGACAAGACGCGCACGCCGCTGACGGTGTGGTTCCAGGCGGTGTGGTCGTTTGCCACGGCCAAGGGTGGCGTGTCCGCGCTCGGGCTGCAACGCACCCTGGAGATCGGTTCGTACCAGACCGCGTGGGCGATGCTGCACCGGCTGCGGTCGGTGCTGGTGCGGCCCGGCCGGGAGTTGCTGTCCGGGAGCGTAGGAGTCGACGAAACCTGCATCGGCGGCGAGGAGCCTGGGCTGGCCGGCGGGCGGGCCAAGGGCAAGAAGTCGCTGGTCGTGGTGGCCGTGGAGATCAAGGACCCGAAGGGTTTCGGCCGCTGCCGCATGCGCGTCATCCCGGACGCGAGGGCCGCCACGCTGAGTGCGTTCATCACCGACACCATCACGGCCGGCAGCACCGTGATCACCGACGGGTGGAGCGGCTACCTGGGCATCGACAACATCGGCTACGTCCACGACCGGCGCAGCCATCGCGCCGCCAAGGCCCTCGGCGAGGATCCCGGCAAGCTGCTGCCCGGGGTGCACCGGATCGCCTCGCTGGTCAAACGCTGGCTGGCCAGCACCCACCAAGGGGCGGTGGATGCCGAGCACCTGGCCGGGTACCTCGACGAGTTCTGCTTCCGGTTCAACCGCCGCACCTCCCGCAGCCGCGGCCTGATCTTCCTGCGCGTACTTCAACTGGCAGTCGGCCACGACCCGGTGCGCTACCGGCAGCTGATCAAACGGCCCCGACCGCGTTCCGTGCCTCCGCGACCACCCGGCGCCACCGGCCACCCGCCCAGCATCGACCGGCCCCGCGCCGACCGGCCCTGGCGACATTCCCACCGGCCGCAGGCCGGCTAAGTGGAGAGCCCTAAGTCGTCTATCCGCCACAACGGGCCCGTTCCGAGGATGCTCGTCGTCGACCAGCCGTCACAGGGGCACTACCCGTCGGCCATGGCCAAGCAGAACGAGGAGGCTCCCGTCGATGCCGACGACGCCGCAGTCAGCAGGCTGTACAGGCTCATGTACGACTTCGTAGAAGCGAACGAGGGGAAGTTCCAGATCATCGTCGTAGACCACGCCGACTTCGATGAACCGTGGTTCCGCGACTCACCGCACCCAGAGCCCGGGCCAGGCCGAACCCGGTCGGACCCGCCTCGTACACCGTCGCCGACGGACCCGGCAACCGTCGCACCCACCCGACCACATCCTCATAGGCCGGCGTCACCCGCGCCCTGAACACCTCACCCGTGACGCCGTCGATCGCCACCGCGACCACAGATCGTGCGTGCACATCCAGACCAACACTCGTACGCTCAGTAAACACCGGGGCCTCCCACACCTGTCGGATAGGCCGAGCGCGGGGACTCGCACTCGGTAATCCACGAGAATGTGTGAGTGAGGCCCCGGCCCGCAACCACCAACTCAGGCAGTCACTTCATACCGTCTAGCTCATGCCTAGCTCCCGTTCCGTTTTCCCTGGTCCTCGTGGTCCAGTTCGGCCAGCGGCCGATCGCAGTCGGCGACCATGGCGCTGAGCAGGTTTCGGTAGTACTGCGGGATGCGCTCAATGAGATCGGGGCCAACGACGTCGGCCGCGGCCTCGAAGTCGCACCGGAATCCGGCCGTTCCATCCACAATGTTAAGCGCCAGGAGGTTGCCGATGTGCCTGATCGGCAACGGGTCTGCTTCCGATACCGCGAGCCCGTCCATCGGGGGCACCGCAACCTGGCGGTAGAACGACATCGACGTCGTGAACAACTCGCTACGCAGGCCCGCCCCGGGCGGGGCGAATTCCGTCACCAAGTCCGCGAACGGGTGGTCCTGCTGTTCAAGCCCGGTCAACAGTTGCGTCAGGACCTCGTCCACATAGTCCACGACCAGGACGCCCGACGGCTGGCGCAGACGCAACGGCAGCAGGTTCGAGCAGTACCCGACCACATGGTCCAGCTCCGGTGGGCGCCGGGTGGACGCGACAGGTACGACGATGTCGTCCTGTCCCGTCAGCCGGTGCAGCAAGGCCCCCCAGGCCGCGACCAGATAGGCGAACACCGTGACACCCTCTTCGCGCGCCGCGTCGCGCATTCGGCTGCGGAACTCGGGGTCGAGGAGGATGCTGTGCCGTACCGCGCGGTATGGAAAACTCCCACGCTGTCCAGACGTCGGCAGTTCCAGCGTGGGCACCTCTTTGAGGAGGGAATGCCAGTGATCACGGTGGGCGACCGCCGTGGGGCCCGCGGTGACCTCTTCGTGCCAGGTGACGTAGTCCTTGAACTGCGCGGCTGGCGGCAGTTCAACTCTCGCGCCCCTGCACCCGGCGTTGTAAATCGCGGCGAGATCTTCGAGGATGACGCTGTAGGACCAGCCGTCCACCACCGCGTGATGCACACTGATCAGCAGCAGATGCCGTTTCGGGTCGACCTGCACCACGGCGGCGCGGAACACCGGCCCCTCGACCGGGTCGAGCGGCCGCTCGGCCCAGGTCCGCAGGAAGTGCCCCACGTCGTCCTCGTTCTCGCAGGTATGCTCGGTCAGCGCCGTCTCGGCCGGGGAGTGGACGATGAGCGTCTCGGCGTCCGCACCGAACGTGGTCCGCAGCGACTCGTGGCGGGCAACCACGCCCTGCACGGCGGCGCGCAGCGCATCGTGGTCGAGCGAGCCGTCGAGCCAGAACCCGACTGACATCTCAAAGGCGAGCACGCCACCCTCGTCGAGGGCCAGCAGTTGCCGCTGCGCGAGAGTGCTGCGCGGCGCCGCCGCCGGAAGCCGCCGGATCGCCGTCGGGCTCGTCCGGCTCTCGCCGAGCATGCCGTTGGCCCGCAGCTCCTCGACGGACTCGCGCACCGCGGCGCGGATGTGGTCGAGATCGGACTGCTCGTGTGCGGTGGACAGGAAGAAGTTCCGCAACTCCCATACGAACACGCCGCGGTCGAGCAGGTTGAAGTAGAACGGATCCATGTTCGCCTCGTGCTCGAACTTGAAGAGCGAGGAGAACCTGCTGACCTCGATCGGCATGTCGAGCTCGCGGAAATCGACGTTCAGCTGGTCCACGAACGTCTCGGTCTTCCGGTCAAGGTCCCGCTGCAGGCCGGGCCCCTCCGCGCGGAGATGGTCGAGGACCGCCTTGGCCGCCGCCATGGTCAGCGGGTGCTGGTTGAACGTACCGCCGAAGAAGGTGGATTCCACCGTCGGGCCGGAGTCGTCGCCGAAGTTCCAGACGCCGCCGTCGATGGAGTCCATGACCCCGCCACGTCCGGCGATCACGCCGAGCGGCATGCCGCCCCCGATGATCTTGCCGTAGGTGGCCAGGTCGGCCTCGATGCCGTACAGGCCCTGGACACCGGCCGGATGGCAGCGGAAGCCCGTCACCATCTCGTCGAAGATGAGCTTCGTGCCGTGCGCCCGGGTGATTTCCCTCACCTGGCGCAGGAAATCGGGCTTCTGCACGCCTGGCGTGCGGAGTGTCACCGGCTCGGTCAGGACAGCCGCGAGTTCCGAGCCGTGCTTGGTGATGAAGTCGAGTGCCTCGTCCGTGCCGAACTCGAGCACGTACACGTTGTCCACCGCACCCGGCGAGACCCCCGGTGCGAGCGGCTTTGTGCCGAACACGCCGTTCTCGTAGGAGGGCATGGCGAGCACGCTGTCGCAGTGGCCGTGGTACGCGGTGGAGAAGACCACGATCTTGTCGCGGCCGGTCGCCGCCCGCGCGAGGCGAAGCGCCATCATGACCGCCTCGGTACCGGAGTTGAGGAAGGCGACCCGCTCCATGCCGGTCAGTTCGAGCAAACCGGCGGCGACGTCCTCGACCAGCTGGGTGCGCGGCCCGAGGCTGAAGCCGACCTCCATTCGCTCTCGCATGGCCGCCATGACGACCGGCGGATTGTGCCCGAGCAAGTGCACACCGTAGCCCAGGGTGAGGTCGACATACTCGTTTCCGTCGATGTCCCACAGCTGCGCGCCCTGCCCGCGCTCGGCGACAATCGGGTACAGCAACTCCTTGGTCGAGGGCCGGAAGCCGACGGTGGACCGGCTGTCGGCCACCATCGTCCGGAATCGCTGGGCGAATTCCTTCGAGCCCTTGGTCCGGGCGCCGAGCCGGTCGGCCAGAGCCTTGAGATAGCGGGCGCGTTGCACCGTCTCCACGGGGCTGACCGCGCTACCACGCGAGCCGGGGGCGAGCGGAACCACCGACTTGGCCGGAGCCGGCCGCACAGCAGGCAGCGGTACGGGCGCCGAAACGGCGGCCCAGGGCTCAGCGGCCGGCTCGCTGCCCGCCAGCAGCTCGAGCTGGCGCTGCATGACCAGGAGCTGCTCTTTGATCAGGCTCTGCACTGCCGTCGAGGCGCCTGCCGCCGGCACTCCGACCGCCGGTGCCGCGCCAGCCGGTACGCCGCTGATCGTCGCCGGCGCGACCGGGGCGGCCACCGGGGTCGGTGCCACCGAGGTCGGCGTCGGGCTGACGGCGGCAGCGGCTGCGGCGGCCGCTCCCGGCAACTTCTCCGCCGAAACATGCGCGAGAAGGTATTCGGCAAGTGCAGACGGGGTCTGGACGTCACCGAAGAGCTGCCGGAGCGTCACTTTGCAGCTATAGCGGTCCTCCACGAGCCGCAGCATGCCGAGCAGCGCCATCGAGTCCACGCCGAGATCCGTGAACGAGACCTCCGGATCCAGCTGGCCGGACGGGACGTCGAAATAGTCGCCGACGATGGTGACGATCTCTTGGAGTAGTCGCTCCACGGTGTTCTCCTCGTGATTGATGTTGGCTGGCCCAGCCGATTCCTCGGACATCAAGCCGTTTCCCTTCGGCGTTCGGCGCGGCGGCGGGACGGCTCCGCCGCCCTTTCCGGGTCCAGCCGCGCCGCCAGGTGGTCGATCGTCGGATTCGAGAGGAGTTCGATCGTCGTCAGCGGCACGCCGAGTCCCTCCTCGATTCGCCGGGCGAGCCTGACCGCCAGCAGCTCGTCGCCGCCCAGGTCGAAAATGCTCAGGTCGTACCGATCGACCTCGGTCCGCAGTACCTCGGACCACAGTCTCGCCAGCGCCCTCTTCAGCTCATCGCCGCTCAGCTGCCGTCTGGCGGCGACGGTGACGGCGGGCCGCGCCGGCTCCGGGCGGCCCCGCTGCTGCTGGACCCGGCGCTCCAGGTCGGTAGTCGAGACCGCGAGCCGGGACGGCAGGTCGAAACGCAGGATGAGGTCGAGGACGTCCGCACTCTGCGCCGGTGAAAGTGACTCGTCCCAGTTGATGCTGGCCAGTCCGCCCGTGCCTGCTGACTGAGCATCGAGGAACCGGTTCGCGGCCGCGGATCCCGCGTCGCCGGAACCACCCAGCACCGAGGCAAGGGAGGACATCATCACGCCGAAGTCGGCGGGGGCATCGGCGAAGACCTCGGCCAGCACCAGCGCTCCGCGGACCTTCGGGGCGAGGATCGCCCGCCAGGCGGCCCGGCCGGTGCGGCCGATCCCGCGGTCCGACTGGTCGAGCGGCTCGGCGGCGCAGTGGAACCAGCCGTCGATCCGGCCGAACCGCTGCCGCGCGGTGTCGACCAGCTCCCGCATCGCGGTGATGTCGGTGACGTCGGCGGAGGCCACCATCACGGTGCCGCCGAGCCGTTCGACGGCGCGGACAGCCTCGATCTTCCGGCTGACCGGATCAGCGGCCCCGTGCCCGGCGATCCACCGGTCCCACCCGTCAGGGGACGGAAGGGAGGACCGGCCGGTGAGTACCAGCTTGGCCCCGGCGACGCGGGCCAGGTGGCCGGCGAGGACCAGGCCCGTCCGCCCGAGACCGCCAGTGACGAGGTAGACGCCGCCGGGCTGGAGCCGTCCGGTCGGCTCCAGCCGTCCGGGACCGGCCACGACCGGGACGAAATGCTGCGTCCAGCGCTGCCCGTGCCGGAACGCGACCGGGTCCGCGGTCGGGGCGACGACCTCCGCGAGGAGGGCTTCCGGCACAACGGTGGCCGCGCCGATGTCGATGCTCCGGCAGCGGAGCCCAGCGAATTCCTGCGGTATGGCGTTCAGCACGGCCTCAGTCATCGCGGCGGCCGGTGCGATGGCTTCATCGCCCATGATGTCGTGCACATCGCGCGTTACCACCGCGATGTGCGCGCTTCGACCGGCGAACTGCCTGGTGACGTCGAGTACGGAGAACAACCCGAGGTCGAAGGCACGGTCCAGGTCGCCGGTCGCGTTTCCCGCAACGATGTCCAGAGACCACAGGTGCACAACCCGCTCGGGGGTCAGGCCATCCGCGGCGAGCGCGGCGAACAGCTTCTCGTAGTCACCGGGATTCGCGGGATCGACGATGAAGGACCCGGCATCGGCTCGGCTGAAGGCACCGCCATGGCGCACGAGGACCACAGTGGCATCCCGTTCGCGCAAGGCACCTACCAGCGATTCGCAGACCCCGTCGGAGTCCGCGAACAGCAGCCAAGGGCCGTCGGGCAGCGTGCTCACCGCGTGCGCGCCCGCCACTGGGCCGAGGCGCTGCCATGACTGCGTGTAAAGCAACTCGGCCGGGCTCTTGGTGCGGGCCGGTTCTTGCTGGCCAGAGGCAGGAGGCGGCGCAAGGCGGAGGTAGGCTCGGTTCAGCGGGTGCGTCGGCAAGGGGACGCGGCGCGGTCGCCCGCCGGACCAGGCCGACCAGTCCACCGGTACGCCTTCGGTCCACAGTCGCGCCGCGGCGGTCAGCAGCCGGGCCACGGGCGGCAGGGCTTGTTCGGTATCGAGACCCCAACCCGGTGGAAGCGCGCCGGGCGGTGTTCCGATGGCCAGCACGGCCGCACCGTCCCCCGCCCGGCCCGCGAACGCCTCGGCCAGCCGGTCGCCCTCCCAGACATCCCGGGTCCAGTACAGCGGGTCGAGCACCCGCGCCTGCGGCAGTACGCCGCCGACGACGGCCGACAGGATGGGAATCCTAGGGACACTCGGACGCACCTCGGGGGCGCGGTCAAGCAGCCCGGCTCGCCAGGACAGCAGCGCGAATGCGTCGGACGGGTCTAAGGCTCCGGCGAAGCAGGCCGCGAGGACTTCACCGGCCCCGGCCCCCCCGGCCGCCGCCGGCCGTACGCCGGACTCCGTCCACAGCGTCGCGAGCACCTGGCCGGCGGTCACCTGCGGGTCACCCGCACTTCCGGTGGACCGCTCAGCGATGTCCGCGACGGCAGGCAGTTGCGCGGCCAACGCCCGGAACTCCTCGGCCGGGACCTCGCCGAACAGGAAGGAGACGGCCGGTGCGGTCTTCGCTGCCGGTCGGCCCGCGGCCGTCCCGTTGGCGAGCGCCCGCAATCCCGCCGCGGCGGTCGCGGGGTCGTCCGCGGCGACGGCGTAGCGGTGCGCGAAGCCACGCCTGCCCTGCCTCAGCGTGTATGCCGCGTCGGCGAGGTCGGGTGCGTCCGCCTCCTCCAGCGCGTCGGCCAAGCGGCCGGCCAGCTCTCGCAGCGCCGTGTCGTTCTTGGCACTCACTGCAAGCAGCTGCGGGCCGTCGTCCGACGCCGGCAGGCCGGGCAGCAGGGGTGCTTCCTCGAGGACGACATGGGCGTTGGTGCCGCCGATACCGAAAGAGCTGACGCCGGCTCGTCGGGGGGTTTCGCCCGGCGGCCAGGCCATCGGCAGGGTGTTGATGTAGAACGGGCTGCCGGCCAGGTCGATCTGGGGATTCGGCCGGGTGAAGGTCGGGTGACCCGGGATCTCCCGGTGCTGCAGCGCCAGGACCGCCTTGATGAAGCCGGTGATTCCCGACGCGCCGGCGAGGTGCCCGACGTTCGCCTTGACCGAGCCAAGGGCGCACTGGCCCGGCCGGGCACCGCCGTCGGTGAAGGCCTCGCTCAGCGCGGCGAACTCGATGGGGTCGCCCAGGATCGTCGCGGTCCCGTGCGCCTCGACATACGTGATGGTGTCGCTGCCCACTTCAGCGACCGCCTGCGCCTCGCTGATCACCGCCCGCTGGCCTCCGACGCTCGGGGCCGTGTAGCCGATCTTGTCGGAGCCGTCGTTGTTGATCGCCGATCCCTTCACCACGGCAAGGATCTGATCGCCGTCCTCGATCGCTTCGGCCAGCCGTTTCAGGGCGACCAGGCCGACTCCGTCGCCGAACGTGGTGCCTGCTCCGTCGGCATCGAACGGACGACACCGCCCGTCCGGGGAGAGGATCATGCCTTCGCTGAAGACGTAGCCTGGGTAGCTGTTGACGATCACCGAGACGCCGCCGGCCATGGCGATGTCGCATTCACCGGTGAGCAGGCTCTGCACGGCCAGGTGCACCGCGACCAGCGACGTCGAACAGGCGGTCTGCACATTGAGGCTCGGCCCCTTGAGGCCCAGCTTGTACGAGATTCTGGTGGTCAGGTAGTCCTTGTCGTTGGCGATGAGGAGCTCGGTGCCGTCGTAGCCCAGCGGGTCGCAGGAACGTGCCACGACATTGGTCAGGTACGTGTTCATCGACGCGCCGGCGAACACACCGATGGCCTGATCGCCCGCTCCACCGGAGTAACCGACGGTTTCGAGCAGTTCCCACGCGACCTCGAGCAGGATCCGCTGCTGGGGATCGAGCAGTTTCGCTTCGCGCCGGGTGTAGCCGAAGAACTCGTGGTCGAAGTCGAACGCGTCCGGCAGGACCGCCGCCCGCTTGACATAGCCGGGATCGCGCAGCACCTGCTCCGGCACCCCGGCGGCCGCGAGCTCGGCGTCGGTGAACGTGGTCAGCATGTCCTCTCCGGCGCGCAGCCGGCTCCAGAACCGTGCCAGGTCCGGGGCGCCGGGGAACCGGCCGCACATCCCGATCACGGCCACGTCGTTCGGCCGGACCGTCGGGCCGTCCTCGCCGGCGTCAGACATCCTTGCCTCCATCGGTATCCGCGCGGTGGCGCTCTCGCGCGCGCAGCCGCGCGCTGCGGGCCGTGCCGTGCGCCAACTGCACCCGCCGGCTCGGCGTTCGGCCCCGGGCAGGGCCCGGGCTGACCGCGGCGTCGGTCTGGCCGAGGCGCCGGGCCAGGCTGGCCACGGTCGGGTAGCGGAACAGTTCGTGCACCTTCAGCGGCCTGTCCGCGGCCTCGTCGACGAGCAACTCATGCACCTGCATCAGCAACATGGAGGTACCACCGAGATCGAAGAAGTTGTCCTCGGTTCCGATGCGCTCGCGTCCGAGCACCCGCTGCCAGACGGCCGTCACCCGCCGTTCCGCGGCGATCAGTGCCGCGCCGCGAGGCTCGCTCTGCGGAGCCGCGCTAACGACCTGGGCGGTGTTCCGGTTGAAGCCGTGGTCGACCTCGGTCGCCATCGGCAGCTCCGACACGCCGCGGCCGGGGTCCGCCATCGCGGCCCGCAGCAGCGCCAGGTAGTTCCCGGTCGCCTGCCGCGCCGCCTCAGCGGAGAAAACGGACTTGCGGTACTTGAGCACCCCGACGAGCCGGTCGCCGTCGTGCACGACCTCGAGCACGAGCTCGAGCTGGTCATCCTGTTGTGACAGCCGGAACGGCACCGCGGTCAGTCCGGCCCAGGCGACCGGGGCCGCGCCCTCGTCGGCCACGTATAGACCCGCCAGCGCCGGGTACCGGCTGGGCTTCTGATAGCTGAACATCGCCTGGAAGATCGGGTTGCGGTCGTCCACCCGGCGCGGCGCCAGCTCGCTGACGAGCAGCTCGAACGGATAGTCCTGGTGCTCGAGCGCCTCCACGACCGTGCGGCGAGTCCGGCCGAGCTGCTCCCGGAACGGCACCGCGTCACGCAGGTCGGCGCGCAGCACGACGGGATTGACGAAGTTTCCGACGCACTCGGCCAGCGCCAGGTCGGTCCGGCCGGCGACCGGCGTCCCCACCAGTACATCCCGCTGTCCGGTGTAGCGGCTGACGAGGACCTGGAAGGCTGTCAGCAGCACGGCGTAGGGCGTGACCCTCTCCGCGTTGGCCAGCGCGAGCACGCCGTGGGCGAGCTCGGCCGGGAACGGGAACACGATCGATCCGCCCTCGCTGACGTCCCCCGGGTCGAGTTCGAACCGGGGCCATTCGGCAGGCTCGAGCTGACCGGAAAGCTGCGCATGCCAGTAGGAACGTGCTCTGCTGCCCTTCTCTCCGTCGATCAGCTCGCGCTGATACGCGACGAAGTCGCTGTACGGGACATTGCGCGCAGGCAGCTGCGCCGGGCGCCGTTTGGCCTCTGCGAGGTAGAGCTGCTCGAGTTCCGCCAGGATGACGCCGAGCGACCAGAAGTCGCACACCACGTGGTGCAGCGTCAGCAGGACGACGGCCTCTCCCGAGGCCACCGGATACGCCCGTACCCGGATCAGCGGCCCGGTCGTGAAGTCGAACGGCTCGCGGTAGGCGCTGCGCACCGCGTCATCGAGCTGCTGCTCGCTCCACTGACGGGCGTCCAGCTCCGCGAAGTCGGGTTCGAGCCACCCGTGCACCGTCTGGCGGCCCGCAGTGTCGTCCTGGCCATCCGTGCCCACGCGGCCGAAGGTGGTGCGCAGGGCCGGATGCCGCCCGACCAGCGACTGGATCGCACGGTGGAACGCGGCGGAATCAAACCCGCCGGTGAACCGGGCGGTAAAAGCGACGTTGTAGGACGCGCTGTCCGGGTTCATCCGGTGCAGCATCAGCAGCGGGCGCTGGGCGTACGAGAGCGGGTAGTCAGTCTGCGCCTGCCCGGCACGTAACCTGAGCGCCGCCTCCAGCCTTTTCCGAATGTCGTAGTCGGTCATGCCAATCGCTCCCCAGTCGATCCGGCGGCGTCCTGATCGGCCAGCCAGGGCAGGAGCGCCTGGATCTGGTCCTCAGTCAGCGAGTCAAGGGAGGCCAGGAGTCGTTCCGCCTCCTGTTGCGAGAAGGGATCCGCGTCGGCCGCGGACGGCGCCGCGGACGGCGCCGCGGCCTCCGAGACCGCTGCGGACGGCGCGTCGCGCGTCAGTCGGTCTGTCAGCACGTCGACGAGCTCGCGCAGGGCCTTGCCTTCAAGAAGGCCGGCGAGCGGCAGGTCGATGTCCAGATCGCGGAAAATCTGGCCTCGGACCTCGACCGCCACCAGCGAATCGAGCCCGGCCTCGGAGAGTGAGAGGTCCTCGTCGACAGCGGCCTCGGCCATGCCGAGCCGCGTGGCCAACATGACGCGCAGGTACTCGCGGACCAGCTCGCGGCGGCGTTCCGACGTGGCGCTGGGCCAGTCCCGCCGCAGCCGCCTGAGCGACTCCGCTCCGTCGGGGGCCGGCGTTCCCTGCTCCTCACCTGTGACGACGGCTCTCCCGCCGGGGAACCGGGCCAGGTAGCGCGACCAGTCCACGGAAAAGACGCCGTACTGGCCGCCGGGCCCGGCCAAGAGCCGGTCCAGTGCGGCGAAGGCCGAATCGGGCGCCAGCGGGGTGAACCCAGCATCGGAGATCCGGGTTTGCAGGCGACGGCTCAGCTGCGCCACCATGCCCATCTCCCACGGTCCCCAGTTGACGCTGAGGGCAGGCAGCCCCAGCCCCCGCCGGTAATGGGCGAGCCCGTCGAGGAAGGCGTTGGCAGCCGCGTAGTGGGCCTGCCCAGGCGCGCCGAGCAGAGCAGCTGTCGAGGAGAAGAGGATGAAGTGCTCAAGGTCGAGACCCAGGGTGGCGCGATGCAGGTGCCAGCCGCCTGCCACCTTCGGGTCGAGCACCGCCTGGAAGCGGTCCCAGCTCAACTGCGGCAGCACCGCGTCATCGAGTACGCCGGCCGCGTGGACGACGCCCTTGAGGCCACCCCACTCCCGTTCCGCACGCTCGACCAGGTGACAGACAGCAGCCTCGTCCGTCACGTCCAAACCAGCCAGAGTGACCCGCAGCCCCGACTGCTCCAGCTCGCCGACCTGCTCCTCGATCCGCGCCTCGGGAGCGCTGCGCGAGGCAAGCACGACATGACGCACCCCGCGCTGGGCAAGCCAAGCCGCGGTGCGCAGACCGAGCGCGCCGGTCCCTCCGGTGATCAGGTAACACCCGTCCGCGCTGAGTCGATCTGGACTCGCCGTCAGCGTCGACTCGCGGCGCAGCGTGGGCAGGTAGACCCGCCCGTCCCGGATCGCCGCCTCCGCCTGCGGGTCAAGCAACTCGGGAAGCATGCCAAGCGCGCCGGATAGGTCCCGCGGGTCGACGTCGAGCAGCCGCACACCCAGCTGAGGCGCTTCCAGTGCCGCAGTTCGGCCCAGGCCCCACAGCATCGAGCCGTACGGATCGCCGACCTCGGCGGGCTCGTGCACGGCCACCGCTCCGCTGGTCAGCAGCACCACGGAACCCGGAGACCAGCCCGCCTGCTCGGCAGCCTGCACGAGCGCGGGCAGGCTGCCACAGGCGATTCGCGTGTCCTGTCCGTCCAGACCGAGGCAGTGCAGCACGCTCGCGGGCCCGGTGTCGCGGAGAAGTCGCGCGAGGTTCTCGGCGTCGGCGGGATCCAGCGTGTAATGACGATCGTCGTGCTGGGCGAAGGTCTCGCCCACCTCGGCGATCACGCACCGGCTCCCGCTCGCCTCCAGCGCCGTGACCGCGTGCCGCCAGTGTCCCTGGCGGTCGGCGAGCACGATCCACGGTCCGACCGTGGGCGACGCACTACCAGTCGCCTCGTTCAGCTCCCAGTCGTCGGCATAGATCCGAGCCTCGGTGACCGGGCGGGCCGGTACATCGCGGAAGGACACCGCCCTCAGCTCTAGGCCGAATATTTCGAGTAGTGGGTTGCCCTCGTGGTCGGTCAGCGAGACGTCGGCTACGGCCCGCGAGGGCTCGGCCACCCGGTGCCGGATGAGCGCGACGCCGGATTCCGCCGCGCTCCGGGACGCGTGGAACACGGCCCGCTCGATCCGGAACGGCAGCAGCACGCCGTCCTCCGGAGCTTTTCGGACGATCCGTGCCGCGATCGCCAGTTGCACGCAGGAGTCGAGCAGCGCCATCGTCCGCTCTCGCGGCGAGGAAGCCGCGAAGCTGAGGTCGCCCGTGCTGTCCTCGCCGGCCAGGCGCAGCTCCTTGATCCATTGGAACGCCGGGCCGAACCGGAAACCGGCCGCGTCGAACAGCGGGTAGAGGTCAGCCGCGGAGACCGGCCGGCCGGTGCGGTAGCCCGACGGATCAGTCCAAGGCCGAGGCGGCGCTGCAGCGGCGACCTGCTGTATCCGTCCCTCTGCGTGTACCTGCCATGACTCGTCGGCAAGTGGGTCGTCCAGTCGCGCCAGGCTGAGCGACTGCGCGACGAACCTGCGGTCCCCGGCCGGGGTGAGCACGAGCTGGACTCGGTGTTCAGCCTCGCCGACTTCCAGGGCTCGCGGGAAAACCAGGTCCTCGACGACTGCGGCGGACTCTGCGGCTACGGCCGCCTCCACGAGGCACGCTGTGTGGTACGCCCCAGGCACGACGAGGCGGCCGGAGATCTCGTGATCAGCGAGCGCACGCGGAGCCCGCGCGGCCACCGTGGTTTCGTAACGCCGCTGCGTCGACTGCGGCAGAGCGAGCCGGTTCAGTTCGGGCAGATCACCGACCGGTCGCACAGCGTCGGCACGGGTCGGCGCGACCCAGTGCCGGGTCCGAGCGAAGGGGTACAGCGGGGCAGGCACTTTGCTCGGGTTCGACGGCGCGTAGTACGCCGCCCAGTCGACTGGTACCCCGGCCCGTTCCAGACGGGCCAGATGCGCGAGAACCGTGGCAAGATCCGGACTCTTGGGGGCCAAACCCGGCAGGAACACGACGTCGCCGCCGGCCTGGGCGCGGCCCGAGGTGGTGAGCGTCCGGCCGGGACCCACCTCGAGTAGAACCGAGCATCCCCCGCTGAGCAACTCTCCGACGCCGGACGCGAACCTGATCGGCGAGGTGAGCTGGCGTCCCCAGTACTCCGCGCCGAGCTCTTGACCCGTCGCCCACGCGCCGGTGAGGTTCAGGGCCAGTGGCACGGCCGGCGGCCGATGGGTGATCCGGCCCGCCGCCGCGACCAGGGCCGGGACGGCCGAAGCGACCAGGGATGAGTGGAAGGCATGTGTCGTCTCCAGGGCGATCGTGTCCCAGCCCCGCTGCCGGCACTCGCTTTCCAACTCGCTCATCTCGGTGTCCGAGCCCGAGAGGGTGATCCGTGCCGGCGCGTTGTACGCGGCGACCGATGCCGAGCCGCCCAAGGCTGCGACCAGGCGCTCCAACTCGGCCACGTCGGTGCAGGCCACGGCGACCATCCGGCCGCTGCCGGGAACGGCCGCGAAGGCGCGACCGCGCGCGCAGACCAGCTCGAGTCCTTCCTCAGGGCTGAACACCCCGGCCACACAGGCAGCCGCGTATTCGCCGAGGCTATGGCCGACCACCGCGTCCGGCCGTACCCCGCACGTGGCCCAGAACTCCGCCAGCGCGACCTGCAGAAGGAAGATCGCGGGCTGGAGCAGATCGGCCCGTGCCTGTGCCGCCGGGTCGACGAACACCTCGAGGGGATCGACTCCGGTGAGGCGGCGGAAGAGCTCCGCGTGCCGGTCCAGCGTCGCGCGGAACGCCGGATGCGCGCGGTAGAGCCCGACTGCCATGCCGGCATACTCGGAGCTCTGTCCGGAGAAGAGGAACCCGATCCTCGGCCTAGCTTTCGTAGCTTCGCCCGCGTCCGTCTGCCCGGTCCCGCCGCTCAGCCACGACTCGATGCGCTCGGCCGCCGCATGCTCGGTCTCGGCGAGCACACTGAGCCGGTGACGCAGCGCGCGCCGTCCGACATGGCTGGTGTAGGCGAGGTCCGTCAGAGCCACGCCCGGCTCTCGCAGGCGGCTCGCCCACCGCCCCGCCAATGCCTGCAGCCCATCCGCGCTCTTCGCGCTGATCGTGATGAGCTCGTGTCCCGGACGCCGGTCCGCGAGCGTACGTTCCGGCGCCTGCTCGAGCACGGCGAACGCGTTGGTGCCGCCGATGCCCAGGGAGTTGACCGCCACCCGGCTCGGGGATCCCGGCATGGGCAGCGCCTGCGCGTTGACGAACAAGCCCGTTTCGTCCAGATGCAGCCGGGGGCTCGGCGCCGTGAAGTACGGGCTCGGCGGGATGTGGCCCCGGTGCAGTGCCAGCGCTGCCTTGATCAGGCCGGCGATGCCGGATGCCGCCTCCATGTGCCCGATCAGTGCCTTCACCGAGCCGATGGCGCAGGGAGCGTCACGGCCGAAGATCTTCTTCAGCGCTCCGATCTCGGTGGGATCGCCGAGCAGCACGCCCGTACCGTGCGCCTCGAGGTAGCCGATCGTGGCGGGATCGACGCCGGAGACGGCGAGCGCCTGGCGCATCGCGCCCAGCTGGCCCGGCAGGCTGGCGGCGCCGTAGCTCGCCTTGCCGCCGCCGTCGTTGTTGATCGCGGTGCCGAGAATAGTGGCGTAAACGGTATCGCCGTCGCGCAGCGCGTCGGCGAGTGGCTTGAGGACGACGGCGCCCACGCCGCTGCCGAAGATTGTCCCCTGCGAGCTGACGTCGAACGGGCGGCAGCGACCATCCGGCGACAGGATGCCGCCCCGGCGGTACCAGTATCCGGTGGCTTGGGGAAGCCGGATGTTCACGCCGCCGGCCAGCGCCGCCTCGCACTCGCCGCGCAGCAGGCTCTGGCAGGCGAGGTGCACGGCGACCATCGAGGTGGAACAGGCCGTCTGCACCGTCAGACTGGGCCCGGTCAGATTGAGCTTGTACGACACCCGGGTGGCGAGGAAGTCCTTGTCGGACCCGAGCTGCTCGAGCGAGGCCGTCGGGTCGGCCAGCGGCCCGGAATTGTGCAGTACCTCGGGCAGGTAGCTGGTGAGAACCCCGCCGCTGCCGGCGAAGACACCGACTGGGGACCCGGCCTCGGCCGACGGGCTCAGGCCCGCGTTCTCGAGGGCGTGCCAGCAGGTTTCCAGGAAGACGCGGTGCTGCGGGTCCATGACGGCGGCCTCGCGGCCCGAGATGTCGAAGAAGGCCGCATCGAAGAGGTCGACGTCGTCGAGCGACGCGGCCGCCCTGACGTAATCAGGGTTCTTGAGCCACTCCGGATCCACACCGCCGTGGAGCAGCTCCTCATCACCGAGGTCGCGGATCGCCTCGCGTCCGGCCAGGATCGCGTCCCAGAACTCGTCCACGTTCGCGGCTCCGGGAAAACGCGCGGCCATACCGATGATGGCGACCGGGCCCCCGCGAGGTGCCCCCTGCGTCATACCGGTTCCCCGGGACCGAGTCTGGGCAGGCTGGCCGGGTCGTACGCCTGCAGCAGATCACCGACCGTGCGCACACCGGTGATGGGCACATCATCCGAGAACGGGTCAGTGTCCAGCTCCATCTCCAGGACGGCGACGAGTCGGGCAAGGTTCAGCGACGTCAGGCCGAGCTGATCGACGAGCAGCTGCTCCTCGTCCAAGTGCTCGACCAGAGCGGCCTCCTCGTTCACGATCTCGAGCAGCACGGCCTTGACCGTCTCACGCCTGTTCATTCGAATCACACTTTCTTTGATGTTTGCCCCGGTCCCCGCGTCGGGGCTCAGCAGGTGTAGCCGCCGTCGACGGTGATGGTCTGGCCGGTGATGAAGCTCGCCGAAGGCGAGGTGAGGAATCGGATGACATCGAGCACGTCCGCCACCGAGCCGAGCCTGCCCAGCGGTGTCCGGCGCACGATACGGCGGCGTTGGTCCTCGCTGATGCCCGCGGTCATGTAGCTTTCGAAATAGCCGGGGGCGACGCTGACCACGCGCACCCCGGCCGGGCCGACCTCCCTGGCAAGACCTCGAGTCAGTCCGTCGAGCGCGGCCTTCGCGGCGCCGTACACCGCGACACCGGTCTGCCCGCGCAACGCGTTGATCGACGACAGATTGACCACCACACCGGCCCGGCGGGCCAGCATCGGCTTGAGACAGGCCCGGGTGAGCAGGACCGGAAGCGTCACGTTAGTCCGCAGCGCGGCGTCGATTGCCGCTGCGGATGTCAGCGTCAGCAGGCCCTCGAGCCCGACTGCGGCGTTGTTCACCAGCACGTCGATGCGGCGATGGCGGCGCACGATCGCGCGGACGAACGCCTCGACCGCGTCGGCGTCCGTTCCGTCGAGCGCGGACCAGAACAGCGATTCAGGGTCGGTCGACTGGCGCAGCACGGCCAGTTCGGCGGACTCGTTCCGGCTGAACGTCTCCACCCGGTAACCGCGCTCCAGGAAGTCCGTCACAAGTGCCAGTCCCAGACCGCGGCTGCCGCCGCTGATGACCGCCACCGGGCGCTGATCCAGGGGGCCGTTCATGCCGCGCCTCCCCTTCGCTTGAATCGCTCGCTGTGCAGCGGCTCGTCCGAGACGGTGATGAGGGCCGGGATCTTGTGGGGCGGAAGATGCTCAGCGCAGAACTGACGCAGCCGTCTGCTCAAAGCCTTCCGCTCCTCCGCCTGAACCGGCTCGACCGTGGCCACGACGATCTCTCCGGTGACGGCGTTCGGGCGTCCGGTGACGACGACGTCCCTGACGTTGCCAGCCCGCAGAAGCACGTTCTCGACCTCGGCGGGCGATACCTTCTCACCACCGACGTTGATCAGCGCCGAGAGCCGCCCGAGGATTCGCAGTGAACCGTCCTCGGCCACCTCGACCGCGTCTCCGGTATTGAGCCACCCGTCGTCGTCGAACGGGCTTGGCGCGTTGAGATACCCGAGCATGCTGCTCGGCGATTTGATCCAGAGCACCCCGTCACGCACGTCCGTGCTGAACCCGTGCCCTCCGACGTCCATCTGCAGTGAGTCCGACGAGACGGACCGCGTGGGCAGGATGCCGGTCTCGGTAAGGCCGTATGTCTGCTTGAACTGCACGTTGGGGAACACCTTTGCCGCGTGAGCAAGGGTGACCTCGCGCATCGACTCGGTGCCGTAAGTGATCAGCTCGAGCGATGACAGGTCGTGATCCCGGTAGGCGCCGGAGAGCATCAGCATGTTGATAAAAGTCGGCGTGGTCGGCAGCACCTGGACGCGGTGGCGCTCAATGGCCTCACACGCGTGCTTCGGGGTGCGTTGCGGCTCGGTGACCACCGTGCCGCCGCCGACGAGTGTGCGGAACAACGTGTTGACTCCGCCGATGTGGTCGAGCGCCATGAACTGCAACGTTCGCCGAGGCCGTGACGACGCACGGAACCCGCCGAGCAGCCGCGGCAGCGAGAGCAGTGCCGCCTTGCTCTCGCCCGTCGAGCCTGAGGAAAACAGCAACAGGCCGGCCTCCCCGGATTGGGCGAGCTTCGTCAGGAGTTCGGGCCGCGGCTCGTCCGGTGCCGCGATCGTCTGGACGGTCCACTCGTCAGGACCGCCGAACTCGATGACCCGGGTCGCGTGTGCCGTCGCGATCCTGCGCGCCCGCTGCTCCTTCGGCGGATCGGCGGGGGCGAAGGGAACCACGACACCGCCTCGGACCGCGAGTGCGGTGAAGAGCGCGACGACAGACGGCGAGGCGTTCCCGACGACCGCCACGATCTCGCCTGGGGCCACCCTGAGCCGATCCAGCTCGGCCAGCCAGGCGGTGATTCGCTCGGCTAGCTCGGCACACGTGACCCTGCCTCCGTGCCCGACCATCGCCTCCGCGTTGGCTCGCCCCTGGAGTTGTGACAACAGCCAATCCATCGCGTCTCCTACAGCCCCGATTGCCATGCGCTCACTTCCGTCACCAAAGCCACCCAGCGGGGGTCGGAGCACGATCGCGCCGCCACCGTCACGAGTTCGTTTTCCTGCGCAGCGCGGGGTCGGGGCCCGTTGCCGCCGGCATCGAGTTGAGCCGCAATGTCCAGGTCATGGACACCATGGTAGGCGAGCATTTCCGATCTAATTTCCCGCAAGCGATGTGGAAGCCTGATGACGCCCCGACACCGGCCAATGCCCCGGCGTCGCGGGCTGCGGTCCATTCCTTGATATGTGAGTGGTACAGCCCTCCCTGAGCAGCAGCACGCCCTTCTCGCCATGCGGGCCGACTCGTACTCCGCAACCACGGCCAGCCTGTATGCCGCGGTGAAGACACCTGACGGGCCGGGGCGCTGGATCCGGAAGTACCGCCTCGGGGACAGTCTGACCGGTCTCCTCTGCGGATGAGTTACTGCTGATCACTTCAGTCTCAAGTCATGCCTACGAGCCAAACCCCGAAGCCCAGGGTGTCTCACGCAAGACTGACAGAGAGGGGCCCGCGGGGCTTGGTCGCGAGGTGGAGACGAACTTGTCGGCTGGTGCGTGTGATCGTCACGGGAGGATGAACAGTCTTAGCCGCAACCGTTTTGGCTCCTGCGCCTGGCTTGTTGACCTTCAGGGCGAGCATCTACATCCACGCGGTGATCTTGAAGGGGCATGGCCACGATGGCGCACCAGATCCTGTTTCTGGGCAGGATTACCTTTCGGCCGCTCAACACCGCTTCACAGAGCCTTGCCGGAAATCGCCGGGCTGGTGCTGCGATTCGTGTTGGGACGGCGGCGACGCCGTCACCACGCCGCGGCGGAGACGTGCCGAGCCAAAGCGCAAGTGCTGCTGCCCATGATCTCACTAAGGACGCTGTTCCTCCGACGTGTACCGATTGGAAGTCACGCCTCGAGATGGCTACTCTAGCGCCTAGCAATTTCATCCAGAAGTTCTCAGAAACTAGGGGACCAGGCGGTCCGTAGATGCCGACTACCACAGCGTCAGCGGCGCCTCACCGGTTTTGACACCCGAACTCGGCGCCCTGCTGTGAACCATGTCACGCCGGGGTCTGTCGAATGCGAAAGGGTACCCATGACGTTCGAGTCAAACCTAACCTTTGGACAGCTTTCTGTGTGGCGCAGCGTACAAGATGATGCACCGGAACGGGCCAGCGGATCGAACGTTGGCACGGTAACAATGCTGCTGGGCGAGGATCCTGCACGTGTGATAAACGCCTTGAAGCAGCTGACTGGTACCACGGCCGGGCTCCGGACATCGTTTCGACGTGTGGGCAATGACCTCCTGCAGATGGAACATACGGGAGTCTCGCCGGTGGTTGACGTGCGTGATGTCAGCTCGACCGACCCGGATGAGTTGGAGCACCTTCGGCGAGAGATGCACTCCCAAGCCTTCACCCTCACAGCCGGGTGCCTGCCGTGGCGTGCGACGGTGATGGTGCGTAATGGGGCAAGCGTCGCCGTAGCGACGACGTTTCATCACCTCATCGCAGACGATTGGGTACTGTCTGCCATCGAACGAGCAGTGCCGTTAATACTCGCGGGCAAACCCGTCGAATTCCTGACCGGTCCGAGAGAATTGGCCTCCGAGCAGTCCTCACCGACGTGGCGACAGCGGCAAGCTATGACCTCTCACCGCTGGTCGGAGATGGCAGGTGGAGCGGGGCTGCCTTTTCCGACGGAGCACGAACTCAGTGTGGGTTGGACACAACTGTGTGACACGACCATCGACCTCGGCATCCCCACCGCCGCTATGCAGCGTTGGAGCCGCGACCACGATGCCTTCTTGTCCAGCACTATGCTGACGGTGACGCTGCTGATTCAGGCGGTGCTGCGAGAGCGACTCCAGGTGTCAGCGTCGCTGATGAGTTCCAACAGATTCGACCCGTCGCTTGAGCACAACTTCGCCTCGCTGAACCAGTTGACGCCGATTTCAATTCAGCTCGACGGCTCTGAATCCTTTAGCGCACTTGCGCAGCGCGTCCAGGACCTTTCTAGCGAGGCCTATGTCCTCAGCTGCTACGACGTGGACGCTATGCAACGAGACCTACGACTGCCCATGAACCCGGTGCAGATGGACTACTGGTACAACTTCAGTTTCAGCGGGCAGCCGCCGGAAATCGATCACGACGTGCCCGCTGAGCGCGCTGACGTCATCACCTGGGCGGTTACTGCCAGGGTTGACGGGCCGCTGTTCTATATGTCCATCAAGGGGCACGACTACCTTCAGCTGACTCTTCGGTCGAGCTTCGCCTTATACCCCAAGGACCGTGTCGAGACTCTCCTCCTGCGACTTGGGGAGACAATGCGTGCGATTGTGAACGGACGCAACCTGTGTGTGGCCGACGTCCTCGAGCGACTGCGAGCCTGACATATCGGCGGGAGCATCTTGAACGACGCTCCCGCCGATACTCACTGGTCATCTTCAGTCGCAGCGGATGAATTTAGTCATGGTTTTCTCCCTTCCTGATCGGGATCTGGCCCAGTAGGGACAGAGATCTCTGAGGCGGTCGTCGCCATGCCCACCTGCACCCGGTGACCCAGGTGCTCATGCACCAACGCCACCTGCGCACCGAGTGTAGACGACGAAAAGAGGTCCGAAATACCCTGTTCAAGCGTCGGGAATGCCTTTCGGCGTCGGTCACCGGCATGGAACCGCCTGGGTGCGGGACTAGGGTCGGCCAGTCGTCGTAGAACGGCCTCCTTGGCGGCGAGGTACTGATGAGCTGTCGTAGCGGAACTGGCGTGGCCAAGCCACAAAGCGATGACGGCGAGATCGGTGCCGGACTCCAGCAGGTGCACGGCCGTGGAGTGCCTCAAGGTATGTGGCGAGACATGCAGTCCTTGGAGGGAAAGGCACTCTTGCTCGGCCTTGGCGACGGCGCGCGCGAGCCCCGCGTGGGACGGACTTGCTATGAACCGCTGGCCTCAACTCACCCTGGCACGCAGGGGCCCGGCAGCGATCATGTGGCCGTGTTCACGAGGTCGCGGACCGCGAGGGTGAAGCCGCTCAGCGTGGGTTCTTTGAACACTAGACGCAAGGGCACGCGTACCGCGAACTGGCCTCGCAATTTGGCCATGAGTCGGATCGCCATGAGGGAGTCCCCCCCGAGTGCAAAGAAGTCGCTGCCGTCCGTGAGGTCATCGCGGTCGAACACTTCGCTCCAAATCGAGAGCATTTCGTCGTCGAGGTTTGTGTCATTCGAGGCCATGAGGGTCAGGCTCCTGTTGAGTCGGTCGTTCAGTACATCTGGGCATAGGAGGCATAGGAGGAGACTTCCGAGAACTTTCGGAGAGTCACGACGTCGTAGCCTTTCTCGAAGTCTAGCTAGACGGTATGGAGTAACCGCTCGTTGATGCGTGGTTACTCCACACCGTCTAGGTCCTGGAGGACCCCACCGTGTTGGCGAAGGATACGCCGCGGTACTCGGCGGCGGCCAGTTCTCCGGGATCGACCAGGGCTTGCGCATTGCCGAGAGCATGAGACGCATCACCTGGCCGCCATCGGCTGTGCGAAGTACCTCGGTGAACTCGAGCAGGGCATACTGGTTCAGGGTGATCGTGTGCGTCCTTCCCGATCGGAAGCATCCCGAAACTCGACCAGACCGAAGAGGCGGAGACGCTGTTGCTCGGTGCCGGCGGCGAATTGCAGAATGGCCCCACTTCGGCGATATTCGCGTCGGCCTGGCGCCTGTTCGCGCTGACCGCCGCGACGACCCCGGAACGAGAGGCCGTCAGCGCGAACGGGGAACGGCGCACCTTCGCCGAGTTGCTCGCCGGGGCCCGCAGGATGGCCGCAGGCTTGCAGGTTCGCGGAGTGCGGACGGGCGTTGTGGTGGGGATCTGCATGTCCAGGCGCAGCGACCTGATCGTCGCGATGCTCGCCACCTGGTGCGCGGGCGGCGCCTTCCTGCTGCTAGATCCGCAGCACCCCGAGGCCCGGCGCCGTCTGCTCCTGACCGAGGCGGGCGTCGCCCTGGTCGTCGCGGACGATCCCTTCGCTGATGTGGAGCCGGTCTCCGTGTCCGCGCTCCTGGCGGGCTCAGCGGAGCCCGCTGCAACCGGTCGCCCGGCCGCTGCCCCGGCTTACGTCGGGTTCAACAGGACAGCCGAAGGGCGTGATCGTCGATCAGGCGAGCCTGGTCGCTCTCGCCACCACCCAGCTTGCGCCGATGTACGCACGGCTGCCTGCCGGTCGCCAGGTCAATGTCGGCGGGCTGAGTTCCGTCAGCCCCGGTCTTTCACGAGGAGCTTGATTCGCGTCGTTGAGCTCGTGATGGTGGGAATCTTCAGGGAATCGGTGGGTGGGTATGACGACGGCCCGGGTGGCGCTTCCGGGTGGCGGTTCTCCGAGGTCCTTGGTCGGTTGGGCGGGTGATGCCGGTCGCTCAGCCGGGTGCCGGGATCGCGACGATCCGGGCGAATGCGTTCACGATTGCGGTGGCCCAGGGCCAGTTCGATGGGATGCGCAGCCTTCGGCGGCGCCCCCTGGTGTCTTGAGACATGTGTCGCCGATGTCCTGAACCAACACACCACCGCCACCGCCGCTGACCAGCGGAAACGCCGGTCGGAGCACAAGTGCTCCGGCTGGCGTTTCTGTCTTGGTCTCATTCCTAGTCTCATTGGGCTCTGGACTCGCTTCCC